>NZ_JAESIF010000018.1:0-129740 GCF_016757295.1 Streptomyces sp. M2CJ-2 | reverse complement strand
GCTTCCCACGTCCGGCAAACCCACAGATCACAGCCGCCTGGACACCCGCACTCAAGCCGTAACTTCACGGCCTTGGCCAAAAGCCGCCCACGGAATCCCCTGCCGTGGGCGGCTTCGCTCATGCCCCGTGTGTCCCGCGCGTCCGGGCCGGCCGGCGGGGCGTTGCGGTCACGACCCCAGGACCGACGTCAGGAACTCCCCGACCCACGCCAGCAACTCCCGGCCGACCAGCGGCTTTCCGCCCACCTTCGCCGTCTTCGGCCGGGGCACCAGCACCTGGTGGACGGCCGGCTTGAGGACCGTGCCCGGGTAGAGCCGCTTGAGGCGCAGCTCCTGGGACTCGCGCAACTCCACCGGGGCGAACCGGATGTTGTTGCCCTGCAGGACGATCTCCCCGACGCCGCACGCGCGCGCCAGCATGCGCAGGCCCGCCACCAGCAGCAGGTTCTCCACCGGCTCCGGCAACTTGCCGTAGCGGTCGACGAGTTCCTCGCGCACCCCCTTGACGTCCTCCTCCGAGTTCGCGGAGGCGATCGCCCGGTACGCCTGCAGGCGCAGCCGCTCGCCGGGCGCGTAGTCGTGCGGGACGTGCGCGTCGACGGGCAGCTCGATCTTGACCTCGAGCGGCGGCTCCTCCTGGATCTCGCCGGTCTCCAACTGGCGCCGGTAGTCCGCGACGGCCTCGCCGACCATCCGGACGTACAGGTCGAAGCCCACGCCCGCGATGTGGCCGGACTGCTCGCCGCCGAGCAGGTTTCCGGCGCCGCGGATCTCCAGGTCCTTCATCGCCACGTACATGCCCGCGCCCATCTCGGTGTGCTGGGCGATCGTCGCGAGCCGCTCGTGCGCGGTCTCCGTCAGGGGCTTCTCCGGCGGGTAGAGGAAGTAGGCGTAACCGCGCTCGCGGCCTCGTCCCACCCGGCCGCGCAGCTGGTGCAGCTGGCTGAGGCCGAAGTTGTCGCCGCGCTCCACGATCAGGGTGTTGGCGTTGGAGATGTCGATGCCGGACTCGACGATCGTCGTCGACACCAGCACGTCGTACTTCTTCTCCCAGAAGTCGACGACGACCTGCTCCAGCGCCGACTCCGACATCTGCCCGTGCGCGGTCGCGATCCGCGCCTCGGGCACGATGTCCCGCAGCCGGGCCGCCGCGCGGTCGATCGACTCCACCCGGTTGTGGATGTAGAAGACCTGCCCCTCCCGCAGCAGTTCACGGCGGACGGCCGCGCCGATCTGCTTCTCCTCGTAGGGGCCGACGAAGGTGAGCACCGGGTGGCGCTCCTCCGGCGGCGTGGTGATCGTCGACATCTCACGGATGCCGGTGACCGCCATCTCCAGGGTGCGCGGGATGGGGGTGGCGGACATGGTCAGCACGTCGACGTTGGCGCGCAGCTTCTTCAGCTGCTCCTTGTGCTCGACGCCGAAGCGCTGCTCCTCGTCGACGATGACCAGGCCCAGGTCCTTGAACTTGGTCTCGGAGGAGAACAGCCGGTGGGTGCCGATGACCACGTCCACCGACCCCTCCTTCAGGCCCTCCAGGACCGCCTTCGCCTCCGTGTCGGTCTGGAACCGGGACAGCGCCCGCACGTTCACCGGGAACTGCGCGTACCGGTCGCCGAACGTCCCGAAGTGCTGCTGCACCAGCAGCGTGGTGGGGACGAGCACGGCGACCTGCTTGCCGTCCTGGACGGCCTTGAACGCGGCGCGCACCGCGATCTCCGTCTTGCCGTAGCCGACGTCGCCGCAGATCAGCCGGTCCATCGGGACCGACTTCTCCATGTCCTCCTTGACCTCGGCGATCGTGGTCAGCTGGTCGGGCGTCTCCGCGTACGGGAAGGCGTCCTCCAGCTCGCGCTGCCAGGGCGTGTCGCCGCCGAAGGCGTGCCCGGGTGCCGCCATGCGCGCGCTGTACAGCTTGATCAGGTCGGCGGCGATCTCCTTGACGGCCTTCTTCGCCCGCGCCTTCGTCTTGGTCCAGTCGGCGCCGCCGAGCCGGTGCAGGGTGGGTGCCTCGCCGCCGACGTACTTGGTGATCTGCTCCAGCTGGTCGGTGGGGATGTAGAGGCGGTCGCCGGGCTGGCCGCGCTTGGCGGGGGCGTACTCCACCACCAGGTACTCGCGGGTCGCGCCCTGCACGGTGCGCTGCACCATCTCGATGTAGCGGCCGACGCCGTGCTGCTCGTGGACGATGTGGTCGCCCGGCTCCAGGGTGAGCGGGTCGATGGTCTTGCGGCGCCGGGCCGGCATCCGGGCACCCTCGCGGCCGGACGCCTTCTGGCCGGTCAGGTCGGTCTCGGTGAGCACGGCGAGCTTGAGCATCGGGTCGACGAAGCCGTGGTCGACGCAGCCGCAGGCGACGTGCACGACGGACGGGGCGATCGCGCCGAGGTCCGCCTCCAGTCGGGCCGCGATGCCCTCGCCGCCCAGCACCTCCACCGTGCGGGAGGCCGAGCCGTGGCCCTCGGTGACGAACACCGTGCGCCAGCCGTCGGCGAGCCAGCCCTTGGTGTCGGCGAGCGCCCGCGCGGTGTCCCCGCGGTAGGTCTCGGGGGCGTGCATGCCGAGCTTGAGGGTGTCGTTGTCCACCTGTTCGTCGGCGGCGAACGGCGACACCGACCACCACATCATGTCCAGCTCGCGCGCCCGGTCACGGACGTCCGCGATGGACCACAGGGAGGCCGCACCGACGTCGATGGGGGCCTCCCCGCCGCCCGCGGTGGCCGCCCAGGACGCCTGCAGGAACTCCTGCGAGGTCGCCACCAGGTCGGCGGCCCGCGTGCGCACCCGCTCCGGGTCGCAGACGACGGCCATGGCGCCCTCGGGCAGCACGTCCAGCAGCAGCTCCATGTCGTCGACGAGGACGGGGGCCAGGGACTCCATGCCCTCGACCGCGATCCCCTCGGCGATCTTGCCGAGCAGCTCACCCAGCTCGGGGTGCTGTTCGGCGAGGGCCCGCGCGCGCTCCCGTACGTCGTCGGTGAGCAGCAGCTCCCGGCAGGGCGGGGCCCACAGGCCGTGGTCGGCGATCTCCAGGGAGCGCTGGTCGGCGACCTTGAAGTAGCGGATCTCCTCGACGTCGTCGCCCCAGAACTCGACGCGCAGGGGGTGTTCCTCGGTGGGCGGGAACACGTCGAGGATGCCGCCGCGCACCGCGAACTCGCCGCGCTTCTCGACCAGTTCCACGCGCGCGTACGCGGCGGCGGCGAGCGCCTCGACGGTCTCGTTCAGGTCGGCGGTCTGTCCCGTCCGCAGCGCGACGGGCTCCAACTCGCCCAGACCTTTGACCTGCGGCTGCAGCACGGAGCGCACGGGCGCGACGACGACGGAGACGGGACCGGTCTCGGGGTCGTCCGACCGGGGGTGGGCCAGCCGGCGCAGGACCGCCAGGCGGCGTCCGACGGTGTCGCTGCGGGGGCTGAGCCGCTCGTGCGGCAGCGTCTCCCAGGACGGGTACTCCACGACCCCCTCCGGCGGGAGGACGGAGCGCAGGGCCGCCGCCAGGTCCTCCGCCTCACGGCCGGTCGCCGTCACGGCCAGCACGGTACGGCCGGTTTCCCGGGCCAGGGCCGCGACCGCGAAGGGGCGGGCGGCCGGGGGGCCGACCAGGTCGACGTGCATCCGGTTGCCGTCGGCGGCCGCCGAGATCGCTTCCGCGAGGGCGGTGTCCTTGACGACGGCGTCCAGCAGACCGTGCAGGCTCATTCGAGGCGCTTCCATCCGGGGTGTGCAACACGACAGGCCCGACACGCGCCGCGGGCCGGGGGTGTCCAGCGTACGACGCCGAGCCCGCGGACACCGGAAGCCTGTGGACGACGCCCACCGCCCGAGTCGGCCGAGCCGGAAGTCCGGGCAGCAACGGGCCCGGTGTCGGAAGGCCCTTCAGGGCTTCCCGACACCGGGCGCTCCCCCGCTGCCCCCGTGTGCGGTGGCCGGGCGGTGGCTACTCGGTGGCGATGGCGTTCAGGACGTTCATCCGGCCCGCCCGGAACGCCGGGACCAGGGCCGCGAACAGGCCCACGAACGCCGAGCCGATGAACACACCGATGATCGTCTGCCACGGGATCTCGAGGACCTTCAGGCCCTCCAGGACGAGGAGCTGCTGCGCGGTGACGCCCCAGCCCATGCCCAGCCCCAGACCCAGCAGGGCACCGAAGAGGGCGATCACGACCGACTCCAGGCGGATCATGCGGCGCAGCTGGCGACGCGAGAGGCCGATCGCCCGCATCAGGCCGATCTCCCTCGTCCGCTCGACCACCGACAGGGCCAGGGTGTTGACCACACCCAGGATCGCGACGACGATCGCCAGGGCCAGCAGACCGTAGATCATGTTCAGCAGCTGGCCGATCTGGCCCTTCAGCGTCTCCTTGAAGTCGGTCTGGTCGCGCACGGTGTACTGCGGGTAGTCGTGCAGCGAGTCCTTCAGCGCCTTGTACGCGACTTCCTGCTGCCCCTCCTTCGCCGTGGCCATGACCATCAGGTCCAGCGGCATCCGGTCGGCCGGGACGTGCTTGGCGAGCGTCTCGATGGACGTGTACATCCCGCCCGGATCGATCCCGGTGTCGCTCTCGGTGATCGCCCGCACCGTCAGCCGGCCCGTGGAACCGTCCTTGAACGCCACACTGATCGTCGACCCGATGCTGATGTCGTGGTCCTTGGCGAAGTCGCCGTGCACGGACATCGAGTCGGGCCGATAGGCGTCCGCGAGCTTCCCGGCGAGCGTTTCGGTCCGCACGTCCTCCGCGTACGACGGGTCGGCCGCCGTGATCGCCGTCTTCTTCAGCGTCTTGCCGTCGGGCGTGGTGAGGTCGGCCTCGGTCCACTTGTACTCGGTGACGCGCTCCAGCCCCGGCGTCGACTTCACGGCCTCCACGGCCTGCGGGGTGATCAGCTGGCCCGCGTCGCTCTGGATGATGAAGTCCGTACCGACCGTCCTGTCGATCTCCTCGTTCGCGGAGGCCACCATGGAGGAGCCGACCACCGACAGGCACGCCACCAGCGCGAGACCGATCATCAGCGCGGCGCCGGTCGCGCCGGTACGGCGCGGGTTGCGCAGGGCGTTGCGTTCCGCCATGCGGCCGACGGGACCGAACGCCCGCAACAGGACCGCGCCGAGCACGCGGACCACGCCACCCGCCAGCACGGGGCCGACCAGGACGAAGCCGATCAGGGACAGCACCACGCCCAGGCCCAGCCACATGGAGCCGTCCGCGGCCTTGTCCGCACCCGCCGCCAGGTACAGGGCGAACCCGCCGACGGCGGTGAGGGCCAGGCCGATTGCGCCCCGGATCCGGCCGGCCTTGGCGTCCGCCGGGGTGCCGGCGTCACGCAGAGCGGCCATCGGGGAGATCTTGCCCGCCCGCCGGGCCGGCAGATAGGCGGCCAGGACGGTGACGACGACACCGAGGAGCAGTCCGATCGCCGGGGTCGTCCAGGCGACGGTGAGGTCGTCCGTGGACAGGTCCATGCCCGCCATGCCCATGAGCTTCATCAGCCCGACGGCGAGGCCGACGCCCGCGCCCACACCGAGCACCGAACCGACGACGCCGAGGAGCAGCGCCTCGATCAGCACCGAGCGGTTGACCTGCTTGCGGGAGGAGCCGATGGCCCGCATCAGGCCGATCTCCCGGGTGCGCTGGGCGACCAGCATGGAGAAGGTGTTGATGATCAGGAAGATGCCGACGAGGAAGGCGATCCCGGCGAAGCCGAGCATCCCGTACTTCAGGACGCTCATGAAGCCCTCGACGTCCTTCTGGCCCGCCTCCGCGCTCTCCTTCGCGGTCAGCACCTTGTAGTCGCCGCCCAGTGCGGCGACGACGTTCTTCTTCAGCCGCTCCTCGCTGACGCCGTCGGCGGCCGTGGCGCTGACGTTGGTGAAGACGCCGCTCTCGCCGATCAGGGCCTGCTGGGCGGTCTTCGTGTCCAGGTAGAAGATCGCGGCACCGGGGTTGGTGACAGTGAAGTCGGCGATGCCGGAGATCTTCGCGGTGTGCGTGCCGACCACGCTGATCACGCCGATCTCGTCACCGAGCTCCAGGCCGTGCTTGTCGGCGGTGTCGGCGTCGACCATCACCTGGTCGGGGCCCTCGGGCGCCGCACCGGAGGTGATCTTCATGGTGCGGGCGTCGTTGTCGTTCCAGCTGCCGACGATGGTCGGGGCGCCGCTGGTGGGCGAGAGGCTCTCCTTGTCACCGTCGACGACGGTCACCGAGGTGGAGAACACCGCGCCCTCGGCCGACTGCACCCCGTCCGCCTTTTGCACCTCGGCGAGCACGGAGGCCGGGATGACCGGCGGCTTGCCGTTGTCGGAGGTCGTCTCGCCGCCGTCGGAGGCGTCCTTGGCGCTGACCGTGACGTCCGACGACGTGGCCGCGAACAGTTTGTCGAACGTCGTGGACATCGTGTCCGTGAAGACGAGGGTCCCGCAGACAAAGGCCACCGACAGCAGGACGGCGACGGCCGACAGCGCCATCCGCCCCTTGTGCGCGAGGAAGTTGCGCATCGAGGTCTTCAGCACGGTCATGACGTGCGCCCCCGGGCGTCGAAGTCCTTCATCCGGTCCAGGACCTGTTCGGCCGTCGGCTGGTGCATCTCGTCGACGATGCGGCCGTCGGCGAGGTACAGCACACGGTCCGCGTAGGAGGCGGCGACCGGGTCGTGGGTGACCATCACGATGGTCTGGCCCAGGTCGTCGACCGAGCGGCGCAGGAAGCCCAGGACCTCGGCGCCGGCGCGCGAGTCGAGGTTTCCGGTCGGCTCGTCACCGAAGATGATCTCGGGCCGGGCCGCCAGCGCCCGCGCCACGGCGACGCGCTGCTGCTGACCTCCGGACAGCTGGGTGGGCCGGTGCTTCAGCCGCCCGGCGAGCCCCACGGTCTCCACGACCCGGTCCAGCCACTCCTGGTCGGGCTTGCGGCCGGCGATGTCCATGGGCAGCGTGATGTTCTCGAGCGCGTTCAGCGTCGGCAGCAGGTTGAACGCCTGGAAGATGAAGCCGATCCGGTCCCGGCGCAGCTGGGTGAGCTTCTTGTCCTTCAGGCCGGTGATCTCGGTCTCGTCCAAATAAATCTGCCCGCTGGTCACGGTGTCGAGCCCGGCCAGGCAGTGCATCAGCGTGGACTTGCCGGATCCCGAGGGGCCCATGATCGCGGTGAACTGGCCGCGGGCGATGTCCACGTCGACGTGGTCGAGCGCGACGACGCGGGTCTCTCCGGCCCCGTACGCCTTCACGACCTGCCGCGCCCGCGCGGCAACGGCCGTACTCCCTCCCGTCGCCCGGCCACCACCCCTCATCGAGGCGCTTCGCGCCGCACCTTCCGAATCGCCCCCGTGCCCGGGAATGGTCACAGCCGATGTCACGGTAATTCTCCTATGTCGGTAAGCAATGGGAACAGCGGTGCCCGGCGCGACCGCCGTCGTGCCTGACGGCCGCTTCGTGCGTGTTCGTTCGACGTGGTTCAGTCTGGCGGCGGGGAGGATCGTGCGCCCTGGTGCCCGGCGCAGTCTTCTCCTGAGGAAAACCCCACCCCCGGTGGTGTGCCTTGCCGCCCCCCAGCGGCGTAAAGCCAGCTTAAGGACCGCCCCCGCCCCGTCTCGTCATCCGCCAGTACGACCCCTCCCCGAGCCGTAGTACGGAGGTACCCCTAAGGGCTCTCCTCCGACAGGCTGAACGCTTCTCAGGGTTGCCTCCTCCCGACGGCCCACTCAGCCTCCACCCTCCCGCCGCGTCAGGGTCAAGCCGCGAAATCCCGGTGCCCCGGGAGCGGTCACCGCATACCGTTCCGGCATGCCGACCCTGGAACGCCTCCGCGCGGAGCACGCGCCCGCACTGCTGGCCTTCGAGCACGACAACCGCGCCTACTTCGCCCGCTCGGTACCGGACCGGGGGGACGCGTACTTCACGCCGTCCGGCTTCGCCGCCCGCCACGCCTCGCTCCTGGCCGAACAGGAGGCGGGCGCCTGCCACTTCCATGTCGTCCTGGACGAGGACGGGAGTGTCGTCGGCCGGGTGAACCTGATCGACGTCGTGGACGGCTCGGCCGAACTCGGCTACCGCGTGGGGGAACGTGCGGCGGGCCGCGGCGTGGCGACGGCAGCGGTGGCCCAGGTCTGCCGCCTGGCGGCGCGGCCGTACGGCCTCACGACGTTGACCGCGGTCACCACGTCGGACAATCTCGCGTCGATGACCGTCCTCACCCGCAACGGCTTCACGCGCGTGCGGGACATCACGCTCGACGGCCGCCCCGGGGGGAGCTACGTCCGCCGGCACCTCCCGCCCGGCGACGGGCGCGGACACTGACGCAGGCACTGACACAGACACACGGCAAAAGCCCGGGTTGACGCGGGTAACACCTCCCGTTCGACCCACGGACGGCCCGGACATCACATACCGACCGATCAGTTTGGCCAAAACGCGGCGCAGGACCGTACGCGCGAGTAACGTGCGTGGCTCGCTCTCCCCACCCCCCAACTCCCTGCCGTCCCCACACGGACCGAGCCTGCAAGGAGCACGGGATGTCCTACGACCCGTATCCATCACCACGGGACCCCTCCCCGTGGGACCCCGCCCCATGGGATCCGCCGACGCCCCCGCACCGGAACCCGTATCCCCCCACTCCGAACCGCGACGCGTACGTCCCCTCCCGCCCCACCTACCCGTGGCAGCCCGCTCCCCCGGCCCCGCCCCCACCGCGGCGGGCGGCGCCCCGGGCCCCGCTCGGGCACCACAGTGACCTGCGTATCCTGCGCAGCGCCTACCGCTGGCAGCGACGCATGGCGACACTCACCGCGCTCGGGTACTTCACCGTCTTCCTGATCCTGTCCGCGTACGCGCCGTCGTTCATGACCGGCACCGTCACCGACGGAGTGCCCACCGGCCTGCTGCTCGCCGTGCTCCAGGTACCCGTGACCTGGCTGGCGATCGCGATGTACGAAGGCACCGCACGCCGCCGTGTCGACCCCCTCGCGGATCTCATCCGCAGGCAGGCCGCGCTGGACGCCGGGCGAGAGGAGGCGCGATGACCGCCATGAGCCCGGAGTTCACCGGGAACGCGCAGGCCATGGCGCTCGTCGGCTTCTGCGCCGTCGTCACCGTCACGCTGCTGCTGTGCGTGATGACCGGCCCCGACCGTGACGACCTCGACGAGTTCTACACCGGCTACGGCTCCCTGTCCTCCCTGCGCAACGGCCTGGCGATCGCCGGTGACTACATCTCCGCGGCGACCGTCCTCGGCACCGGCGGGGTCATCGCCCTGTTCGGGTACGACGGCATCGTCCTCGCGCTGAGCACCGCCCTGTCGTTGATGCTGCTGATGTTCCTGCTGGCCGAACCGCTGCGCAACGCGGGCCGGTTCACCATGGGCGACGCCCTGACCCGGCGGATGCCGCAGGGACGCGCGATACGCGTCACCGCCTGCGCCGTCACCCTCGCCGCACTGCTGCCCATGATGCTGGTGCAACTCGCCGGCACCGGGCAGTTGATGGCGTTCCTCCTGGGCTTCTCCGGCGAGTCGCTGCAGACGGGCTGCATCGTCGGAGTGGGTGCCCTGATGATCGGCTACGCGGCGATCGGCGGCATGAAGGGCACCGCCCTCATCCAGATCATGAAGATCGTGATGCTGCTCGGCTCCGGCATCGTCGTCGCCGCCCTCATCCTGCACCGGTTCGACTGGAACCCGGGCGCCCTGTTCGACGCGGCCGCCGACAACAGCGGTGTGGGCTCCGCCTTCCTCGCCTCCGGCCTCCAGTTCAGCGGCGGCGTCAGCCCCGGCCTGGACATGATCACCTCGCATCTGACGGTCGTCCTCGGCGGCGCCTGCCTCCCCCACGTCACCATGCGCATGTACACCGCCTCCAGCGCCCGCCAGATACGCCGCTCCATGTCCTGGGCGGTGTCGAGCGTCGCCCTCTTCGTCCTCGTCATCACCGTCGTCGGCTTCGGCGCGACCGCGCTGATCGGACGGGAAGCGATCGCGCAGGCCGACCCGCAGGGCAACACCACCTATCTGCTCGGCTCCCAGGCCGCGTTCGGCGCCGAGGTGACCACGGCGGAGACCTTCCTGTTCACCACCGTCACCACGGCGATCTTCCTCACCGTCCTCGCCTCCGTCGCCGGCATGATCCTCGCTTGCGCCAACTCCCTCGCCCACGACGTCTTCGCGGCCCGTGTCCAGGAGATGTCACCGCGCCGCGAGATGACCCTCGCCCGTCTCTCCGCGCTCGCGGTGGGCGTCCCCACGATCCTGCTCGCCACCCTGGTGCAGCACCACAGCCTGCAACCCCTGGTCACCCTGTCGCTCTGCCTCGGCGCGTCCGCCATCGCGCCCGCCCTCGTCTACAGCCTCTTCTGGCGTCGCTACACCCGGGCCGGCCTGCTCAGCACCCTCATCGGCGGCGCGCTCGCCGTGCTGCTGCTGATGCCGGGCACCAACCTCGTCTCCGGCTCCCCCGTGTCCGCGTTCCCCGACGCCGACTTCAACTGGTTCCCCTTCACCACGACCAGCCTGCTGTCCGTCCCCATCGGCTTCGCCTGCGGCTGGCTCGGCACGCTGGCCTCCGGCCGGGCCGAGTCGGAGCGACAGCGGCACCAGTACGAGGCGGTGGAGGGGCTGATCCTCGCCGGAGCGGCACGCCGGAAGCGCTGAACCGCACCACCGGCCGTGGCTGTCGAAGGCGGTGGAAGGCAGCGGGAAGAGCCCGCCCGCCCCCACCCCCGCACACAGTCGAGCCGGGCCCGGTCGTCACATCCGACCGGGCCCGGCTCCCACCTGTTCGCCGCCCTCAGCGGCGAGGGGTCACAGCAGGCCGTCCCACATCTGCTCCAGCAGGACCGACCACCAGCTGTCCGGCGAACCGAGAGCCGCCGGGTCCAGCGCCGCCAGTTGCACCTGGAAGTCGACGGTCCAGCGGCCCGCCTGCTCCGGGTTCAGCCCGAACCGCAGCCGCCACATCCGCCCCAGCAACGCCAGGCAGCGCGCGAACTCCGGCAGACCGGTGTTCACGAACTGCGGCGGTACGGGCGCACCGCCCGGCCCCGCCTCCACCGGCACCGCGACGATGTTCGCCGTGCCGTACTGCACACAGATCGCCTTGCCGAAGTCGCTGCCCATCACCAGGTACGAACCCGCGTCCGAGGCCGGCTGCACGCCCCGCTCCACGGCCAGTTCCGCCAGCGTGGGCACCGGACGACCCGGTTGGGCCTGCGCCCAGAAGAACGGGCCCATGTCCAGCGGCAGTCCGGCCACCACCAGTGTGTGCGCCACCATCGGCGGCACCCCCTGCCGGGACACCGCGGCCTGCTCGAACCGGAACACACCCGGCCCGAACGCCCCCGCCAGTTCCTGCCCGATGGCCTCCGGCGGAACCGGCGGCGCCGGCGGAACCGGCGTCAACGGCGCACGCACCGGCGCCGGCCGGGCAGGACCGTCCGCCACCTGATGCAACTCGCCCTGATGCGCCAGCAGTTGCTGCATGCCCTGCTGCCGGCTCGCGTGATCCGTGCCGTACGGGGCGATGTTCGTGATCCGCGCCTGCGGCCACTGCTCCCGGATCATCCGGGCACAGTACGCACCCGGCAGTTCACACGACTCCAACTCCGTGTGCAGCTCCAGCACCTGGTCCGGCGGCACATTCATCGCACGCAGCTCGTGGAAGATCTGCCACTCCGGGTGCGGCGTGCCCGGCGCCGAACGCCGGATCAGCTGCTGCTCGGAACCGTCCTGCGCGCGGTAGCGCAGCACCGCCTGATAGCCGGGGCCGACCGTCGGCTGT
This sequence comes from Streptomyces sp. M2CJ-2, assembly GCF_016757295.1. NCBI lineage: Bacteria > Bacillati > Actinomycetota > Actinomycetes > Kitasatosporales > Streptomycetaceae > Streptomyces > Streptomyces sp. M2CJ-2. Next base: position 117,974 of record NZ_JAESIF010000018.1, on the reverse strand, counting down.
CCGACGGGCTGCGGCGGACAGCCGTACGCCGGAGGCACCGCACCGGGCACGCCGCCGGGAACGCCGGGGGGCACGGGAGGCGGCGGCGTCCCGGGGACACCGGGCGGCGACGGAGGCGCGCCGGGGCCGCCGGCCGGAGGACCGGCCAGCACGGTCTCGGCGTGGTGCACGGGACCACGCCCTCCCGCGCCGCCCGGAGCACTCGGAGCACCCGGGGGCTGCGGCGCACCGGGGACACCGGGCGGCGGCGGAGGCGCACCGGGGCCGCCGGACCCCGGCCGACCGGGGTCCGCGAACATCGTCGCGGCGTGGTGCACCCCGCCGGGCGGCGTACCAGCGGACACGGGCGGCGCCCCGGGCGGAGGCGGAGTACCGGGCGGCGGCGTCGGGGTGCCGGGCGGCGGCGTCGGGGTGCCGGCCGGCGGCCGACCGGTCGGGGCACCTCCCGGCCCCTGCGGGCCCTCGAAACCGCTGAGTCCGTCGGACCCCGGCGGCGACATCATCTGCGTCGGTACGTACCCGCCCGCCGGACCACCCGGCGTGCCGGGGCCCGCCGGGGGCGCGGACGGCGGCGGAGGCGTGGCCCCCGCCCGCCCGCCCGGCGTACCCGGGGCACCCGGCGGAGGCGGCGTCGTCGGGCCCGAGCCACGACGCGGCGGCGGCGCCTTGCTGGTCGCGGCATCGGCGATGTCCCCGGCGCTCGGCGGAACCTGCGCGTTCGGAGGCTGGAGCGCCGGGCTCACCGCCGTCGGCGGCAGCCGGCTGCCGCCCGACATCAGCGCCGTCTGCGCGTCCGGCGCCGCCGGCGGCGGCGTGTCGTCGTCGGACCGGCTCAGCGGCGGAGCGAACACGGTCTCCGGCAGCGGCACGGAACGGTCCTCGCCGGTATCGGCGTTCGTATCCGTACCGGCCCACGGCGTCGCCCCGGCCGGCTCACCCTCCGCACCGGAACCGGTACCGGCCCCGGCGGCCCCCTCCCGGGAGTCACCCCCACCGGCAGCAGGCCAGACGGCACCGGAGGAACCGGCCCCCGGGCCCGCCGCCGCGGCAGCACCACCGGCGGTACCGGCCGCGCCGCCCGACGTCTCCCCCCGACGATCCGGAATCCCCAGCCGGTCCGCGGCCTCCTGCAACCACTCCGGCGGACTCAACAGGAACGACGTCTGATTCAGATCCACCCGCGCCGCGGGCGCCGGCTCCGGCACCGCCTCCGCACGGCCGTACTCCTCCTCGTACCGGCGGATCACCTCACCCACCGCCAGCGCGGGCCACAACGTCGCCTCACCACTGTCCCGGGCGATCACCAGCCGCTGCGCGCCGCCGTCCGAACGCGGCCCGTCCGAACGGTCCTCCGCCCACACCACGAACCCGAGACCGAACTCCCGCACCCGCACCTCGCGGTGCTGATACGACGGCACATCCCCGTTGATCCACTCTTCCGCACGCTCCTGCGCCTGCGCGAACGTCACCATCGCCAGACCTCACTCCCCCGCGGAGGAAACCGGAACGACCTGCGCGAAGCCGCCGTCCACCATCAGATTCGCCACCGTCTCCAACTCGGGCGGCGACCCCGCCAACCGTGCCAGAAACGCGTCGAAGTCGTCCCCGCACGGCAGCAGCAGCCGCTCCACCCGCTCCGCCGGCGTCCACGACGGATCCACGTCCCGCGCGTCGTCGTACGCGCAGAACCACACCGAACCCACCCGGTCGCCCTTCACCTTCACCGCCAGCAGACCGCCCTGGACGAAAGCGACCCCCAGGTAGTCCTTGGTGAGGTGATCACGCAGACACTTGTTGACATACACCAGGTCATTGACCGCGGCCTCGTCCCGCACCGTGAAGAACGGCTGGTCGACCAGCAGCCCCAGCTCCGCGTCCAACGCCGTCCCCACCGGGGCACAACCACCCGCCACCTTCAGGAACGACCGGTACGCGCCCGGCAGCCGGTACCCGAGGTCCTCCTCGGCCTCCAGCACCTGCGCCTCGGTCACCGCGAGCCCCGACTTCGGCAGCCCGAAATGCGCCGGACGCGTCTCCTGCAACGGCCGCGTCCCCCGCTTGTCCTGGTCCACGCCCGACGTCGCCACACCACCGTGGTGCCGCAGCAACGCCTTCACCTCGACCGGCACCAGCTCCAGCCGCCGCGACGCCACCGCGTGATGCCACGTCCAGCCGTGCGGCGTCGCCACCGCCGGCACCGTGTCCCACAGCTCATGACCGGTCGCCGCCAGCGCCGCGTTCGCCGACACGTAGTCCGTCAGCCGCAACTCGTCGACACCGAAACCCTCCGGAGGCTCCGCGATCTCCGCGGCCGCACGCGCGTACGGCGAGAAATCGGGGTAACCACGCTCGTCCACCCGCACCCCTCGCGGGTGACGGGCCGCCCGCACCGGATCCGGGAAGTGCACGACCTGCCCGGCATAGGCCGCATTCGGCGGCACGGTTTTTCCCCCAGCCTGGCGGCCGGGAGGTGCCCCCAGCCCGAGCCGACCTGTCGTCATGGCGGTTGCCCCCTGCGGCACTCTGTACGACCCGCACCGACCACCCTCGGGCCGTTACGGAACGTATTCGACTGTCACGTCTGTTTCGACTGCTTACCGCCGCTCCCCCGCCGGTGCCCCGCACGCCCTCCGCACGGATCACCGCAGGAATCGCGGTGCCGACAGCCTATGCGGTACGACGGCACCGGTCACCGGGCACCGGCCGCCCACCCCTTCGGTTCCGTGACCAACCGTCACCCTCCCGTGACAGTCGGCCCAAACCTGGGCGTGTCACCTCGCCCCAGCTTCCCCATCAGCCACGCCATTTGGCACGCTGTGACCTTCCGGGGGATGCGCGGGAGGAAAAAACGATCATGAATATGACGCAAACAGGGACCCACCGGGGAACCCACACGGGTCGACCCGGCGCCCCCCGCACCGGCGACCCCCGCGTCGGCTGGAGCGCCGCCGACGCCGCCCACACCCCCCTCCTCCACCACCGCCGCGACGGCATCCTGCCCACCATCGCCGCCGCCCTCTCCATCCGCGGCGCCACCCTCACCGGGACCGCCGCCCGCGGCGACACACCCCCCGACCTGCACCCCCTCGTCCAGGACTTCCTCGACACCCTCACCAGCAGCCAACGCGACCGCTTCACCGGGCGCTGCGCCGAAACCATCCTCATCTCCCGGCACATCACCGCCGCCGACAACGCCCGCAGCAAACGCGCCGCACGCAAACCCATGACCAACGGCGAAGCGCGCAAAGCGCTCAAACAAGCCAAACTCACCGCCCGCCACATCCGCGAGGACGGCGACCCCCTCCACGGAGGCTTCGCCGCCCCCTGCCGCGCCTGCACCGCCCTCACCGCCCACTTCGGCGTCCGCGTCGTCGACCCCGGATGACCCCGCCCCCCACCCACCCCCGGCACCGACCGGCCACCACTACCACGACGACGAACGAACGGCAGATGCACACCGACCGCACCCCCACCCCCGACCACCCGGCCCCACCCGAGCCAGGGGGAAACCCACCGCGCTTCCCCGCCCCCGTCGACGCCGCCCTGCGCACCGCCGGCTGGAAACCAGGCCGCTGGGACATCAAACAAGCCGAAATCTGGGCCGACACCCTGCGCGACCACACCTCACCCGCCGGACACCGCCACGCCGTCCTCCCCTCCGCCGTCGAAGTCTGGGCCGAATTCGGCGGCCTCCACATCACCCCCACCGGCACCGGCCGCCAACTCGCCCCCGCCACCCTCCACCTCGACCCCCTGCACGGCCTCCACATGGCCCGCACCCTCGGCGACCTCGGCCGCGCCCTCGACACCGACGTCTGCCCCGTCGGCGCCGAAACCGACACCCACACCCTCGTCGCCGTCGACACCCAGGGCCGCGTCTACGCCCTCGACCACACCGGCGACTGGTACCTCGGCCACCACATCGACCAGGCCCTCACCGCCCTCGTCACCGGCACCCAGCCCGCCCGCCTCACCGTCGGCTGACCACGCCTCCGGGCCCACGGGCCCGGCCCACGGGCCCACCCCCGGCTACGACGCCGGAATCACCGCCGACACCCGGAAACCCCCCGCATCCGTCGGCCCCGACACAAACACCCCACCCAGCGCCGACACCCGCTCCTTCATCCCCACCAGACCGTTCCCACCCGACGGCAACCGCGCCGACGCCCCCGCCTCCGGCGGCGGATCGTTCTCCACCTGCATCGCGATCTCCGACACCCGATGCGCGAGCCGCACATACGTCTTCGCCCCCGGCGCATGCTTGTGGACGTTCGTCAACGCCTCCTGCACCACCCGATACGCCGTCGACTCCACCTCCCCCGCATACGACCGGCCCTCACCCTCCACCGACAGATCCACCACCACCCCCGCAGCCGCCGACTGCTCCACCAACTCGCCGATCTCCGCCAGCCTCGGCCCCTCGCCCCCCGCACCCCGAGCCTCGTCCACCGCCCGCGACGCGGCCGCAGCCGCCGCCACCCCCACCGCCACCAACGGCACCGCCTCCCCCGCGCCCCGGCCCCCGCCGTCCCCACCGGACCGCAGCACCCCGAGCATCTCCCGCAACTCCGTCAACGCCTGCCGGCCCATGTCCCCCACCAGCACGGCGTTCTTCACCGCCTTCTCCGGGTCCTTCCGCGCCACCGCCTGCAACGCCGCCGCATGCACCACCATCAGACTCACCCGGTGCGCGACCACGTCATGCATCTCCCGCGCGATCCGCGTCCGCTCCTCGTTACGCGCCCACTCGGCCCGCTCCTCGGCCCGCTCCGCCAACAACTGGAGCTCCCGCTCCAGACTGTCCGCCCGCTCCCGCAGACTCTCCATCAACCGCCGCCGCGCCCCCACATACAGCCCCAGCAGCACCGGCGGCGCGGTCAGCCCCAGCGACGTCGTGATCGACGCGAACGGAACGAACCAGTCCCCCAGGGTCAGCTCCCCGCGCGCCATGTCCTGCCGCACCCGCACGAACGTCACGATGAGCGTCCCCACCAGCGACATCCCCGCCAGCGAGCCGATGATCCGGCGCGGCAACTCCGACGCGGCCAGCGTGTACAGGCCGACCAGCCCCATCAGAAAGCCCATCTGGGCCGGCGTGATGGCGATCACCACCAGCACCACGGCGATCGGCCAGCGGCGCCGCACCACCAGCACGGAACCCGCCAGCAGGCCGAAGAGCACCCCCGCGGCCGCCGGGATCCCCGCGTCCCGCGCGAACGGGATCCCCTCCAGCCCGCACTCCAGCGCGGACACCGCCGCAAGGCTCACATCCAGCGCGGCACTCCGCCGCCTGCCCCACCACCACGGCCCTCCGCCGGCCGCCACATGGTCTTCCCCCGTCGTGGTCATGCCCTCCACCCTACGGGCGCACGGTGCCGGTTTTCCGGGCAGTTTCCCCGACCGAACTCCATCACGATCCGTGACCGTTCGGATGCGATACGAGCCGAAATCACTCGAACTACTGAATCGCACATCGTTCGACCCCGGAAGCCCGAATTCCGCCCGGACAGTACGCATATGGCACACGAACCAGGCAAATACGCTGACTTCGAGGGACTGCGGGAGCGGGCGGTGGCGCTGCGGCGGGCGGGACTGAGCCGACGCCAGATCCGCGACCGACTCCACGTCGACAACAACGACATCCTCAACCGCCTCCTGGAGGGCGAGCCGGCCCCGGAGTGGACGAAGCGCCCGAACGCGAAGGACGGCCTACGGGACAAGGCGAGGGAACTCCGGCTCCAGGGCTGGACGTACGACCAGATCCAGGTCGAGCTGGGCTGCTCCAAGAGTTCGATCTCGCTGTGGGTCAGGGACCTGCCGAAGCCGGAGCGACGTGACCCCACGGAACAGGCGAAGCTGGCGGCTCGGAAGAGGTGGGAACACACGCTGGCGATCCGCGACGCGGAGCGCGAAGAAACCAAGGCGGCGGCACGCCAGGAGATCGGCTCCCTCACCGAGCGAGAGCTGTTCCTTCTCGGCGTTGGCCTCTACTGGGCAGAGGGTGCGAAGGACAAGGCATACAGCCGCCGCGAGTTCGTCCTCTTCGTCAACAGCGACCCAGGCATGATCACGGTGTTCATGGCATGGCTCGACCTGCTCAAGGTCGAGCCTGAGCGCCTGCGCTTCCGCGTGATGATCCACGAGTCCGCCGACGTGGAGGGCGCGGAACACCACTGGGCTGCCCTCGTAGGCGTGGACAGCTCCCGTTTCGGCAAAACCACGCTGAAAAGACACAACCCGAAGACAGTCCGCAAGAACGTCGGGGAGCACTATCGGGGCTGCCTCGTCATCGGCGTCACCCAGAGCGCCGACCTGTACCGGCGGATCGAGGGGTGGTGGAACGGAATCGTTCTTGGCACCCTGCCAGGCTCCGGTAAGGTCTGATGCAGCAATCCGCCGTAGTGTAATTGGCAGCACGGCACCCTTTGGAGGTGTTTCGGTCTAGGTTCGAGTCCTAGCGGCGGAGCTGTTCACCCGGGCCCTGACACCACTGTCAGGGCCCGCACTCATACCCCCCTCGAACACCCCCGGTATCCTGCGGTTGTCACCCCCGCCCCCATACAGCCGAAGGGCATCCTTGTGAGCGCCAACCGCCCGGCAGCCGTCGTCGTACTCGCAGCGGGTGAGGGCACCCGTATGAAGTCGGCCACTCCGAAGGTCCTGCACGACATCTGCGGCCGTTCCCTGGTGGGCCATGTGCTCGCCGCCGCCGGTGAGCTGAAGCCGGAGAACCTGGTCGTCGTCGTGGGCCACGCCCGCGAGCAGGTGACCGCGCACCTCGCCGAGGTCTCCCCCGACGTCCGCACCGCCGTGCAGGCGGAGCAGAACGGCACCGGGCACGCCGTGCGGATGGGGCTGGAGGAGCTGGGCGGCGCCGTCGAGGGGACCGTGGTCGTGGTCTGCGGGGACACGCCCCTGCTGACCGCCGGGACGCTTCGGGAGCTCGCCGCCACGCACTCCGCCGACGGCAACGCGGTGACCGTGCTGACGGCCGAGGTGCCGGATGCGACCGGGTACGGCCGGATCGTGCGGGACGACACCGGTGCCGTGACGGCGATCGTGGAGCACAAGGACGCCACCGACGTGCAGCGGGCGATCCGGGAGATCAACTCCGGGGTGTTCGCGTTCGACGGGCGGCTGCTGGCGGACGCGCTGGGGAAGGTGCGGACGGACAACAGCCAGGGTGAGGAGTACCTGACCGATGTGCTGGGCATCCTGCGTGAGGCCGGGCACCGGGTGGGCGCGTCGGTGGCGGGTGATCACCGGGAGATCGCGGGGATCAACAATCGTGTGCAGCTCGCCGAGGCGCGACGGATCCTCAATGACCGGTTGCTGACGGAGGCCATGCTGGCCGGGGTGACGGTGGTCGATCCGGCGACGACGTGGGTGGATGTGACGGTCTCGTTCGAGCAGGACGTGATCGTGCATCCGGGGACGCAGTTGCACGGTGCGACGCATCTCGCCGAGGGCTCTGAGGTGGGCCCGAACGCGCGGTTGACGGACACGCGGGTGGGGGCCGGCGCGCGGGTGGACAACACGGTGTCGGCGGGTGCCGAGATCGGGCCGGAGGCGACCGTCGGGCCGTATGCGTATCTGCGTCCGGGGACGCGGCTCGGGCGCAAGGGCAAGATCGGTACGTACGTGGAGACGAAGAACGCGTCGATCGGTGAGGGGACGAAGGTTCCGCATCTGTCGTATGTGGGGGATGCCACGATCGGCGAGTTCTCGAACATCGGTGCGGCGAGTGTGTTCGTGAACTACGACGGACAGGACAAACATCACACGACGGTCGGGTCGCACTGCAAGACGGGGTCGGACAACATGTTTGTGGCACCTGTCACCGTCGGGGACGGCGCTTACACGGCTGCCGGCTCCGTGATCACGAAGGATGTGCCGCCCGGTTCACTGGCTGTGGCCCGTGGCCAGCAGCGGAACATCGAGGGGTGGGTGGCTCGTAAGCGTCCGGGGAGTGCTTCCGCGAAGGCGGCGGAGGCGGCTTCGCGGGGGGCGGCCGAGGAGGACTGACCGGAAAGCGGCGCGACCGATTCGGCGTACCGTGATAAATGCACATCTACACCCCACCTGCCGAGACGGCTCCTCGTGTACGGACCGAGAAGCCGCTCGTGACCGAGCCGCGTACCCCCTCGCCATCCGCGAGTCCCCGCGATACCTGCGAAACCTCTGAGGAGAAAGTGCTGTGACCGGGATCAAGACGACCGGCCAGAAGAAGATGATGTTCTTCTCCGGCCGCGCCCACCCCGAGCTTGCCGAGGACGTCGCCCGCCAGCTGGGGGTCGAGGTTGTCCCGACGAAGGCCTTCGACTTCGCCAATGGCGAGATCTACGTGCGGTACGAGGAGTCGGCCCGTGGTGCCGACTGCTTCCTGATCCAGAGCCACACGGCACCGATCAACAAGTGGATCATGGAGCAGTTGATCATGATCGACGCGTTGAAGCGTGCGTCGGCCAGGTCCATCACGGTCATCGTGCCGTTCTACGGTTACGCGCGGCAGGACAAGAAGCACCGGGGCCGTGAACCGATCTCGGCGCGTCTGATCGCGGACATGATGAAGACGGCGGGTGCGACCCGGGTGCTGACGGTGGATCTGCACACGGATCAGATCCAGGGCTTCTTCGACGGTCCCGTCGACCACCTCTTCGCGTTGCCGCTGCTCGCGGACTACGTGGGGACGAAGGTGGACCGGGAGAAGCTGACCGTGGTCTCGCCGGACGCGGGCCGGGTGCGGGTGGCGGACCGCTGGTGCGACCGGCTGGGCGCGCCGCTGGCGATCGTGCACAAGCGGCGGGACAAGGATGTGGCGAACCAGGTCACGGTCCACGAGGTGGTCGGTGAGGTGAAGGGCCGCGTGTGTGTCCTGGTGGACGACATGATCGACACGGGTGGCACGATCTGTGCGGCGGCGGACGCGTTGTTCGCGCACGGTGCGGAGGACGTCATCGTGACGGCGACGCACGGTGTGCTGTCGGGTCCGGCGGCGGACCGGCTGAAGAACTCGCGGGTGAGTGAGTTCGTGTTCACGGACACGCTGCCGACTCCGCACGAGCTGAGTGCCGACCTGGACAAGATCAAGGTGCTGTCGATCGCGCCGACGATCGCGAGTGCGGTGCGTGAGGTGTTCGAGGACGGTTCGGTGACGAGCCTGTTCGACGAGCAGTAAGGGTTCTGCAGCCCGGTCCCCCTGGTGGCCCGGGTGATCGTTTTGGGTGCGGCCTCCCTGGCCGAGTAGACTGCTGCAGTTGCTCGGCGAGGGAGGCCGTACCGCTTCTGAGGAGCGGGGTACGGCGGTCCGTAATCGACGTGCTCTTCGTAGCAGGCCGTTCGTGGCCGGGTGACCACGTCCGTAACTGACTTCGAGGAGTGATGAGCATGGCCGATGTGAAGCTGCACGCCGAGACCCGTACCGAGTTCGGCAAGGGTGCCGCGCGTCGTGTCCGTCGTGACAACAAGGTCCCGGGTGTGGTGTACGAGCACGGTCTCGAGCCGCTGCACCTGACGTTCCCGGGCCACGAGCTGCTGCTGGCGCTGCGTACGCCGAACGTGCTGATCGATCTGGTCATCGACGGTGAGGGCAGCCAGCTGGCGATCCCGAAGGCGGTGCAGCGTGACCCGCTGCGCGGTGACCTGGTGCACGTGGACCTGCTGAAGGTGAAGCGGGGCGAGCGGGTCACCGTCGAGATCCCCGTGAACGCCGAGGGCGAACTGGCCCCGGGCGGCAACCTGCTGGAGCACGTCCTCTCCGCGCTGCCGGTCGAGGCGGAGGCCACGAACATTCCGGACAACGTGACCGTCTCGGTGCAGGGTCTGGCGGCCGGCGCCGCGATCCTCGCCAAGGACCTGGTGCTGCCGGAGGGTGTGAAGCTGGCGGTCGAGGAGGACACCGTCGTGCTGCAGGTGCTGGCCGCGCAGGCCGAGGAAGCCGCGGAGGGCGAGGAAGAGGCCGCCGAGGCCTGATCGTCCTCGCGGGCTTCGTCGCCCGCGGAGGCTTCGTATTCTTCGAGGCGCGTCGGCCGCTGTTCCCGTGCGGGGACAGCGGCCGACGCGCATTCAGGACGCGGATGCGCGGATGTGTGAATACGTGAATACGTGCATGAGGGAGACACGGACGTGACGACCGAGGACGCGGCGGCACCCTGGCTGATCGCGGGGCTGGGCAATCCGGGGCCGGAGTACGCGATGAACCGGCACAACGTGGGGTTCATGGTGGCGGACCTGCTGGCGGAGCGGGTCGGGGGCCGGTTCAAGCGGGCCGGGAAGGCCCAGGCGCAGGTGGTGGAGGGGCGGATCGGGCCGCCGGGTCCGGCGAGCCGACGGGTGATCGTGGCGAAGCCGATGTCGTTCATGAACCTGTCGGGCGGTCCGGTGAACGCGCTGCGGGAGTTCTACAAGGTGCCGGTGGCCCATGTGGTGGCGGTCCACGACGAGCTGGACATCGACTACGGGACGCTGCGGCTGAAGCTGGGCGGCGGGGACAACGGTCACAACGGGTTGAAGTCGATGACGAAGGCGTTCGGGCGGGAGTACCACCGGGCGCGGTTCGGGATCGGGCGTCCGCCGGGGCGGATGCAGGTGGCGGACTACGTGCTGCGGGACTTCTCGTCGGCGGAGCGCAAGGAGCTGGACTACTTCGTGGACCGGGCGGCGGACGCGGTGGAGTGTCTGGTGATCGAGGGGCTGGAGCGGGCGCAGGGCACCTACAACTCGTGAGCCGGATCAGGCGCCTCACGCCCGGCCGAGGTTGACCGACCGTACAGGCATGGCCAAGGATCTCGGCCATGCCTTCTGCCGTCCCCTCCCGTCGAGGCTCCTCCCGGCGTGCCTCCCGGCGTGCCTCCGCCGCGCTGCGGCTGTGCCGGCTCGCGGTGATGGGCACGGTCACCGTGCTGATCCTGATCGCGGGTGTGTGGGCGTCGTGGGGGACGGCGCAGTACGTGATGCTGACGAAGGGCCGGGAGCGGGGCACGGTCACCGTGACCTCGTGCGGCGCGGGGACCTGCGAGGGGGCGTACACGCCGTTGTCGCCGGGGTCGCAGCCGCGGGCCGAGGTCGTGCTGGAGGACACGGCGGCGGTGGCGGAGGGGCGGACGTACACGGTGGTGGTGAAGCCGGACGGGACCGAGGTGGTGCGTTCGGGTCCGGCGGGGGTGCTCTACGCGTGGGTTCCGCTGGGCGGGGCGCTGATGCTGGCGTCGGTGGTGGTGGCGGGCGGGTTGCTGCGGACGCGGCCGGCGTGGGTGATGGGGTTGTCGGGCGTGGCGCTGGCGACGGCGGCGTTCCTGGTGATGTGAACACCGGCCCGTGCGCGATCCGGTGCACGGCACACGACGGTGCCCCGAGCCGGTGTGCGGCTCGGGGCACCGTCGTGTGCCGCGGGGGTCAGCCGGTGTTGCGCAGGCCGGCGGCGACTCCGTTGACGGTGAGCAGGAGGGCTCGGGCGAGCAGGGGGTCGGGCTCCGTGCCGGCGGTGGCGGCGTCGCGCTGGCGCTTGAGCAGGGCCACCTGAAGGTAGGAGATGGGGTCGAGGTAGGCGTCGCGGATGGCGAAGGTCTGCTTGAGCACCGGTTCGGCGTCCAGGAGTTCACTCTCACCGGTGACGCGGAGCACCTCGGCGACGGTGAGTTCGTGTTCGGCGCGGATGGTGTCGAAGACGTGCTTGAGGTGGTCGGGGACGAGGGTGTCGACGTAGTGCCGGGCGATGCGCAGGTCGGTCTTGGCGAGGGTCATCTCGACGTTGGAGATGAAGTTGCGGAAGAAGTGCCACTGCTCGTGCATCTCGTCGAGCACCGTGTCCAGGCCGCTCTCGCGCAGGGCCTTCAGACCGGAGCCCACGCCGTACCAGCCGGGGACGATCTGCCGGGACTGGGTCCAGCCGAACACCCAGGGGATGGCGCGCAGGCCGTCCAGTCCGGCGCCGGAGTCGGGGCGGCGCGACGGACGCGATCCCAGGTGCAGGTCGGCGAGCTGGTCCACCGGCGTGGAGGCGAAGAAGTAGGCGGGCAGGTCGGGGTCCTCGACGAGCCGGCGGTAGGCGGTGTGGGCGGCGTCGCTGACGACGTCCATGGCGGCGTCCCAGCGGGCGAGCGCGTCGCCGGACTGGCGGGGAGCGGTGTGCAGGGCGGACGCCTGGAGGGTGGCGGCGACGGTCAGTTCCAGGTTCTCCCGGGCGAGCGAGGGGATGAGGTACTTGTCGGAGATGACCTCGCCCTGTTCGGTGACCTTGATCTCGCCCTCGAGGGTGCCCCAGGGCTGGGCGAGGATGGCGTCGTGGGTGGGGCCGCCGCCGCGGCCGACGGTGCCGCCGCGGCCGTGGAAGAGGCGCAGGCGGACGCCGTAGCGGTGGGCGACGTCGCGCAGTCGGCGCTGGGCGCGGTGGATCTCCCACTGGCTGGTGGTGATGCCGCCGAACTTGGAGGAGTCGGAGTAGCCGAGCATGACCTCCTGGACGTCGCCCCTGAGCGCGACCAGGCGCCGGTAGGACGGGTCGGCGAGCATGTCCTCGAGGATGGTGTCGGCGGCCTTCAGCTCGTCGGTGGTTTCGAGGAGCGGGACGATGCCGATCTTCGCCCAGCCGGCGTGCAGGTCGATGAGTCCGGCCTCGCGGGCGAGGACGGTGGCGGCGAAGACGTCGTCGGCGCCCTGGCACATGGAGATGATGTAGGACTCGATGACCTCGGGGCCGAAGATCTCCAGGGCCCGCTTGACGGTCTGGAAGACGCCGAGGGTCTTCTCGCCGGCCGCGTCGACGGGCGCGGGGACGGGGGCGAGGGGGCGGCGCGAGCGCAGTTCCTTGGCGAGGAGCTTGGTGCGGTAGTCGCGGGGCATGTCGGCGTAGCGCCAGGATTCCTCGCCGAGCCGGTCGAACAGCTGGCCGAGGGCGTGGTGGTGGGCGTCGGCGTGCTCGCGTACGTCCATGGTGGCGAGCTGGAGGCCGAAGGCGGCGAGGGTGCGGATGGTGCGGGCGAGCCGGCCGTCGGCAAAGAGGCCGCCGCGGTGTTCGCGCAGTGAGGCCTGGACGATCCGCAGGTCGGTGAGGAGGTCGCCGGTGCCGAGGTAGTCGCGGCCGGGCTGGTGGGGGGTGTCCTTGGCGAGGCGCTGCTTGGTGTTCTCGAGCTTCTGCCGGATGCAGGTGGCCTTGAGCCGGTAGGGCTCCTCGGCATTGAGGCGCTTGTAGCGGGGGCTGATCTCGGGGAGGGCGTCGAGGTCGGCCTTCAGCGAGGCCAGCAGTTCCTCGGTGGCTCCGGCGTAGCGGATGGAGTTGGAGAGGAATCCGCGGAGTTCGTCGATCATCTCCAGGGCGTCGTTGATGCCGTGTTCGTGCTGGAGGATGAGGACGTCCCAGGTCACCTGGGGGGTGACGTTGGGGTTGCCGTCCCGGTCGCCGCCGATCCAGGTGCCGAAGGTGAGGGGGCGGGTGTCGTCGGGGAGCTTGACGCCGACGCGTTCGAGTTCCGCGGTGAGGTCCTCGAGGACGTCGCCGACGGCGCCGGCGTGGAGTTCGTCGAGGTAGTAGATGGCGTTGCGGGCCTCGTCGGCGGGTTCGGGGCGGACCACGCGCAGTTCGTCGGTCTGCCAGACGAGGTCGATGTTCTCGGCGAGGCGGATGTCGAGGCGGCGCCGGTCGGAGGCGATGACGGGGGTGTCGAGGAGGGCGGCGATGCGGCGCAGCTTGTTGAGGACGGAGCGGCGTGCGGCCTCGGTGGGGTGGGCGGTGAAGACGGGGCGGACGTTGAGGTGCCGCACGGTTTCCCGCAGGTGCTCGGGGTCGGCGTCCTTGAGGCGGTCGGCGGTGCGGGCGAGCAGTCCGCCCTCGGTGGCGCGTCGGGCGCGCAGTTCGCGGCCGCGGTGGACCTGTTCGGTGACGTTGGCCAGGTGGAAGTAGGTGGAGAAGGCGCGGACCAGCTTGGCGGCGGTTTCGAGTTCGGTGCCGCGCAGCAGTTCGGCTGCGGCCTCGCCGTCCTCGCGGGTGAGGCGGCGGACCTTTTCGACGAGGTCGAGGAGTTCGGGGCCGTCCTGGCGGACGAGGGTTTCTCCGAGGAGATCACCCAATCGGCGGATGTCGGCCCGCAGTTCGCTACTCGTGGTCGCCGTGGACACGTTCTGGTCGTCGGCACTGCTCACAGGTGCGGCTCCTTGCAGTGTTGAAGCTGGTCTGGAGGAATCCCGGACGGCCTCTCGGGCGGCTGGTGCCGCATACGGGCCGGGCATCCGGGAAGGAATCAGAGCGGACCGCGCTGTCCGACCGGCTTCCAGGATAGGTCTCGGCCGGGGCGCGCAGGCTCGTGGGCTCGTGCCGCCGGGCCGCGCACTGCCATACTTACGTTGCCGTAGGTTACGGGACCGTAGGGAGTGTCGCGTGGTTCCGCTGCCCGGCATCACCCTCAACCCTCATACCTCACAGGGGACACGCATGACCTCAGGCCCCGATGTCATCGACGAAGCCTCCAAGAGGCCCGCGCCCGACTCCGACACCGCCGCCGTCCCGTCCGCCACGCTGGGTGGCGAGCGCAAGCGTTCCATCGAGCAGATCACTCTGCTGCTCTTCATCATCGTGCCGTTCCTGGCACTGCTGGCGGCGGTGCCGCTGGGGTGGGGCTGGGGGGTGAGCTGGCTGGATCTCGGGCTGCTGGTGTTCTTCTACTTCCTCGGCTGCCACGGCATCACCATCGGTTTCCACCGTCACTTCACGCACGGTTCGTTCAAGGCGAAGCGGCCGTTGAAGATCGCGCTGGCGGTGGCGGGGTCGATGGCGGTCGAGGGGCCGCTGGTGCGCTGGGTGGCGGACCACCGCAAGCACCACAAGTTCTCGGACGCGGAGGGCGACCCGCATTCGCCGTGGCGGTACGGGGAGTCGGTGCCGGCGTTGCTGAAGGGGCTGTGGTGGGCTCATCTCGGCTGGATGTTCGACGAGGAGCAGACCCCGCAGGACAAGTACGCACCGGATCTGATCAAGGACCCGACGCTGCGTGCGATCTCCCGCCAGTTCATCCTGTGGACGGCGTTGTCGCTGGCGCTGCCGGCGCTGATCGGCGGTCTGGTGACGATGTCGTGGTGGGGCGCGTTCACCGGCTTCTTCTGGGGGTCACTCGTTCGGGTGGCTTTGTTGCACCATGTGACGTGGTCGATCAACTCGATCTGTCACGCGGTGGGCAAGCGGCCCTTCAAGTCGCGGGACCGTTCGGGCAACGTGTGGTGGCTGGCGGTCCTGTCCTGCGGTGAGTCCTGGCACAACCTGCACCACGCCGACCCCACGTCAGCGCGGCACGGGGTGGAGCGGGGGCAGCTGGACTCCTCGGCCCGGCTGATCCGCTGGTTCGAGCAGTTGGGCTGGGCGTACGACGTGCGGTGGCCGTCACGCTCGCGTATCGATTCGCGCCGTAACCGCCGTGATACCGGGGAGGGCGGCTCCCGGCGCGGGCGGGAGACGGCTGAGGCGGCATGATGGTCGCTGTGGCGACCGACTCCAGCAACACCTCGAGCAACGACAAGCCGCGGCGGACGCGCCGCACCCGGATGACCGGTGCGGAGCGCCGTCAGCAGCTGCTGGAGATCGGCCGTACGTTGTTCGCCGCGAAGGGTTTCGAGGCCACGTCGGTGGAGGAGATCGCGGCGAAGGCCGGGGTGTCCAAACCGGTGGTGTACGAGCACTTCGGCGGCAAGGAGGGCCTGTACGCGGTGGTGGTGGACCGCGAGATGCGGCGCCTGCTGGACATGGTGACGAGTTCGCTGACCGCGGGGCATCCGCGGGAGCTGTGCGAGCAGGCGGCGTTCGCACTGCTGGACTACATCGAGGAGTACACGGACGGTTTCCGCATCCTGGTCCGCGACTCCCCGATCCCGCAGTCGACGGGGTCCTTCGCCTCCCTCATCTCGGACATCGCCACCCAGGTGGAGGACATCCTGGGCCGCGAGTTCAAGAGCCGCGGCTTCGATCCCAAGCTGGCTCCGCTGTACGCGCAGGCGCTGGTGGGGATGGTCGCGCTGACCGGCCAGTGGTGGCTGGACGTCCGCAAGCCGAAGAAGGCGGAGGTGGCCGCGCACCTGGTGAACCTGGCCTGGCACGGCCTGGACGGCCTGGAGCCGAAGCCGCGGCTGATCGGACACCGCAAGAACTGAATCCCCGGTCCGGGCACGTGGCATCGTGTGCCCGTGACCGAGATGACGATCGGCGAGGCCGCCTCCCGGCTGGAGGATCTGGTCCACCGGCTGGGTGGCAGCCGCGAGCCCGTCGCTCTCGCCGACGAGAACGGCGTGACCGCGCTCCTCGTCGCTCCCCAGGTGATCGAGGATCTGGAAGACGCCCTGGCCATCGCCGAGTACCGACGCCAGAAGGCCGAGGGAACCCTCGGAGAGGGCATCCCGCACGCGGAGGTCGGACGCCTGCTGGGCCTGCGTCCGTGAGCCGACGGGAACGTCAGCCGGCCGGCTCCAGGAACTCCAGCCGGTTGCCCACCGGGTCCTCGGAGTAGAAGCGCCTGTGGCCGGGGAGGTCGTCGTCCCAGATGACCGGGGCACCGTGGCCCGCCAGGCGGGCGGCGTACGCCTCGATGCCGGTCACCCTCAGGCCGGGGTGGGCCTTCCCGGCGGGCCGGAAGTCGTCCTCGATGCCCAGATGGAGCTGTACGCCTCCCGCCCGGAACCAGCAGCCGCCGCGCACGGCCAGAGCAGGCGGCTTCGGCACCTCGGTCATGCCGAGGACATCGGCGTAGTACACGCGGAGGCGGCCCTCGGAGCCGGGCGGTGCGGCGAGCTGCACATGGTCGACGGCGGCGAGCATCCGTCACGCCTCCTTGACGGCGACCGCGAAGACGCGGCGGAAGGGGAACGGGGTGCCGTGCGGGCCCGTCGGGTAGGCGGCGCGCAGGGCGGTGCGGTACTCCTCAACGAAGGCGTCCCGCGCTTCGGGGTCGTCGGCGAGGGCGGTGAGGACGGGCCGCAGGCCGGTGCCCCCGACCCAGTCCAGGACGGGGTCCGGCCCGTGCAGCAGGTGGATGTACGTCGTCTCCCACACGTCGGCCGCGCAGCCGGCGCCGGTGAGGCGGTCCAGGTAGGCGGCGGGGGTGAGGACGGCGTCGGCGTGGCGCAGGGTGCCGGAGAGGCGGGCCCGCCAGCGGGGGGAGTGGGCGAGTTCGCGCAGGAGGGTGTGGCTGGGGGCGTCGAAGTTGCCGGGCACCTGGAAGGCGAGGGTGCCGCCGGGGGTGAGCGAGGCGATCCAGTCGGCGAACCGGTCCGTGTGCCCGGGGACCCACTGCAGGGTGGCGTTGCTGACGATCAGGTCGTACGGCCGGTCGGGCGTCCAGGTGCGGACGTCGGCGCGAGCGAAGTCCAGCCGGCCGCCGCCCGGGGTCGGGCCCTGGTGGTCGACGTGGGCCTTGTCGAGCATCTCGGGCGAGTTGTCGTAGCCGGTGATGCGGGCGGCCGGCCAGCGGTCGGCGAGCAGGGCGGTGACGTTTCCGGCGCCGCAGCCGAGGTCGGCGATGCGGGGCGGGTCACCGGGGAGCTCGGGGACGTGGGCCAGGAGGTCGAGGAAGGGGCGGGTGCGCGGACCGGCGTGACGCAGGTACTGGACGGGGTCCCAGGTGGGATCGGTGACCGCGGACATGGCGCCTCCTGGAGTCGGCCGACGGGTACCCAGCGTCCCGCACACGCTGTCTCGCCGTCAAGAAACTTGACCTCAAGAGACTTCACATCGACACAACCACTACACTGATCGCCATGGAGGACGAGGTCGATCGGCTGGTCGCAGCATGGCGCCGGGAGCGCCCGGACCTCGACGTGGAACCGCTCGAGGTCCTCAGCAGGGTGAGCAGGCTCGCCCGGCATCTGGACCGGGCCCGCAGGCTCGCGTTCTCCGAGCACGAGCTGGAGCCCTGGGAGTTCGACGTACTGACCGCACTGCGCCGCGCGGGCACCCCCTACCAGCTCTCGCCGGGACAACTGCTCACCCAGACGCTGGTCACCTCGGGCACGATGACCAACCGCATCGACCGCCTGACCAAGAAGGGCCTGGTCGCTCGGCTGCCCGATCCCAACGACCGGCGCGGCGTCCTGGTCCGCCTCACGGACGAGGGCCGCGACCGCGCCGACCAGGCACTGGCCGGACTGCTGGCGCAGGAGCGGGCGATCCTCGCCGAGCTCTCCCACACCCAGCGCGGCGAACTGGCGGGCCTGCTACGCCGGCTGACCGCCCCGTTCGACAACGTCCCGGGCTGAGGTCTGCCCCAGGTCGACGGGCCCCACGCCCGCCCGCCGGGCGAGGGCGACGGCGGCGAGCGTGGAGTGCACGCCCAGCTTGCCGAGCACGTTCTGCATGTGCGTACGGACGGTGTGCGGGGACAGATACAGGCGCTCGGCGACGGCCTTGCGCCCCAGGCCCGCGACCATGCACCGCAGCACCTCCCGTTCCCGCGGGGTCAGGGCCTCCACGAGCCGTTCGCTCTCCGTGCGGTGCTTGCGCGCGGCGGTCAGTTCGCGCAGGACGCCGGTGAGCAGGGCGGGCGGCAGATGCGTCTCGTCGCGCAGCACGCCCCGGATGACGGTGAGCAGCCGGCTCAACGAGCAGTCCTTGGCCACCCAGCCGCCGGCGCCGGCCTGCAGGGCGAGCGCGGCGCGGCGCGGGTCGTCCTTCTCGGCGAGCACCACGATCCGTACCTGCGGGTGGACCGAACGCACCCCGGAGACCAGGGACATCCCGTCGACTAGGCCGTCCTCGTCGGCCGCCTGCACCGGTACGGCGGACCGGCCGGCCGTCACCGTGCCGCCCAGGTCGGCGTCGACGAGGACCACGTCGAACCGCCGCCCCTCGCCGACCGCGCGCTCCAGGCAGCGCAGCGCGGCCGGGCCGCTGCCCGCCGCGGACACCTCGACATCGGGCTCCGCGGCCAGGGCCGCGGCGAGCGACTCGGCGAAGATGCGATGGTCATCGACGACCAGGACTCGGACACGTTGCACGAAACCCCCTTCCCCGAGCTCTCTGCAGAGCTGGGGACTACCCCATGGTCAAAGGACGACGCCCACCCCGGTGCGGGTGCGAACCCGGAGCCCGGTACCGGACTCACCGGACCGGGCTCGACCGGACCCGGGACGGACCGCTCGGCACCGCCCGGCCGCCGCCGTGCGCCCCCGCCGCCCCGCCCCGGGCTTCGTACCCGAGTGTCTCGCCCCCTGAACGGCGCCGGCCCCCACCGGCGCTGTTCATCAGAGTACGGGCGGGGGCGGCCGGCGGAAGGTTATTTGCAGAACTGGCGGCCTTGCGCGTTTATGGTGAGCCGCATGTTTCGTCTTGAGACAGAAGTCGACAGAGCCCGACGTGATCTGCTCCGCAGGCGGCTGCGGGACACGAACACGGCTGCCTCACCGGTGCTGCGCGCCCTGCGCGGAACCCCCGACGAACGCGAGTCCCCTTTGCACGTGTGGGCATCGGACCCGGCCGGCGTTCTGGCGGGCGGCCTGGTCGGCCACACCTGGACGACCTGGCTGCACGTGACGTACCTGTGGGTCGACGGACGCCACCGGGGAGCGGGCCTCGGCACCCTCCTCCTGTCCACGGCGGAACGCATCGCCGCCGACCGGCGCGGCTGCCGCTCCTCCCGCGTGGAGACCTGGGACTTCCAGGCCCCGGATTTCTACCGCCGCCACGGCTACGAGGTGGTCTGCGCCATCCCCGACTACCCCCCGGGCATCACGGAGTACACCCTGACCAAGCACCTGGAGCCGGCCGCTGAAACCCGCCGGCCACGCCGAGGGTGACACCGCCCCGCCACCACATCACGTCATCGGAGCCCGAGCGCTTCTCCCGCTGCGCGGCACGGTGCGTCCGGTGCTCAGCGGAGCCGTCGCGCCCCCGCCGACGGCACCGCCTCGAAGATCCGGGGGGTCGTGAAGCCGGCCGTCGTGAAGGTTTTCCGTATCGCCTCGGTGATGGTGGCCACCTCCGTCGCCTCGGCCAGGACGATGGCGGAGCCGCCGAAGCCGCCGCCGGTCATGCGGGCGCCGAGGGCGCCGGAGGCGAGGGCCGTGTCGACGACCAGGTCGAGTTCGGGGCAGGAGACGCGGAAGTCGTCCCGGAGGGAGGCGTGGCCGGCGACGAGGACCGGGCCGATGGCGCGGGTGTCACCCGACTCCAGCAGGGCGATCACCCGTTCCACCCGCTCGTTCTCGGTCACGACGTGGCGGACCAGGCGGCGGACCTCCTCCTCGTCGCCCAGCCGGGCCAAGGCCGCGTCCAGGTCCGCGTGGGCCACGTCGCGCAGGGCGTCGACGCCCAGCAGGGCGGCGCCCTTCTCGCAGCCGGCCCGGCGCTTGCCGTACTCGCCCTCGCTGTGGCTGTGCTTGACCTGGGTGTCGACGACCAGCAGGCGCATGCCCTCGGCGGCCAGGTCGAAGGGTATCTGCCGCTGGGAGAGGTCGCGGGTGTCGAGGAACAGGGCGTGGCCGCTCTCGCAGCAGGCGGACGCCGTCTGGTCCATGATGCCGACGGGGGCGCCGACGTAGACGTTCTCCGCGCGCTGGCACAGGCGGGCCGACTGCCAGCCGCGCAGGCCCAGTTCGTACAGGTCGTTCAGGGCCAGGGCGACGACGATCCCCAGGGCCGCCGAGGAGGACAGGCCGGCGCCGACCGGGACCGTGGAGGCGAGGTGGATGTCCACGCCGGTCACCGCGTGGCCGGCCTCGCGCAGGGCCCATACGACGCCCGCCGGGTAGGCGGTCCAGTCCTTGTCCGTGCCGGGGGTGAGGGAGTCCACCGTCAGTTCCACGACGGGCGCGTCCACGTCCGCGGAGTGCAGGCGCAGGACGCCGTCGTCGCGTCGGGAGACCGCCGCGACCACAGTGTGCGGCAGGGCGAACGGCATGACGAAGCCGTCGTTGTAGTCGGTGTGCTCGCCGATGAGGTTGACCCGGCCCGGTGCCGCCCAGACGCCGTGCGGTGCGGCTCCGTACAGTTCCCGGAACCGCTCGCCGGCCGTTCCCGCAGCCGTCTCGTCGGCGTCGGACTCGCTCATACCCTGCCCCTGACCCTTCGTCACCTGTGTCACATACTGCTAAACGCCTTGCCCGGTGTGCCGCTGCGCGAACTCCCACGCGTCCGCGACGATGCCCTTGAGGTCCGCGCGGGACGGCTTCCAGCCCAGTTTCTCGCGGGCCGTGGCGGCCGACGCCACCAGGACCGCCGGGTCGCCGCCCCGGCGGGGGGCCACGACCTCGGGGATCGGGTGGCCCGTGACCTGACGGACCGTCTCGACGACCTCCCGGACGGAGAAGCCGTTGCCGTTGCCGAGGTTGCAGATCAGGTGTTCGCCGGGGGTCGCCGCCTTCAGCGCCAGCAGGTGCGCCTCGGCCAGGTCGGCGACGTGGATGTAGTCGCGTACGCAGGTGCCGTCCGGCGTCGGATAGTCGTCGCCGTAGACGCTGATCGCCTCGCGCCGGCCCTGGGCGACCTGGAGGACGAGCGGGATCAGGTGGGACTCGGGGTCGTGCCGCTCGCCGAAGTCGCCGTACGCGCCGGCCACGTTGAAGTAGCGCAGCGAGACCGCGCCCAGGCCGTGCGCCGCCGCCTCGCCGGTGATCATGTGGTCGACGGCGAGCTTGGAGGCGCCGTAGGGGTTGGTGGGCCGGGTCGGGGCGGATTCGGGGATCGGGACCTGTTCGGGCTCGCCGTAGGTCGCCGCGGTGGAGGAGAAGACCAGCCGGCGCACGCCCGCCGAGCGCATCGCGTCCAGCAGCGCCATGGTGCCGCCGACGTTGTTCTCCCAGTACTTCTCGGGTCGCACCACCGACTCGCCGACCTGGGAGAACGCGGCGAAGTGCAGGACGCCGCCGAAGGAGGGGTCCAGCCAGGCGGCGGCGGAGCGGATGTCGCCCTCGACGAAGGACGCACCGGCCGGAACGGCCTCGCGCAGTCCGGTGGAGAGGTTGTCGAGGACGACGACCTCGTGGCCGGCCTCCAGCAGATGCTGGGCCACGACACTTCCGACATAGCCCGCGCCACCCGTGACCAGGTACTTCCCGCTCATGAACTCGCTACCTCCCGCAGTCGCTCGGCCGCGCGTTCCGGCGGCACGTCGTTGATGAACACGTTCATACCGGACTCGGAACCCGCGAGGAACTTCAGCTTGCCGGGTGTTCGGCGAATGGTGAAAAGCTCGAGATGGAGCGCGAAGTCGTCGCGCGTGACCCCGCCGAGCTCCGCCGGCGTGCCGAACGGGGCCTGGTGCCAGGCCGCGATGTACGGCGTCGAAGACTCGCCCTCCCCGTCGAAGATCCGGTCGAACCGCCGCAACAGTTCCAGGTAGACCCGGGGAAACTCCGCGCGTGCCGCCTCGTCGAGCCCGAGCAGGTCGGGCACCCGGCGCTTCGGGTACAGGTGGACCTCGTAGGGCCAGTGCGCCGCGTACGGCACGAAGGCGGCCCAGTGCTCCCCCTCCAGGACGACCCGCTCGCCCGCGAGTTCCTCCGCCAGGACGGCGTCGAACAGATTTCCCCCTCCGGTTTCCTCCTTGTGTGCGGCCACTCGGCGCAGCATCAGGGCGGTGCGGGGGGTGGTGAACGGATAGGCGTAGATCTGCCCGTGCGGGTGCTGGAGGGTGACGCCGATCTCGGCTCCCCGGTTCTCGAAGCAGAACACCTGCTCCACGGAGGGCAGATGGGACAGCTCCGACGTCCTGTCCGTCCAGGCGTCCAGGACCAGCCGGGCCTGCCGCTCGCTCAGGTCGGCGAAGGAGGCGTGGTGGTCGGAGGTGAAGCAGACGACCTCGCAGCGCCCGGAGTCACCGGCCAGCGAGGGGAAGCGGTTCTCGAAGACCACGACGTCGTACGAGGAGTCCGGGACCTCGCTGAGCCGGTCGCCCTCGGAGGGGCACAGGGGGCATTCGTCGGCCGGGGGGTGGTAGGTCCGGCCCTGGCGGTGGGAGGCGATGGCGACACGGTCGCCGAGCAGCGGGTCGCGGCGGATCTCGGACGTCGTGACGGTGGCGGCCAGGGGGCGGCGGTCGGCTGCGTCGCGCACGGTGTCGTCGCGCAGGTCGTAGTAGATGAGTTCGCGACCGTCGGCCAGCCGGGTCGAGGTCTTCTTCACGCCGGACGCTCCATTCGAGCCGTTCACCGCACTGCTTTCCGCGCAGCGCTGTTTTCTGCACAGCGCCACCTTCACACTCTTCCAACAGAACCCAACACACCAAAACACAACACACCACAGCCGTCAATGTCACCCTCGCGGGCACCACGCCGGGGAAAGAGGGGCAGGGAGCAGAGGTGGGGGCGTCCGGCATCGCGGACGCCCCCACCTCTGCTCCCTGCCCCTACTGCCCCGAGTGCGCCGTCCCCCGCAACGGCCCCACCCGGTCCAGCAGTCCCGTCCGGGCCGCCAGTGCCGCCGCCTCCAGCCTGGAGCCCACGCCCAGTTTCATCAGCACGCGCTGCACATGCGTCCGTGCCGTGGACGGCGCTATGCCCATGCCCGCCGCGATCAGCCGGGTGTCCTCACCGTCGGCCACCCGGACCAGGACCTCCACCTCGCGCGGGGTCAGCATCCGCAGCAGCCGCTGCCCCTCGTCGTCCGGTTGCGCCGCCGGATTCAGCAGTTCGCCGAACGCCCCCTGCAGCAACTGCGGCGCCACCGCGGCCTCCCCCGCCCGCGCCTTCATGATCGCCCGTTCCACGCCCTCGATGCGTTCGTCGTGCCGCACGTAGCCGGACGCCCCCGCCGCGAACGCCGCCGCGATCCCGCGAGGGCTGGGCACCGGACCCAGCACCAGCACCGCCACCTGCGGCCGCTCCCGCTTGATCTTCACCACCGGATCGAAGATGCCCGGCTCCGCCGGCGCCGCCGTCCCCAGCAGGCACACCTCCGGCGCCCTGCTGATCACCAGATCCGCAGCCCCCGCCACCGGTGCCGCCGCGGCCAGCACCCGGTGTCCCCGCAGCTTCAACGCCGAGGCCAGCGCCTCGGCGAGCAGCCGGTGGTCGTCGACCACCATCAACCGCACGCCCATGTATCAACCCCCCATACCGCGAGCGCACCCCCGTGCGCCGCCTCCCCGTCCGGTCCCGGAAGCTACACGCTTGTTCGACGTCGCGCTCCCCCTAACGGCGAGAATCGCCCCGGATCACCGAAATTCTCGCATTCGGTGGCGATGGGCACCCGATGAGCGGTACGCGTACGGCCCCGCCCCTGAGCAGGGGCGGGGCCGTACGGACGGGCCGACGGAACGATCAGTCGGTACCGAAGGCGATCGCCAGGTACTCCTCCCGGTCCGAAGTGGACTCGCTGGCGTACACCTCCGACATGTACAGGCGTCCCTGCCCGAACAGGACCTCGGAGTGCTCGGGCGACATGCTCGTCTCCACGTCCCGCACCGCATCCGTCGCCGGGTTCTCCAGCAGCCTGGTCTGCTTGAAGGTGCCGCCGTCGATGCTCACGACCTGCCCGCCCTTGTCGTAGGGCGGCTGCTTGTACGCCAGGATGTTGCCGCCGTCCATGCGCAGCGGGGTGATCGTGTAGCCGTCGCCGGCGTCGGCGCGCTGGCCGGTCTGCTTGCCGGTGGCCAGGTCGAAGGCGACGACCTCGTTGGTCCTGCTGTACTCGCCCGTGCCCTCGTGCTCCTCGGTCGGTATGTACAGCCGGTCGTTGCCGACCGCCAGCCCGCTGCAGTGCTCGATCCTGGTGATGCCGTCGCAGTCGGCCGCGAACTCCTCACCGGGCGCGGAGATGCGGGTACGCAGCTCGCCGGTCTTGTTGTCGATGGAGAAGAAGTCCGAGATGCCGCTGCCGTCACCGGCGGAGTCGCCGACGTCGGCGGCCACGACCAGCGGGTCGGTGGACACGACCGCGGCGTACTCGATGCCCTCGGCCATCTTGTACTCGGAGAGCACCTTGCCGGACTTCGGGTCGATGGTCTGGATGTGCAGCTGCCGCTGCTCGTACGAACCGCACTTGCGCACCGCGACCAGCTTCGGGCCGCCGCCGTACCCGGAGTCGTAGCAGGAGTCGGACGTCTTGGGCGCCCACAGGGGCTTGCCGGAGGTGAGGTCCCAGGCGGCGCCGCCGCTGGTGCTGGCCGCCGCGACGGTGTTCCCGCTGACGGTGACGTTGTTGAAGCTGATCTCCTGGGTGCCGGACTTGGCCGTCTCGGACCACAGCTTCTCGCCCGTGGCGAGGTCGAAGGCCGCGACCTGCGTGCACCGCTGCGGATCGTTCTTGCTCGGCATCCTCGGCTTGTAGACGATCGCCGTCTTGCCGTCCTCGGTGACGTGACCGCTGGCCTCGCACACCGGCCCGGGCAGGTCGAGCGTCCACACCTTGCTGCCCTTGACGGCGTCGTAGCCGACGACCTCGGCGACACCGCTCTTGGCGTACACCGTGTCGGTCAGCCAGGAACCGGAGACGGAGACGGTCGAGTCGTCCTTCGAGACCTTCGGCGCCGGGACCTGGAAGAGGACCTTGGCGGAGGGGTCGGCCGGGGCCTTCTCCTTGCCGGCGGCGGAGCCGCCGCCGTTCTTGGCGTCCTTCTCACCGCCGTCGGTGCCGCCCGAGTCCGCGGTGGTCTCCTTGTCGCCGCCGGACGAGGACGAGGACGAGTACCAGACGCCGGCGCCGACGATCAGGGCGATGGCCACGACCGCCGAGACGATGATGGCCAGCTGCGCGTTGATCTTCCGCCCGCCGCCGGACCCGACGCCGCCGCCCGGGTGTGGCTGCATCGGCACGGTCGGGTGCGGATGGCCGTAACCGGGCTGGCCGTACGGCTGCTGCGGGTGTCCGTACGCACCTGGCTGGCCGTACGGCTGCTGCGGCTGGCCGTACGGGCTCGGCTGACCGGGCTGACCCGGGTAGCCGTAACCGGCCGGGGGCTGCTGCGGGTAGCCGTACCCGGGCGGCGGCGTCGGGCCCGTCGGTGTGGGCGGGGCCTGCGGGTAGCCGTATCCCGGCGCCGGGGCCTTGCTGAGGTCCGGCCCGCCCGGGGCGGACGGCGGCTGCTGGGCCGGCGGCTGCGACGGCTCGGTCGGCGGACCGAAGCCCGGCGGCGGAGCCGGTGCGGCCGGCTGCTCGGGCTGTGACGGCTCGGGCTGCTGCGGAGGCTGGTTGGGCGGCTGGGGCGGCTGCGTCATGACGTGTAGACCTCGAAGGGATCGAAGAGCCCGAAGAACTCGAAGGAGGGGAAGGACGGCGGGGAAGTGGCCGGACGGAGCGAGGGCGCCGGCCGTACCCGGCCGACGCGCCCCACCACTGCTGCGCGCCTCACTTGCCGTAGGCGAGCATCAGCTTCTCCTTCGACTCGTCGTTGCCGGACAGCCGGGTCGTCGAGACGTAGAAACGGCCGTCGACCCAGTCGATCGCCCTGCTGAAGAAACCGTTCTCGATCTTCGCGGCGCCCTGCGGGTTCTGCATCAGCGTGACCGGCTCGTGGCTGCTGCCGGTGGTCGGGACGGACACGACCCGGCCGCCCGCGTCGTACGACGGCTCCACGTAGGCGATGAGCTTGTCGCCCTCGACCTTCATAGGCACCATCGAGTCCGCCACCGGGGACTTCACCCGCCACTTCTCCTTGCCGGTGGCGAGGCTGATCGCGACGATCTCGTTGGCCCCGGTGGTCGCCTTGGTGGGCAGGTAGAGGGTGTCCGCGTCGGCGGCGACGCCCTCACAGCCCTGGAGGTCACGGGCGAAAATGGCCCAGCCGCAATCGGCGGCGAAGTCCTCGTCGACGGCGACCTGGGAGCGGACCGAGCCGCCGGCGCCGAGCGTGGAGATGTTCCACGCCTTCTTGTCCTTGTTGGTGCTGTAGACGACCACCGGGTCGACGGAGTAGGTGCGCTCGACGCGCCAGCCCTTGCCGAACTTCCGGGTCCACTGCACCTTGCCGGTCTTCGGGTCGAGCTCCTGGACCTCGTCGTGCTCGTTGTTGCCGCCGGCGCCGCAGGAAGCGACCTGGATCAGCCGCTCGCCGCCCGCGAAACCGGCGGGGAAGCAGGCCTCGCCGTACTTCTTCTTGTCGTACATCTTGTCGCCGGAGGTGACGTCGAAGGCCGTGCCGGACTGCGAGCGGCTCACCATCAGCGTGTTGCCGCTGAGGGTCATCTTGATGGAGACCACGGAGTCGAACAGCGCGCCGTCCTCGACCTTCTGCGTCCAGCCCTTCTCTCCGGTGTCGAGGTCGACGAGCTGGAGCTGGTTGCACTTGGCCCGGTCGCTGCTGCCGCTCATGTACGCGATGACGACCTTGTCGTCGGACGTCTTCTCCGGGGTGACCGCGCAGATCTTCTCGGGGAAGGTGACGGGCTCCCAGGTCGGCTTGCCGTCGGCGACGTTGTAGGCGGAGAGCTCCTTGTAGGCCGCCTTCACCGCCGCCTTGTCGGTGATCCACATGCCGGGGGCCTCGGCTCCGGAACCGGGTGCGTCGGGCGCCTCCTTGTACCAGAGCACCTTGGACTCGCCGGACTTGCGGCCCTCGTTGAGGTCCTCCGGGTCCGAGCCGCCGTCGCCGCTGCCGTCGCCCGGATCGACCGGGGCGCCGGAGGCGTCGGGCTTCGGGTCGTCGCTCTGCTGGGCGACGGGCTTCTTGTCCGGCTTCCCGTCGTCGCCGGAGACCGCCCACACGGTGCCGCCGACCACCAGCAGCGCCGTCACCACCGCGGCACCGATGATCATGGCGGGCTTGCCCTTGAAGGGGTTGCGGGAGCCGGGCCCCGGCTGCGGGGCACCGGGCGCGCCCGGGTACTGCGGCTGCGGGTAGCCGTAGCCCGGCTGCCCGTACGGGCCGGGCTGCTGCGGCCGGCCGTAGGGCCCGGAGGCGTACGGGCCGGAGGCGTACGGCCCCGGCTGCTGGTTGTACGGACCCGGCTGCTGACCGTACGGGCCCGGCTGCTGGGGCGAAGCCTGCTGCGGGTAGCCGTAGCCCGGCTGCGGCGGCACACCGGACGGCGGGGGCGGCGGGGTCTGGGGCGGACCCTGCGGGGGCGGCGGGGTCGGAGCTCCGAAGCCGCCACCCGACGCGGACGGATCCTGTGGTGCTCCGAAGCCGCCCTGCGGCGGCTGGTTGGGCGGCTGAGCCATCAGCGCGTTCCCCCCTTGCTCACTGATTTTTTAGCCACACCCTGAGGTACGCGATGCTCCCAGAGTCGTCTTGAGGTGGTCCTTACAGTTCTCAGACGGGGTCTTTCTATCACCCGGTACCGACGGGTCACCGGGCCGCGTCCACCCCTGTTCCCAAGGGAGGACCGGCCTGTGATGCCCTCGTTACGCGCCCCCACGCGCCTCCACACACCCTTCACACAACGCGCGCCCCGCGCACGGACCTGTGCGCGGGGCGCTGCGGGGCGGTACGGACCCCGGTACGGGCGTCAGGCGTCCTCGGCGAGTTCCAGCCACCGCGTTTCCAGCGCCTCGCGCTGACCGGCCGTCTCGCGCAGCTCCGCGTCGAGTTCGGCCACCTTCGCGAAGTCGGTGGCGTGCTCGGCGATGGCGGCGTGCAGCGTGGACTCCTTCTCGGAGAGCTTGTCCAGCTGCCGCTCGATCTTCTGCAGTTCCTTCTTGGCGGCGCGCACGTCGGCGGCGCTCTTCTCGGGGACCTCCGGGGCCGGTTTCGCCGCGGGTCCGGCGGCGGCGGCCGCGGCGGCCTCCTCCATGCGCTTGCGCCGCTCCAGGTACTCGTCGATGCCGCGCGGCAGCATCCGCAGGGTGCAGTCGCCGAGCAGGGCGAACACCCGGTCGGTGGTGCGCTCGACGAAGAACCGGTCGTGGGAGATGACGATCATCGAGCCGGGCCAGCCGTCGAGGACGTCCTCGAGCTGGGTGAGGGTCTCGATGTCGAGGTCGTTGGTGGGCTCGTCGAGGAAGAGGACGTTGGGTTCGTCCATGAGCAGCCGCAGCAGCTGGAGCCGCCGCCGCTCACCGCCGGACAGGTCGCCGACCGGTGTCCACTGCTTGTCCTTGTTGAAGCCGAACGTCTCGCACAGCTGCCCGGCGGTCATCTCCCGCCCCTTGCCGAGGTCGACGCGCTCCCGCACCGCCTGTACGGCCTGGAGCACCCGCCAGGTGGGGTCGAGTTCGGCGACCTCCTGGGAGAGGTAGGCGAGCCTGACCGTCTTGCCGACGCTGACCCGGCCCGCCGCGGGCTGCACCTCGCCCTCGCTCCGGGCCGCTTCCGCCAGCGCCCGCAACAGGGACGTCTTCCCCGCGCCGTTGACCCCGACCAGGCCGATCCGGTCACCGGGACCGAGCTGCCAGGTGACGTGCTTGAGCAGCACCTTGGGCCCTGCCTGGACGGTGACGTCCTCCAGGTCGAACACCGTCTTGCCGAGCCGTGACGAGGCGAACTTCATCAGCTCGCTGCTGTCGCGCGGCGGCGGCACGTCCTTGATCAGCTCGTTGGCGGCCTCCACGCGGAAGCGCGGCTTGGACGTCCGCGCGGGCGCCCCGCGGCGCAGCCAGGCCAGCTCCTTGCGGACCAGGTTCTGCCGCTTGACCTCCTCGGTGGCGGCGATGCGCTCGCGTTCGGCGCGGGCGAAGACGTAGTCGGAGTAGCCGCCCTCGTACTCGTACACGGCACCGCGCTGCACGTCCCACATGCGGGTGCAGACCTGGTCGAGGAACCAGCGGTCGTGGGTGACGCAGACGAGCGCGGAGCGCCGCTCCCGCAGGTGCCGGGCGAGCCAGGCGATGCCCTCGACGTCGAGGTGGTTGGTGGGCTCGTCGAGGACGATCAGGTCTTGTTCCTCGATGAGCAGCTTGGCGAGCGCGATCCGGCGCCGTTCGCCACCGGACAGCGGTCCGATGACGGTGTCCAGGCCCTTGGGGAAGCCGGGCAGGTCCAGCCCGCCGAACAGCCCGGTCAGCACGTCGCGGACCTTGGCGTCGCCCGCCCACTCGTGGTCGGCCATGTCGCCGATGACCTCGTGCCGGACGGTGGCGGCGGGGTCGAGGGAGTCGTGCTGGGTGAGCACGCCGAGGCGGAGCCCGCCGGAGTGCGTCACCCGCCCGGTGTCCGCCTCCTCCAGCTTGGCGAGCATCCGGATGAGGGTGGTCTTGCCGTCGCCGTTGCGCCCGACGACACCGATGCGGTCCCCCTCCGAGACGCCGAGGGAGATGCCGTCGAGGAGGGCACGGGTGCCGTACACCTTGCTGACGTTCTCGACATTGACCAGATTGACGGCCATTTCTCTCCTGCCCGGTGGATCGATCAGCTTTCAAGCGTAGGGCCTGCCGGAGAGCGGCCGACGCGCGAGGCGACAGTCACTCATTGTGATGACGTGATCGGAAACAGGCGGCTACCGTAGAGGGCAGGCAGCAGGATCCCGTCCATGGGAGGAACCATGACCGCCGAGTCCGTAGAGCACCGCCGTCACTGGCAGGTGCCGCCCGTGGACGGCTACACCGTGGACGACCTGTTCACACTGCCCGATCTCCCGCCGCACACCGAGTTGATCGACGGGAGCCTCATCACCGTGAGTCCGCAGCGCAATTTCCACGCAGACGTGATCGACCTGCTGGTCAGTGGCCTGCGGCGAAGCGCGCCGAAGAAGTACAGGGTGAAACGGGAGATGACCATCGTCCTGGACCGGCGCAACGGACCAGAGTCCGATGTGAGCGTGGTCTTCGCCGATGCGGTCCGGGGCCCGGACCAGACGAGCTACCAGGCCCAGGACGTAATCCTGGCCATCGAGGTCGTGTCCCCGGACTCGGAGTCCCGCGATCGTACGACCAAGCCGCACAAGTACGGCACCGCAGGCATCCCCCACTTCTGGCGCGTCGAGCGGGACGGAAGCGGCCGCATCCCACTCGTTCACGTGTACGAGCTGGACCCGCTCACTCGCTCATACGTGCACATGGGCATGCACCGCGACCGGATCAAGGTCGACGAGCCATACCCCATCGACATCGATCTCACAGCCATCGACGAGCTCTGATCGGAGCCCTCTCAGATCACCATCGCACCCGGCACGGGCCCTGCCGCCGTACGCACCGTGCGGCAGGTGCCGGAAGCCTCCATCGCGTCGGCGATCCCGTCCGCCGCTTCCGCGTCCCGGGCGAGGAACGCCGTGGTCGGACCCGAGCCCGAGACCAGCGAAGCCAGTGCCCCGGCCGCACGCCCCGCCGCCAGCGTGTCCGCCAGCTCCGGGAACAGCGACAGCGCCGCCGGCTGAAGGTCGTTGGAGACCGTGGCGGCCAGCGCGTCCGGGTCGCCCTTGGCGAGGGCGTCCAGCAGGTCCTGCGAGGCCACCGGCTCAGGGATGTCCCGGCCCTCCGCCAGCCGGTCGAACTCCCGGAAGACCGCCGGGGTCGACAGCCCGCGCCCGGCCATCGCGAACACCCAGTGGAAGGTGCCGCCCACCTCCAGCTCGGTCAGCCTCTCGCCCCGCCCGGTGCCCAGCGCCGCCCCGCCGACCAGCGCGAACGGCACGTCGCTGCCCAGCTCGGCGCAGATGTCGAGCAGTTCCGCCCTCGAGGCGCCGGTCCCCCACAGCGCGTCGCAGGCCAGCAGCGCGCCCGCGCCGTCCGCGCTGCCGCCCGCCATGCCGCCGGCGACGGGGATGTCCTTGGCGATGTGGAGGTGCACGTCGGCGTCCCGGCCGTACCGCCCGGCGAGAGCGAGGGCCGCGCGGGCGGCGAGGTTCGTACGGTCCAGGGGCACCTCGGCGGCGTCCGGGCCCGCGCAGGTGACGCGCAGCCCGTCCGGCGACGGGGTCACGGTGATCTCGTCGTGGAGGCCGACCGCGAGGAAGACGTTGGCCAGGTCGTGGAAGCCGTCGGGGCGGGCCGCGCCGACCGCGAGCTGGACGTTGACCTTGGCGGGCACGCGGACGGTGACGCTCACGCGGCGGACTCCTCGGACTGCTTGGGCTGCTCGGGCTGCTTGTGTTCGGCGATGCGCGCGAACTCCTCGACGGTCAGGGACTCGCCGCGCGCCTGCGGCGACACTCCGGCGGCGACGAGGGCGGCCTCGGCCGCCGCAGCCGAGCCCGCCCAGCCGGCGAGGGCCGCCCGCAGGGTCTTGCGGCGCTGGGCGAAGGCAGCGTCGACGACGGCGAAGACCTCGCGCCGGGAGGCGGTGGTCCTCAGCGGCTCGCTCCGGCGGACGAGGGAGACCAGCCCGCTGTCGACGTTGGGGGCGGGCCAGAACACGGTCCGTCCGATGGCGCCGGCCCGCTTGACCTGCGCGTACCAGTTGGCCTTGACTGAGGGCACGCCGTACACCTTCGAACCGGGCGGGGCGGCGAGCCGGTCGGCGACCTCCGACTGGACCATGACGAGGGTGCGCTCGATGCTCGGGAAGGTCTCCAGCATGTGCAGCAGCACCGGCACGGCCACGTTGTAGGGCAGGTTGGCGACCAGCGCGGTCGGGGCGGGGCCGGGCAGCTCGGTGACGTGCATCGCGTCGGAGTGGACCAGCGCGAACCGCTCGGCGCGCTCCGGCATGCGGGCCGCGACGGTGGTGGGCAGCGCGGCGGCCAGCACGTCGTCGATCTCGACGGCGGTGACCCGGTCGGCGGCCTCCAGCAGCGCCAGGGTGAGCGAGCCGAGCCCCGGGCCGACCTCGACGACCACGTCGTCGGGGCGGACCTCGGCGGTGCGGACGATCCGGCGGACCGTGTTCGCGTCGATCACGAAGTTCTGGCCGCGCTGCTTGGTGGGCCGCACGCCGAGGGCGGCCGCGAGTTCGCGGACGTCGGCGGGGCCCAGGAGGGCGTCGGGGGTGGGGCTGGTCACGGGACAAGGGTACGGGGCGCGGGCACCCCGCAGGTCACGCCTGTGGATAACCGAAAGCGCGGGCCGTGTTCGCCGCGAGCGCGGTGGCGAGGGTGTCCTCGTCGACACCGCGTACGGCCGCCATGGCGCGCACCGTGACCGGCACCAGATACGGGGCGTTGGGCCGGCCGCGGTACGGCACCGGCGTCAGGAAGGGGGCGTCGGTCTCCACCAGGATCAGCTCCGGCGGGGCCACGGCGAGCGCGTCGCGCAGGTTCTGGGCGTTCTTGAAGGTGATGTTGCCGGCGAACGACATGAAGTACCCGGCGCGGGCGCAGACCTCCGCCATCTCGGCGTCGCCCGAGTAGCAGTGGAAGACGGTGCGCTCCGGCGCGCCCTCCTCCTTGAGGACGCGCAGCACGTCGGCGTGGGCGTCGCGGTCGTGGATCACCAGGGCCTTTCCGTGCCGTTTGGCGATCTCGATGTGGGCACGGAAGGACCGCTCCTGCGCCTCCTTGCCCTCCGGCCCGGTGCGGAAGTAGTCCAGTCCGGTCTCGCCGACGCCCTTGACCTGGGGCAGCGCGGCCAGCCGGTCGATCTCGGCGAGCGCCTCGTCCAGCGCGGCGTCCCCGCCCGGCTCCCGCGCCCCCTGCCGCGACCACCCTCCCCCAGCCCTGGGGGGCTGGGAGGTGCCCCCAGGGTCGCCGAGCACGATGCGCGGGGCCTCGTTCGGGTGCAGCGCGACCGTCGCGTGCACGCTGTCGTACCGGGCGGCCGTCTCCGCCGCCCAGCGCGACCCCTCGATGTCGCAGCCGACCTGCACCACCGTCGTCACGCCCACCGACGCGGCCTTGGCGAGCCCCTCCTCCACCGTGCCGGACTGCATGTCGAGGTGGGTGTGCGAGTCCGCGACCGGTACCCGCAGGGGCTCCGGGAGCGGCGGGGCGGCGTTCTTGTCGGGGGTGTTCGAAGGCATGCCCCGATCCTACGGATCGCGCGGAAGGGACCCGTTCCACCGCCGGGGCACCGGCTCGTCAGCCCGCCCTGCGGAAGGAGGGCAGCAGGTCGGACAGGTGCCAGCGGTGGTCGTGATGCTTGCGGTGTTCGTGGTGCTCGTGGTGCTCCCTGTGGGCCGCGCCCCGTGCGGAGGCGACCCGGCCGGGCCGCATGATCCGCACGACGTGGCCGTCACAGTGCCGGCACGTCGGACGGCTCAGCGGGGAGGGCACGACCCGACCGTCCGCCACGTAGCGCACGGTGTCGTGGCCGTCGGTGTCCGTGTGGTGCTCTATCTCGTACGACTGCTCCCAGCCGTACCCGCAGCGCATGCAGGCGAACGAGTACGACTCCCTGACGATGCCGTCGGCGCGGTGTCCGGCCCTTCCTGCGATCTCGGTCATCCCGGCTCCTGTCGGTCCACGACGGGACGGACCGATGCGACCCGTCCCTGCTTCCAGTGGACTCCTCAGGAGGCGCGAAAGCAGTAGGGGCGGCGGAGTATTGGCGCCGTTTTAAGGGTTTCGTTGCCGAAGGCTCCCAAGCGCTTGAGCGACGTCCCGAGCCGCCTCCGCCCCACTCACCCCGCGGGGCGTTTCGCCGCCACCACCGCGTCGAAGACCTCCCGCTTGGGCACCCCCGCCTCCACCGCGACCGCCGCGATCGCCTCCTTGCGCCGCTCTCCCGCCTCCTCGCGCACGCGCACCCTGCGCGCCAGCTCGGCGGCGTCCGCCTCCTCGGGGCCCTGGTCCGGCGCGCCCTCGACCACGACGGTGATCTCCCCGCGCACCCCCTCGGCCGCCCACGCGGCCAGCTCGGCGAGCGAGCCCCGCCTGACCTCCTCGTACGTCTTGGTCAGCTCGCGGCAGACGGCGGCCCGGCGCTCCGCACCGAACACCTCGGCCATCGCGGCGAGCGTGTCGTCGAGCCGGTGCGGGGACTCGAAGTAGACGAGGGTGCGCCGTTCCCCGGCCACCTCCCGCAGCCGCCCGAGCCGCTCCCCGGCCTTGCGGGGCGGGAAGCCCTCGAAGCAGAACCGGTCGACGGGCAGCCCGGACAGGGCGAGCGCGGTGAGCACGGCGGACGGTCCGGGCACCGCGGTGACCTTGATGTCCCGCTCGACGGCGGCCGCGACCAGCCGGTACCCGGGGTCGGACACGGAGGGCATGCCGGCGTCCGTCACCAGCAGCACACGCGCGCCGCCGGCCAGTTCCTCGACCAGTTCGGGCGTACGGGCGGACTCGTTGCCCTCGAAGTACGACACCACCCGGCCCTTGGGGGTGACGCCGAGCGCCTGGGCCAGCCGCCGCAGCCGCCGGGTGTCCTCGGCGGCGACGACGTCGGCGCCGGCCAGTTCCTCGGCGAGCCGGGGCGGGGCGTCGGAGACGTCGCCGATGGGGGTGCCTGCGAGTACGAGGATTCCGGTCACTCCCCCATCCTCCCAGGACCCCGGCTCTCCCTCGGTTCCGGCCAGGGGCGGAACCGAGGGAGAGCCGGGCATACCGCCCATGCGCGGGACTCCCACAGCGCCGTTCCCTACGATGGCGCGGTGACCAGTACCGCGTCCTCCACGGACACCCGGCAGGACCAGTCGCCACAGGAGCGGCAACCGTCGTGGCAGCAGCGGCTGCGCCGCTTCGGCCACCCGGCGACGGGGACCGGGGGCGGTGCCCCCGCGGTTCCCGACATCCGTGACCGCCTGGTCCCGCCGTACGCCGAGCCGTCCGGCAGGCTGTGGAGCACGCTCGGGGTGCCTCCGGTGCTCGCCGACCGGATCACCCGCTGGTCGGCGTGGGGCGGCCCGCTGCTGGTCACCCTGTTCGCGGGGGTGCTGCGGTTCTGGAACCTGGGCAGCCCCAAGGCGGTGATATTCGACGAGACGTACTACGCCAAGGACGCGTGGGCGCTCGTCCACCGCGGCTTCGAGGTCGACTGGGCCAAGAACGCCAACGACCTGGTCCTCTCCCGGGGCTCGGACGTCCCCGTCCCGATCGAAGCGGCGTACGTCGTGCATCCGCCGGTCGGCAAGTACGTCATCGGGCTGGGCGAGCTGATGTTCGGGTTCGACCCGTTCGGCTGGCGGTTCATGACGGCCCTGCTCGGGACGCTCTCCGTCCTGATGCTGTGCCGTATCGGCCGGCGCCTGTTCCGTTCCACGTTCCTGGGCTGCCTCGCGGGCGCGCTGATGGCGGTGGACGGACTGCACTTCGTGATGAGCCGCACCGCGCTGCTCGACGGGGTGCTGATGTTCTTCGTGCTCGCGGCCTTCGGGTGCCTGCTCGTCGACCGGGACCGGGCCAGGGCGCGGCTCGCCGCCGCGCTGCCCGTGGGCCCCGACGGCCGGACCCCGCCGGACCCGGACATCGCCGAGAACACCCGGCTGGGCCTGCGGCCCTGGCGGCTGGCGGCGGGGCTGATGCTGGGTCTGGCGTTCGCCACGAAGTGGAACGGGCTGTACGTCATGGCCGCGCTCTGCGTGATGGCGGTGCTGTGGGACGTCGGCGCGCGCCGGACCGCCGGCGCCCGCCGCCCCTACCGGGCGGTGCTGCGGCGCGACCTGGGCTGGGCGTTCCTCTCCACCGTCCCGGTCGCGCTCGCGACGTACGTCGCCTCGTGGCTCGGCTGGTTCCTCTCCGCGGACGACGGCAGCGGCGGCTACTACCGCGACTGGGCGGTGACCGACGGCAAGGACAGCAGCTGGTCCTGGCTGTTCCCCGACTGGTGGCGCAGCTTCTGGCACTACGAGAA
The DNA here is from genome assembly GCF_016757295.1 of Streptomyces sp. M2CJ-2. NCBI lineage: Bacteria > Bacillati > Actinomycetota > Actinomycetes > Kitasatosporales > Streptomycetaceae > Streptomyces > Streptomyces sp. M2CJ-2. The sequence goes on along the minus strand of NZ_JAESIF010000018.1, from coordinate 81,535 downwards.
CCAGGTGTACGACTTCCACGTCGGCCTGTCCTCGCCGCACACCTACGAGTCCAACCCGTGGAGCTGGATCGTCACCGGCCGCCCGGTCTCCTACTTCTACGAGTCCCCGGCGCCCGGCACGGACGGCTGCCCGGCCGACGCGGGCGAGAAGTGCGCCCGCGAGGTGCTGGCCCTGGGCACGCCCATGCTGTGGTGGGTGGCCTGCTTCGCGCTCCTCTACGTCCTGTGGCGCTGGTTCTTCCGCCGTGACTGGCGTGCGGGCGCCATCGCCTGCGGCGTCGCGGCCGGCTATCTGCCGTGGTTCCTGTACCAGGAGCGCACGATCTTCTTCTTCTACTCCATCGTCTTCCTGCCGTTCCTGTGCCTGACGGTGGCGATGCTCCTGGGCGCGCTCGTCGGCCCGCCCCGCTCCAGCGACACCCGCAGGGTCGCGGGCGCGACGGCGGCAGGCGTCCTGGTCCTCCTGATCGCCTGGAACTTCATCTACTTCTGGCCCATCTACACCGGCACCTCCATCCCCATCGACGACTGGCGTTCCCGGATGTGGCTGGACACGTGGGTTTAGCTGGCCAGACCCACCACGAGGGCGCGGCAGCCTGCCGCGCCCTCGTGGTCGTCGTTGGTCGTCAGCGGTTGTCGTGGGCCACCCTCGGACGGCCCGGAGACGGCCCGTCACTGGCCCCGCAGCAGATTTACAGCGGGCTCCCCTCAACCCTGCTCACCTGCGGCTTCTCCATTGATAGGCACCCCTGGGGCATGCCTGGGGGAGGAGGTCCCAAGAACACCGCTTCAGGAGTTCGATCCGCCTGTCGTCTCTACGCTACTCAGCGGTTTCCAGTCGGCACTGTCGGCTCCATGACCAACCTTCACGATGCACGGTCGTCCATCGCCGTTGATGTCAGGCTTGGATGTCAGCTGTTGACCTCAACTGCGCTTCAGGTTTTACGCTCCCGGCATGACGATCACGGAGTACTCACGGGACCGGCTTGCTGCCCAGCCCATCGGCTACTGGAGCGGGGTCGCAAACGAGAGCATCGTCGGCAGCATCCGTGCCGCCCTCGCGGAGGAAGGGCTCACGCAACCGCACTGGTGGATCCTCAACCACGTCGCCGGTGCCCCCGCGCAGTGGACCCGCGTCTCCCTCACTGCCAAGCTCTCCCCCTTCGACCGCCAGGACACCGACTTTGAGGCCGTCTACGCCGACCTCGCCTCCCGCGGCTGGACCGCGGAGCTCAATGGCTGCCTCACACTCACCGAGGCCGGCGAAGAGGGACGACAGCGCGCGACGGCCCGCAACCTCAAGGTCCACGAGCAGATGCACAACGGCGTGGAGACCGACGACTATGTCACCACCCTGAACGTGCTCCGCCGGATGATCGCCAACCTCGGAGGCAATAGCGACCTCCCGTAGCTGCCGACCGGCTGTGCCTGTCCGTAGCTGCAGACGCGGCATGCTCAGGAGCCAGTCAAGCCCCCAGTTGCTACCAGATGCCGAAGAAGTGAAGAGCCGGGTCTCTGACCTGCGGCCATGTAATCGATCAATGCTGCGACCTGCGACTTAGCTGTCGCTGGTTGTCAGCGTTGGTTGTCGTCGAGTGCCCTCCGACGGCCCGGAGGCGGCCCCCATTGACCGGACGGGTACACAGCGGGCACGGGCGCCATGCCGACTGAGGCAGTGGCCGAATGATCTGCCAAGACGCCTTGCCGCGACGGCTACAGCTGCCGATCATTCGAGCATGAGACCCGAAGTGCAGACGTTTGTCGCCGACGGTCCACTCCCCGACTGCGACGCGAGTGAAGAAGAGATCGACAGGCGCGACAAGCAGCTTCGGGCAATCTCCCGACCGGTTACGACGGAGGAGGCACAGGCGCTGGCCACGTGTTTCGGGCCCGACGACTGCTACGGCGTCGCCTGGACGCTGGTGCACCTGATCGAGACGGGCCCTGGACCGGTGCCCTCAGTGGCTCGTCCCGCTCCCGACGCCGACTACTGGCACGAGACGCTGTGGTTGCGGTGGGGGAACGAATAGTCCGGCGGAGTCTGATTCGAAAATCAACCATCCGCGCAGGTGCCCGCCGTGGCCCCACGTACATCCACGAAGCCGGGAACATCGGCCCGATTACGGCGGGCCGGGATCTTTCCTGCACTCCGGGCGGCGCTGTCACCACTCGTCGTAGTCGCCGAGCACCCGGAAGCTGCCCACGACGCCATCGTCACCGAACAGGCTTCCGTGGACGGTACGGGTCACAACGCCATTGGTGGCGCCGTGGGGACCCACGGTGGCGACCGGAGCGCCGTTGTCACAGGTGAGGCCGCGGAAGACCTCGACAGTCCTTCGGCTGTCATTGAAAACATTGAAGCTGCTGGAGCCCAGTCCGCTGGCCGCAGTGACGCAGCCCTCAGCGGAGGCGGAGTACACACGTTCGTTGAAGTAGATCTTTCCCTCTTCCTTGTGGCCGTAGCCGCGTCCGCCGCCCTCGCGGTCGCGGCCCTCGTCCTTCTTCTCTCCGCTTGCGCTGCCGCCGTTCGCGGGAGCCGCGGCAGGGGCGGCTCGTTGGACAGGTTTGGCCACCCGTTGGGCAGATGCGGCTGCCTGGTGGACAGACAGGGACGCCGGGGCGGATCCGGAGGTCGAGGCGTAGGTGATACCGGTGGCTGCAAGGACCGCCGCGCCTACTCCGGCAGCGGCCACAGCAAATGTACGCGTGGGCATGTCACTTCTCTCTGTCGCACGGACGTCGGCCGGGCGACCGACCTGCGATGAACGTAGCGAAGGCCCTCATAGCTGTCATTTCGTACATGTTCAAGGTGTGACGCCATGGGGCCAGCCAGGGGAAAACGCAGCATTCACCGCATACCGATGCGCCGATCCGAGCCGCGGGGCCCGTGGTGCTCAGCCCTCGCGTCGGCCGAGGAACCAGGTGAAGTGATGAGCCAGGTCTCTTACGTGCGGCGGCTCACTGCGGCTGAGCCTGTGAGCTGCTTTGGAGCGAGTGATCATGGCCCCGTAAGCTTCCGGCGCGTCGGGCAGTCTGTGGACCTGCCTGTTAAAGCACGACGTTGGGGCCATGATCTTCGAGGCTCGCCCCAAAGTGGCTGCCTGAAGCCGTGGAGCCGACCGCCCCAGCCACGACGTGTTCTGACCTCATGCCCGTGTGCCTGCCTCCTGGGCGGGAGCGGGCGGCCGGCGATGCCGAGCGGGGCGGAGACAAGGGCGCGGGCGCCGCCGGCCGCCCGCGCCCGCCCGGAGGAGCGGAGCGACGACGCGTGCTTGATGAAGCAGAGGAAGTTCTACCGCGCTTCTTCCGCTACGAGTCGGCTCGTGAACCCTGCAGCCTTCAACCGCTCGTACGCGACGGCCACGTCGTCCGGGATTGGCTGCTCGATCATGAACCCTTGCCGCGGGTACACCTCGAGTCGCTGCTGAGCCCCGACCAGCATGTCGACGACCAGGTGCACGTCCTGGAGCGAGTCGACGTACTGGGCGAAGCACATGGGAGTCGACGCGCTCACCCACTCCACCTCGGGCCAGACCTCGCACGCCGTCGCGTACGCCCGTCGCTCTTCATAGGGCTTGCTGACCAGCAGAGCGGATGACACCGGAATACCTCGTGCTTCCAGCAGTGCACGGGAGAAGCGGAGGTTCTCGCCCGTGTTCCTGGCATCGGGCTCGACGATGATGGCGCTCGTCGGCACCCCCAGCTCGATCGCGCGCTCTCGGTAGTGCTCGGCCTCGCCGCGGGGCATTCGTTCGCGCGTCGTGCGGCTGGTGGCGCCGGTGAAGACGATCACCGGCGCCATGCCTCGGTGGTACAGCTCGGCGGTGGTGTCGGCGACACCCAGGTCGTGGCTGCCGAGGCCGATCGCCACAGAGCACGGGCGCGGCTCGTGGCCCATCTGCTGGAAGTCCCAGAGCCGCTGAGCGTCGGCCCATGCCTGTGTCGAGATCACGTGCTCTCGTCCTCCGTGTTCGCCGAGTCGGGGACCTTGAACTCGTAGGCCCACGCGAATCGTGTGGCTGCGTGCACTCCGATGGCGAACTCCACCACAGTCCCGTCGGCCGTGTATGTCGTGCGGTGCAACTCAACGACCCACTCACCCGGTGAGAGCTGAAGCAACTGGGCTTCCTCTGCGGTGGCGACACGGGCGAAGAGTTCTTCCTTCATGCGGTCGATCTCGTATCCGGCGTCGTACAGGACGCGGAATCCACCACCTCGGCCGGCGGGGCCCGGCGTCGGGTCCACGATGCGCGTGCCTTCGACGTGCTCGGGACGGTAGTAGCTGGTCAACGTGTGCGACGGCTGTGCACCCTCCTTGACCACACAGGCGCGTGCGTAGACGTCCGCCCCCTCTGGCAGTCCGTGAGCTTCGGCGACTGCGGCAGACGCCTTCTCCTTGCGGACGGTCTGCGTCTGCTCGTTCCGCTGGTACGTACGCCCGGACGCGACCCGGTCGGCGATGAACGCCACCTCGTCGCCGTCGCGCCACTTCGCCTTGTCGTACCGGGCGATCCCCAGCCGCTTCAAAGGCCTCGGCTCCCGCACGACGGTGCCGTGCCCACGCGAGGAGGTGACCAGCCCTTCGGACTCCAACGCCTTGTAGGCCGCGTGGACTGTGGACTTCGACCCTTCACCGGCTTCGACCAGTTCTCGGATCTGCCGACTTCGTGGAGCCGACGGACGCCGAGCTGGACGCGATCGAGCGGGAGATGCCCGTCATCCTGGCGGACGTCAAGCTGCTGGACGCGCACATCGTGACGCTGGACCGCACGCCGACCGAGCTGGACGCCCGGCGCATCCGCCGGGCCCGCCGCCGGGCGCTGGCCGCCCGGGTCGCGCTGGTCAACCGCACCGCCGGCGCGAGCCTGCCCGGGGGTTCGGCGTGAAGACGCTGACCGCGCAGATGTCGAGCGACGGCGGGGCATGGCGGCTGTACGTCGTGCTGTACGGCGAGCCGGACTGGCCCACCTTCCGCTGGGAGCGCACCGGCCCGGTGCCCACCGGGGCGGAGCGCCGGTGCGTGCTGGCCGCCCTCGGCTACGAGGTGGCGCCGGGCGCGGCGTGGTCCTGGACGGAGGACAGCCGGGACCCCGACGGCGACTCCACCCCGGTCCTGCTGATCGCGGCCGTCACGGTGCGCGGCCGGGACGGGGGCGCCGCATGAGTGCCAAGACCGTACTGCCGGCCGTCGCCATGACGGCCGTGTCCATGGTCCTCACCCTCGCCGTGGTCGTGATGTGGCTGGGCACGGCGATGCCGTGGCCCGTCGCCCTGGTCGTCGGTCTCGGCATCGACGGGGGATGGTTGGCCACCCTCGCCTATGAACGCCGGCTCGCCGCGCAGGGTGACCACAACCGCACGGTGACCGCCGTCGGCTGGGGCTTCGGACTGGTCGCCACCGCCGTTCTGGTCGCGCACGCGCTGACCGCGGAGCACTCCGCCGGGGCGTGGCTGGCCGTGGCGTGGCTGCCGATCGCGGCCAAGGCGCTGTGGCTGGCGCACGGCCTGTGGGAGCGGACCGCGCTCACCCCGGTGGCGCTGGATGCGATCCGCGGGATTCAGCAGGAGGCCCGCGACGAGGCGGCCGTGGCCCGCGCCCGGCTGCGCGCCGAGGCAGCCACCGAGGAGACCCGGCTGACGGCCGTGACGCAGGCCGGGGCGCGCGTCGCCCGCGTCCAGGCCACCACCGCCGACACCCTCGCAAAGGCGTGGTCGACGCTGGAGAGCGCGCGGGAGGGCAAGGATACCGGCAGGGCGCTGACCAGCGTGACGAGCCGCGTCACACCCGGTGTCACACCCCGCTGGGAGCTCCCGGTCTGGGGGCCCACCGAGCCGGTCGCCGCCCTCTCGTTGGAGGCGGCTCCCGCGCTCACCGATGAGGCGCTGGACGTCATCGTCGAGGAGATCCGCACCAGCGAGACGCCCGCTCTGTCGTACCGGGAGATGGCCGCCCGGTTCCGGGCGGCCGGCCGCTCCGCCTCCGAGGTCCGTTTGCGGGCCGCGTGGAAGCGCGTCGCGTGATGGGGGCGCTGCCGGTGTACCGCTGGCGGCTCGCCCCGGACGGCTACGCCACCCGCCGCCAACTCCGCGCCCGCGGCTTGCGGCCCGGTGGTCAGGACGTGGCCGCGCAGCTCGAACGCCCCCGCCGTCGGCGCGGGCCGCTGGTCGCCTACCTCTACCGCGTCGACCTGGCCGTGCCGGTCCGGCCGATGACCCCGGCCCGACGGGCGGCGCCGGCCAAGGCCGGCGCCGCCCGCCGCACCTGCCCGCGCGATGCCGGCTACGTCATCCCCGCCGCGCTCGGCATGTGCGTGACCTGCGCCTACCCCGACACCACGGGCTCTGGCCCCTGACCGCTACAGGCTGTCCAGGAAGGTCCAGCCGGCCTCCCAGAGGCGATACCAGCGGCGATGCCGCTTGCTGCAGTACCGCCGCCTGCGCCACCGACTGCGTGGCTGCTGCACCGGCGCATGACACCACTTGCACGGCCGCGTACGACCTGCGGATCCCCCACCCATGCCGCACACCGTAGCGGCGCACCCCTCGCAACCAACCCGAGGAGCACCCGACCATGCGCAACGCCGACATCCGCCGCCTGGACCGCGAGATCCAGGCGACCACGAAGAAGCTCGAAGCGGTCCGCCGGGGTGAGGTGTGGCCGCTGAACGGCAGTGAGCGCCGGGCCATGGCCCGGGCCCTGGCCGCCGGCGGCTACAAAGTGGCCCGGGGCCGTAGCGCGGGCCGAGAGGAGCAGCGCATGGACGCCACCGGCAACTCCGCCGAGATGCGGCTGAGCGCGGAGCTGACCGCCCTGCACGGCGAGCGGCAGCGGCTCATCGCCGAGGCTGCCCACGACAAGGCCAAGCGGAAGTCGTCCGGCTGGTTCTGACCAGCCATCACGCCGGGGTGGCCGCTCTTTCCACGGACCCGGCCACCCCGGCTCTCTCCCTTACTCCCGCCCCTGTCGGGGCAGTCAGGAGCACTTCCAGCATGTCCGAGAACGTCGTCCACCTCCACAAGCCCACTGACCCCCCGACCCCGGACACCGCCCCCACCGTCCTCACCGTCCTCACCGTCGTCCCCGACGCGCCGCCCGCCCGGCCGGTGCCGCTGTGGGTCCGCTCCGGGCGCGCGGTGAAGACGGCCGTCACCCACGAGACGACCCGGGCGACCGCCCGCGCCGTGGCCCGGCACGGCCTCTACACCCTCAACGGCGGCCGGATCGTGGCCCGCCGCACCTGGGACGGCCGCACCGGCGCCCGGTACGAGCGGATGATCCGGGCGGCGGAAGCCGCGGGGAACCTGGAGGCGGCCGAGGAGTGGGAGGAGCGGTTGCAGCGCTTCCGCGCCGCCCGCCACCACCGCCGCCTAGCCGGACACCACCACAGACAGCAGGGAGAGCCGCCGTGTGCGGCTCTCCCTGCTGTCTGTCGAGAGAGGACCGCCGCCACATGGCAGGCCACATCCAAGACCGCTGGTACAAGACCGAAACCGACGCCGATGGGAAGCCCGTCAAGGCCAGGACCGACCGTCACGGAACGGGTCTCCGCCACCGCGCCCGGTACGTCGGCCCGGACGGCACCGAGAAGAGCAAGTCGTTCCGTGACAAGGAACTGCGGCTCGCCAAGCAGTGGCTCGCGCACATCGAGGCGGACATGTCCCGCGGCCACTACGTCGACCCCCGAGCCTCCCGAACGACGTTCCGGCAGTACGCAGAACGCTGGGTGCAGACGCACACCGGCGAGATCAACAGCCGTGAGGCTGCGGAGGCTCGGCTCCGGCTGCACGCCTATCCCCACATCGGCTCGCGCCCGCTCGGCTCCTTCAAGCCCGAGCACATCCGCTCGCGAGCACGGGATGCACGCGCTCAGGCACTTCTACGCGTCCGTGTTGCTGGACGCGGGCGAGAACATCCGGGCCCTGAGTCAGCACCTCGGTCACAGCGACCCGGGCTTCACGCTCCGGACCTACACACATCTCATGCCGAGCAGCGAGGGGCGTACGCGGAAGGCCGTCGACAGCCTCTATCTGGCGTCGAGTCCTCAAGATCACGGCCCAGAGACGGTCCAAGCCGCCTGACCCGGCCCCGTACAGAGGCAGACGCCCTGGTCGGGGCCCCACAGGGCCGGATCACGCGCACTTCATCTACTTCTGGCCCATCTACACCGGCACCTCCATCCCCATCGACGACTGGCGCTCCCGGATGTGGCTGGACCCCTGGGTCCAGCCGGGCGGACGCGACACGGGGGCGCGGCGGACCGCCGCGCCCCCGTGCTCGTCGGTGGTCCTCGTCGGCCCCCTCGGACGGCCCGACCCCGGCTCTGCTGCGGTCCGCGCAGGAGCGGAGGAGCATGGAAGGCGAGCGACCGAGGAGGCCCGTCATGAAAACCGGAGACACCGGAGAATCGGCCTACGACCCGTGGCTGTACTCCCACACTCCCTCACAGGCCGAAGGCGAGCGTGACGATCCCGCCGAACGCGCGGCCACGCACCCGGACGTCCCCAGGACCGAGCCGTCCCAGGCGGAGGGCGAGCAGGCGGACGACACCGGGACGGCATGACCGCCGCCGGGGTTCCTCTCCCCGGCACGATCGGCTCCCGGGTCGTTTCAGGCCGGTCGGCCGACGATGCCGTCAGGTGGATCCGCGAGGGCACGGCCTTGTCGTTCCCGGCGGCTTGTCGGCGAGGTGGTCGAGGGCACGGGCGACGGCCGAGTCGCAGCGGCGTCCGATCTCCGTGGCCGTGAAGACAGGCGTGCGGAATTCCCGCGGCACCGGGATGCCGCGGCCCTCGAAGCTCTGTCCGGCCGCGTCCCGGTAGTCCTCGTTGCTGAGGTCGAGGAACCAGTCGCCGGGCAGTGTCCGCGACAGTTGGTCCGAGAAGACGCCCTGCGTCGGGCGGCCGATCAAGGTGGGCTTCGGCGAGCGGTTCAGCAGCGCCATGACCGCCGTCTCGCCCGCGCTCACCGTGAGGTCGCTGACCAGCAGCGCGACCGGCCCGTGGAAGCCGGGGCGGGCACTGGGCGACACCCGCAGCTTCTGGTACGGCGTGAACCCCGAGGCCGCCCGCGTGTCGCGCGCCCGCTTCTGGAACGCGAAGTGCGGCTCGTCCGTCAGTCGGGAGGCGAGTGCGAGGCTGAGGTCGTCGAAACCTCCGTCGTTGAGGCGCAGGTCGAGCACGAGGCCGCGCCAGCCGTCCTGCTCCGCGACGGCGAACACCGTGTCCAGGGCTTGTTCGAACTTCTTCCGGTCGGCGTCGTACGACTCGTCCGCGAAGTCGTCGAACTGGGTGACGCGCAGGTATCCCAGACCGTCCGGCAGTCCGCCGGCGTACTCCACCTTGTCGTCGATGACGGGGGTGAGCCGCTCGCCCAGCCTTGCTTCGATCGCGGGTCGGAGGGCGTCGGTGTCCACGTCGTCCGATTCGCGCGTGCCCGGCCGTCTGCCGTAGAGGCTGAGGTCCTCCCCCTCGACGCCGGTGTGCATGTCGCCGAGTTCGCGGACCGTGTCACCCAGCAGCTCGCCGAGCGTCCGGTCGGTGTTGTGCTCGGCCAGGGCCGCCCGGTCGCGCTTCCTGTCCGCCGTGTCGAGCTTCCGGTGCGCATAGGGCGGGTAGTGCTCGGTGAGGTTCTGCCAGAAGACGTCGAAGGTCTGCAGACGCCGGTCGGCCGCGTTCCCCGAGATCGCGGACGGGCAGTCGGGCAGCTCTTGGAGCCGGTTCATGCGGATGTGCCCGGCCGACCCCGGTTCCCGCACGATCAGGCGGTCTCCCCGCCTGCGGACGACCAGCTCGGCCTCACCGTCCTCACCGAAGGACGTCGCGTCGCCCTCGCGGCCCACCGGTGCCGACGAGTCCCCGCCGAGGCAGCTCCCCGCCGTCCGGTCGTAGGAGGTGAGCCGCGTATTTCCCGCACCGTCCCGGGCGATGTCGAAGACGTAGCCGTACCCGGTGCTCTGCCATGTCCCTTCGATCGCCGCGTTCCGGCCGCCGGGGACGCGGCCCGGACCCGAGCAAGCGGTCAGCATCGCGGCGATCCCCACCCACAGCCATCGTCTCCGCGCCATGAGCGCGAACGTACCGCACGGACCCCGAGCAGCCCGGACAAAAGGGCCACCCCCGGTCGCCGGAGGGTGTCGAGCCGGGCGAGCCGGGCGAGCCGGAGAAGACAGGCGACGGCCTTCGGGCCCCCCTGACCACCCGTCTCCGTTCGGACAACAATCGGAAACAGCCGTCCCGGTCGTCACTCCTTGTGCGTAAAGTGCTCACTCGCCGAACGTCCTGAACACGTTCAGAAGACGTGGGGGGTCCGGCGGGGAGGGGAAGCCCGATGGGCAAGGGGGTCAAGGCCACCGTCATCGGTGGTGTGTTCGCGGTCATGGTGGGTGGGGCCGGTTACGGGGTCTACAACATCGTGTCGGCGGTGAACGGCGGCGGGGGAGGCGGCGGTTCGGACGCGGCCGTGACCAAGAAGTCCGGGCCGCCGGACGAGGAGGAGGTCGCGGAGGCGAGCGGGGCGTTCTTCGCGGCCTGGGAGAAGGCGCAGGCGGAGCAGGCCGCGTCGTACACGAACAACGCCGGGGAGGCGACCCCGCTGCTGGCGGCCTACGGCGAGGACGCCCACCTGACCGACGTCGAGATCACACCGGGCACGGCCACCGGCACCACCGTGCCGTTCCGGGTGAAGGCGACCGTCTCCTACGACGGGAAGTCCGAACCCCTCGACTACAGGAGTGAGTTGACCGTCGTGCGCGGGGAGACCACCGGGCGCGCGCTGGTCGACTGGCAGCCGTCCGTGGTCCACCCGGATCTGAAGGACGGCGACACCCTGGTCACCGAAGAGGCGGCGCAGCCTCCGATCGAGGCCCTGGGCCGGGACGGCACGGTGCTCACCGAGGAGAAGTACCCCTCCCTCGGCCCGATCCTGGACACCCTGCGCGAGAAGTACGGCGACGAGGCGGGCGGCACCCCCGGCGTCGAGCTGGTGATCCGGCACGCCGCCGGGGCCGCGGGCGAGGACGCCGGCGACACGACGCTGCTGACCCTCGCCAAGGGCGAACCCGGCCGACTGCGTACGACGCTCAGCGCGGGGGTGCAGGCCGCGGCCGAGAAGGCGGTGAAGGGGTTCGCCGAGTCGTCGGTGGTGGCGGTGCGGCCGAGCACCGGCGAGGTGCTGGCGGTCGCCAACCACCGCGAGGACGGGTTCAACGCGGCGTTCCAGGGCCGGGTCGCCCCCGGTTCCACCATGAAGATCGTCACCGCGGCCATGCTCATCGACAACGGCGTGGCCTCGATGAACGGCCCGGCGCCCTGCCCGCCCACCGCCACCTGGCAGAGCCAGACGTTCAAGAACCTCACCGGCATGGAGCCGAACGAGAACGCCACCCTCGCCGACAGCTTCCTGCGTTCCTGCAACACGGCCTTCATCAAGCTCGTCGACGAGGACCCGCTCACGGACGCCTCACTGACCCAGGAGGCCCAGGAGCGGTTCGGGCTGGGCCGGGACGACTGGAAGACCGGCATCGTCTCCTTCGACGGCAGTGTTCCCGCCGTCGCGGGTCCGGACCGGGCCGCCGGCGCCATAGGCCAGGGCCAGGTGCAGATGAACCCGCTGAACATGGCGTCGGTGACGGCGACCGCGATCACCGGGGCCTTCCGCCAGCCGTACCTGGTCTCCCCGGAGCTCGACGGCCGGCAGCTGGCTCAGGCGAAGGGCCTTCCGGCGGGCACCGCCGCCCAGTTGAAGCAGATGATGCGGCTCACCGCCACCCGGGGCACCGCCCAGGAGGCCATGTCCGGGCTCGGCGGCGACATCGGCGCGAAGACCGGCTCCGCCGAGGTCGACGGCAACGCCACCTCCGACAGCTGGTTCACCGGTTTCCGGAACGACGTGGCGGCGGCGGCCATGAGCCAGCAGGGCGGCCACGGCGGCGACGCGGCCGGTCCGATTGTCGCAGCCGTGCTACGAGCGGGTGGCTGAGCGCGACGCGCGGGAGGGGGGACTCTAGGCTGGTGGCCGTCGTTGGCATGTGAGCGTCATGGCGGGTGAGAGCCATGGCGGGTGAGCGCCACGAGGGCAGCGTGCGGGCATCGGGGGAGCCCGGCGGAGTTTCTTGCGGAGGATCGGACAAGCAGTGAGCAACAGAAAGCGCGTCGCCGAGCGACGGAAGACCCCGCCCGCCGTGCTCGGCGGGGTGATCGCCGTCGTCGTCGGCGGTGCCGGGCTCGGCGCCTACGCGCTGTTCGGGGGCGGGGACGGGGACGGCACCCGGACGTCCTCCGCCCAGCAGGCCGAGGAGGCCAGGACCGGCCCGCTGTCCGCCGCCGAGGTCACCGCCGCGGCGGACCGTTTCCTCACCGCCTGGCAGCAGGGCAAGGTGAGCGAGGCCGCCGAGGCCACCGACGACCCGGAGGCGGCCACCGCCCTGCTCACCGGCTACGCCAAGGACGCCGGCGTCGAGGACGTCACCCTCACCGCCGGCGCCCGCACCGGCGACAAGGTCCCGTTCTCCGTCAAGGGCACGGTGACGTACGGGGACTTCACCGAGCCGCTCGCCTACGACAGCGCGCTGACCGTCGTACGCCGGGACGGGGACGGCGAACCGCAGGTCGCGTGGGCGCCCTCCGTCGTGCACCCCGACCTCAAGGACGGTGACAGGCTGGTCACCGAGGAGGCGGGCACCCCGCCGGTCAAGGCGCTGGACCGGGACGGCGGTGAACTGACCACCGCCACCTATCCGTCCATCGGGCTGATCCTGGACGGGCTGCGCGAGAAGTACGGCAAGACGGCGGGCGGCGAGGCCGGCATCGAACTGCGCGTGGTCCGCGGCAAGGAGTCCAAGAAGGCGGAGGCCTCCGACAAGACCGTGCTGGAGCTGAGCAAGGGCACCCCCGGCACGGTGCGGACCACGCTGGACCCGAAGCTCCAGGCCGCGGCCGAGGAGCAGGTGGCCAAGAAGGCCAGGTCGTCGGTGGTGGTGCTGCGGGCGTCGACCGGCGAGATCCTCGCCGCCGCGAACGCCTCGCGCGGCTTCAACACCGCGTTCCAGGGGTCGTTGGCCCCCGGCTCGACGTTCAAGGTGCTCACCGCCTCGATGCTGATCGAGAAGGGCCTCGCGTCCATCGACGAGAAGCACCCGTGCCCGAAGTACTTCAGCTACGGCGGCTGGAAGTTCCAGAACCTCGACAAGTTCGACATCAAGGGCGGAACGTTCCGGGACAGCTTCGGCGCCTCCTGCAACACCGCCTTCATCAGCCAGGCGCCCGAGTTGGCGGACGACGACCTGACCAAGCACACGCAGCAGGTCTTCGGGCTCGCGAAGAACGACTGGCAGGTCGGGGTGTCGTCCTTCGACGGTGCGGTGCCGGTGCAGAAGGACGCCCCCATGGCGGCCTCCCTGATCGGTCAGGGCGGGGTGCGGATGAACCCGCTGAACATGGCGTCGGTGTCGGCGACCGTCAAGGCGGGCGTGTTCCACCAGCCGTACCTGGTGTCGCCGGAGGTGGACAACCGCGCGCTGGCCACGGCCTCGCGCACCATGTCGCCGGAAACGCTGTCGCAGCTGCGGGAGTTGATGTCGTACACGGCGACCAGCGGCACGGCGGCGACGGCGATGGCCGGGGTGAGCGGTGACAAGGGCGCGAAGACCGGGTCGGCCGAGGTCGAGGGTCAGAAGAAGCCCAACGGCTGGTTCACGGCGTACCGCGGGGACCTGGCGGCGGCGGCCGTCGTGCAGTCGGCCGGCCACGGCGGCAAGACGGCGGGCCCGATCGTGGCGAGCCTGCTGAAGCTCGGCGGCTGACCCGGGCGTGGGCGGCGGTTCACCGGCCGCCGCCCGTCGGCGCGGTCAGTGCGGGACCGGTTCGGCGGGCGCCGCGGCCACGTACGTACGCCGCAGGAACCGGGTCAGGGCCTTCGTATCGAACTGCACCACCGACACCCCCTGCGCGGAGTGGAACTCCACGACGGTCTGCACCCGGCCGCACGGCCACACCTGCACGTCGCCGCTTCCCACGGGGGTGCGCAGCCCTTGTTCGAGCAGCGCACGGGGGACGGTCCACTCGCGGTTCCCGGGGCCCGGCATCCGCACCGTCACGGTGCGGGGGGCGCGCTCGGCGTCGTAGCTCAGCGTCACGGGTACCGCTCCGCGGTCCGCGGCCTGCGGGGCGTCCGCGTCCGTGACGATCTGCGCGCGTGCGTACTGCTCGACTGCGTTCATGGGTGGCCCCTCACGGTGCTCTACCTGTACGAAAGCCGTATACCCACGTGTACGTACAATGTCGCACACATTCCGGAATCCCACCCTCCGTACGGTTCCCGTCACTGATGAGTCGGTCTCCGCTCGAAACAGCCCAGGAATCACAGGCAGACGGCCGCTGTTGCACCCCATGTCAGAGGTGAACGCCGGGACTGGCGACAGGTGGACAGAGAGGACCGACGGACGTGGGCGTCGAGGTGCACGGCACGGTGACCGAGGGCTTCGAGCCGGTCGAGGAAGCATTCGCACGGAACTTCGAGCACCTCGGGGACCGGGGCGCCGCCGTCGCCGTCTACCGGGACGGGCACCGGGTCGTCGACCTGTGGGGCGGTGTCAAGAACGCCAACGGCACTGACGGCACCGACGGCGCCGAGCCCTGGCGGCGGGGCACCGCCCAGGTCGTGCGCTCGGCGACCAAGGGCGTCGCCGCCGCCGCACTCCTGCTGCTGCACCAGTACGGCGAACTGGACCTGGACGCACCGGTCGGCCACTACTGGCCGGAGTTCAAGGCCCACGGCAAGGAGCGGGTGCTGGTCCGGCACGTGCTGAACCACCGGGCCGGACTCCCGCTCCTCGACCGCCCGCTCACCCCGGCGGAGGCGCTCGACCCGCTGCGGGGCGCCGAGGCGCTCGCCGCCCAGGCGCCCGTGTGGGAGCCGGGCACCGACCACGGCTACCACGCCCTCACCTACGGCTGGCTGCTCGACGAACTGGTCCGGCGCGTGACGGGCCGGGGAGCCGGCGAGTGGATCGCGGACCGGATCGCCGCTCCGCTGGGGCTCGAATTCTGGCTGGGACTGCCCGCCGCGGAGGCCGGCCGGGTGGGGCGGGTCGGCCCGGTCGAGGGGCCCGAGCCGTCCGGCGCGCTCCGTGCCCGCCCCAAACGCTCGGTCACCGCGGCCTACGACGACCCCGCCTCCGTCACCCGCCGGGCCTTCGCCGCGATCAGCCCGTTCCCGGACCCGAACGACCCGGCGTCCCGCGCGGTGGCCCAGCCCGCCGCCAACGGCATCGCGACGGCGGACGGACTCGCCCGCTTCTACGCCTCGCTGATCGGCCGGGTCGACGGCGTACGCCTCTTCGACCCGGCCACCGTCGCACGCGCCCGCGCCGAGGAGTCGGCGGGCCCGGACCGCGTCCTGATCGTGGGCACCCGTTTCGGCCTCGGCTACATGCTGCACGGCAGCGCGTCGCCGTTCCTGGCCCCGGGCTCCTTCGGTCATCCCGGCCGCGGCGGCTCCCTGGGCTTCGCCGACCCGGAGTCGGGCATCGCCTTCGGCTACGTCACCAACGGTTTCCGCACGACGGTGACCTCCGACCCCCGCGCCCAGGCTTTGGTGCGGGCGGTGCGCTCGGCTCTCGCCGGCTGACTCATACGTGGATCGGGTGCGAGGTCCGGCCGGACACTTCGTCGATCTCGTCGTGCGCCTTGGTCAGCAGTTGCATCGCGAGTTCGTTCAACGCGCGTGCGCCGGCGACCTCCTCCCCGACCCTGGGCTGGTTCGCGTCGACGTGGTGCCGGCTCGCGTGCCCGTGGGCCCGTACCTCGGTCCCGTCGGGCAGCCGGACCATCGCCACCGCGCGCGTGTGCTGGTCGTCCTCCATGAACTCCATGTCGACGTGCCACCCGACCGTGGTGCGCATCGTGCTCGTCATGACGGTCACCTCCGGAAGTCCTGCTTCCAGGGTGCCCCTCCTCCCGCCCGGCCGCACTCCATCACGCCCGGCCCCGCCGCCGCTACCCGGCCCGCAGCATCAGCCCGATCCCTACGACCAGCAGCCCGGCCGCGGCGACGCGCGGAGCACCGAAGCGCTCCCGGAAGAACAGCGCCCCGATACCGGCTCCCACGATGATCGACGATTCCCGCAGGGCCGCGACCGGGGCGAGGGGGGCGCGGGTCTGGGCCCACAGGACGAGGGCGTACGCGGTGACGGAGAGGGCCGCGCCGAGCAGGCCGAGGGCCGCGTACGGACGCAGCAGGGCGGTGGTGCCGCCCCGCCGGCGCCAGAGCACGTACGCCGGGATCACCGTGCCCTGGACAGCCATGAGACAGGCGATATAACCGAGGGAGGAGCCGGCGGCCCGTACGCCGAGGCCGTCGACGACGGTGTACGCGGCGATGGTCAGCCCGGTCGCCAGTGCCGCCCCGATCGCCGCCCGGTCGGGCCGGTGCCCGCGCAGCCCCCACAGGGCGACGCCGGTCAGTCCCGCACAGGACAGGGTGATCCCGGCGGCGGCCCATCCGTCGGGCACCTCGTGCGCGAACACGGCGGCGAGGACCGTGACCAGCAGCGGCGCGCTGCCTCTGGCGATCGGGTACGCCTGCCCGAAGTCGCCCAGTTCGAAGGACTTCATCAGCAGGGCGTAGTAGGCGATGTGGATCGCGGCCGAACCGAGCAGGTACGGCCATGCCCCCGCCGCCGGTAGCGGCACGAACGGCAGCAGTGCGAGCCCGATCAGCAGGCCGCCGCCCGAGATCAGGGCGAAGCCGGCCAGTTTGTCGGCGATCCGGTGCGCGATGGCGTTCCAGGCGGCGTGGGTGACCGCGGCCAGCAGGACGGCCGCGGTGACCAGTGGGGTCACGCCCGGCGCTCGCGCACGTCCGTCAGGACGCCGTCGGCGTGGGCGATCAGCGTCTTGGGTTCCATCGGGAAGACGGTGTACGGGGTGCCGGCCGCCGCCCACACGAGATCGTGCTCCAGCAGGGAGCGGTCGGCGAGGACGCGGGTCGTGGTGCGGTGCCCGAAGGGCGGCACGCCGCCGATGGCGTACCCGGTGGTCTCCCGTACGACGTCCGCCTTCGCGCGGGTGACCTTCTGTGCGCCGAGTTCCTGCCGGACCCGTTCCAGGTCCACCCGGGAGGCGCCGTCCATCAGGACCAGTACGGGCACGCTTCCCCCAGGCTCTCGACTTCCCTCGAGCAGGGGGGACCCCCATACCGCGAAGATCAGCGACTTGCAGATCTGGCTGAGCTCACAGCCGATCGCGGCGGCGGCCTCGGGGGCGGTACGGGCTGCGTCGGGGAAGCGCCGGACCTGCCCGATCACCTCCGGAAGCCCCATCTCCCGCAGGGCCTCGGCGAATCGGGGGTGGGCGGCGGAGCCCTCGTGGTCAGTGACGGCTGTCGTCATGCGGGGCACGCTAGCGGGCGGCGCGGGCGGCGGGCGACCGGGTTTGTCCCGGTGGCGGGCGCGGCAGGCGCGGAACGAGGAAGCCGGTGAGGGCTCCCCGTCCCCACGGGGCCCTCACCGGCTGGTACTGGGGACCGCAGGACGTCGACTCTGCGGTCCGGTGCGGTCATCCGCTGCCGTCAGACACGGACCAGTTCCCGGTCCTCGTCCTTCCTGTCGTCCTGCGTGCGCAGGCCCTCGCCCTCGACGTCCACGTTGGGCAGGACGCGGTCCAGCCACTTCGGGAGCCACCAGGCCTTCTTGCCCAGCAGCGCCAGCACCGCCGGGACGATCGCCATGCGGACGACGAACGCGTCGAAGAGGACGGCGACGGCGAGGCCGAAGCCGATCATCTTGACCATCGCCTCGCTGGAGCCGATGAAGCCGGAGAAGACGGCCATCATGATCACCGCTGCGGCGGTCACGACCCGGGCGCTGTACCGGAAGCCGGTCACCACGGCCTGGCTGGGGTTCTCCCCGTGGACGAAGGCCTCCCGCATCCGGGTCACGAGGAACACCTCGTAGTCCATGGCCAGTCCGAAGACCACGCCGACCATGAAGATCGGCATCATCGACATGACCGGGCCGGTCTCCTCCACGCCCATCAGGCCGGACAGCCAGCCCCACTGGAAGACCGCGACCACGGCACCCAGGGCGGCCAGCACGGAGAGCAGGAAGCCGAGGGCCGCCTTCAACGGGACCAGGATCGACCGGAAGACCACGATCAGCAGCAGGAACGCCAGCCCGACCACCAGGGTCAGGTACGGCACCAGCGCGTCGTTGAGCTTCTGCGACACGTCGATGTTCATCGCCGTGGCGCCGGTGACCAGGATGTCGGCGCCGGCGTCGGCCTTGATGTCCGCTCCGGTGTCCCGGATGTCGTGCACCAGGTCCTCGGTCGCCACGGACGACGGCTTGGAGTCCGGGATGACGGTGATCGTGGCCGTGTCGCCGGCCTCGTTGGGTGTCGCCGGGGCCACCGTGATGACGCCGTCGAGGCCCTTGATCTCGTCGCCGGTCCGCTGGAAGACGGCTTGCGGGTCGTCGCTGTTCTTGGCGTCGACCACGACGACCAGCGGACCGTTGAAGCCGGGGCCGAAGCCCTCGGACAGCAGGTCGTAGGCACGGCGCTGGGTGGTGGACGTCGGCTGCGAACCGTCGTCGGGCAGGCCCAGTTCCAGGGAGCCCGCCGGGACGGCCGCCGCACCGAGGCCGACGACGCCGAGCAGGAGGACGGCCACGGGACGGCGTACGACGAAGCTCGCCCAGCGGGTGCCCATGTTCGGGCGCTGCGCCTTGTCCGCACCCTTGTCGCGACCGCCGCCGAGCAGCTTGCTCTTCTCGCCGGCCGGGCGGACCTTGCCGCCCGCGTAGCCGAGCAGCGCCGGGACCATGGTGAGCGCGATGAGGACGGCGATGGCGACGGTGCCGGCGGCGGCGATGCCCATCTTGGTCAGCATCGGGATGTTGACGACCGACAGACCGACGAGGGCGATGACGACCGTGAGTCCGGCGAAGACCACCGCGGAGCCCGCGGTGCCGACGGCGCGGCCCGCCGCTTCCTCGCGTTCCCTGCCCTCGGCCAGTTCGGCGCGGTAGCGGGAGACGATGAACAGCGCGTAGTCGATGCCGACGGCGAGGCCGATCATCGTGGCCAGGATGGAGGTGGTGGAGCCGAGCTCCAGCGTGGCGGCCAGCGCGGAGATGCTCGCGACGCCGATGCCGACGCCGATGATCGCGGTGAGCAGCGGCAGGCCGGCCGCGATCAGCGAGCCGAAGGTGATGACCAGGACGACCGCGGCGACACCGATGCCGATGATCTCGGCGGCGCCGGTCTCCGGGACGGCCTGCAGCGCGTCACCGCCGATCTCCACGGTCAGTCCGGTGTCACGGGCGCCCTCGGCGGCGGCCTTCAGGGCGTCGCGCGAGGAGTCCTCCAGTTCCATGCCGGAGACCTTGTAGCTCACCGACGCGTAGGCGACCGCGCCGTCCTGGCTGACGCCTCCGCCCTGGTACGGGTCGGTGACGAGGGCGACCTGGGAGTCGCCGGAGAGCTCCTGGACGGTCTTCTGGACGGTCGCCTTGTTGTCGGCGTCGGTCATCTTCTCGCCGGCGGGCGCCTTGAAGACGACGCGTGCGGTCGCTCCGTCGGCGCTGGCGCCGGGGAAGCGTTCCTCCAGCACGTCGAAGGCCTTCTGGGCCTCGGTGCCGGGGATGGAGAACGAGGTGTTGCCGGCCGCGGGAGCGCCGGCCGCGCCGACGCCGGCGAGTGCCAGCAGCGCCACCCAGAACAGGGCGGTGAAGTGTCGTCGCCGGAAGGCGAAGCGTCCGAGTCGATAGAGGAATGTGGCCACGAGGGAGTACTCCCGGTCAGGTCGTGGATTCTCAGGGCAGGGTGGTCCAGCCCGACGACGTGAGCGGTGGCGTCCGTCAGGTGGTGAGGGTGGCGAGGATGGTGATGGGGGGAGAGAGCCGACCGGGGCGGTCAGCGGGGGGTCACGCCGAGGGCGGGGAGGACCACGGCGTCGATGTACGAGGTGAGGAAGTCCCGCGTGGGCGGCAGGTCGTCGATCAGCGTCCGGGTGGCGAACGCGCCGACGAGCATGTGCACCATGTAGTCCAGCGCCGGGTTGTCCGGGCGGACCTCGCCGCGCTCGACCGCGCGCCGGACGATCCCCTGGAACTCGTCGACCTCGGGTTCCACGAACAGGTCCCTGAAGGCGCGCCGCAGGTCGTCGTTGGTGTGGACCGCCATGGCGAGCGCCCGCATCAGGGCGGCGTTCTGCTCCATGACGCAGTCGTTCTCGCGGCCGATGAGACCGTGCAGGTCGCCCCGCAGGGAACCGGTGTCGATGTCACCGATGCTGCCCGGCTTCTGGTATCGCATGGCTCTCACCACCAGCTCGGCCTTGCCGCCCCACTGGCGGTAGAGGGTGGCCTTGCTGGACCGGGTGCGGGCGGCCACGGCGTCCATGGTGAGGGCGTCGTACCCGACCTCGCGGAGCAGGTCGAGCACGGCCGCGTAGATCTCGGCCACGCGCTCCGGGGTGATCCGGCTGCGCCGCGCCGTCGCGGCCTCGGTCATCCCGCCCACCTCTTCTCGCTCCGGATCTCACCGCGCCGAACGACACGGTTTCGTACACGAAGAATGTACCGCAGCCCCCATGGGAACGAAACCGTTTCGTACGTGCGCTGGGTCACGTCGGGAAAGCCGTCGGAGCTCCGCACGAGTTGCTGTGGTCCGCCACCGGGAAAAGCATGGGAAGAGTGAGTTATCTGCGCCTGCCGCACCTCCACGGCGACCTGCTGTGCTTCGTGGCCGAGGACGACCTCTGGCTCGCCCCGCTCGACGCCCCGGGCCGGGCCTGGCGGCTCACCGTGGACCGCACCAAGCTCGGCCACCCCCGCTTCTCCCCCGACGGCCGCCACATCGCGTACACGAGCTGGCGCAGCCTCGACCCCGAGGTCCATCTGGTGCCGGTGGACGGCGGGCCGGGCCGCCGGCTGACCTACTGGGGCAGCCCCGACACCCGGGTCTGCGGCTGGACGCCCCCGAACCCCGACGGCGCCGAGAGCCCCGAGATCCTCGCCGTCGCCTCGCACGGCCAGCCGTTCTCGTACTTCAGCTGGGCCTACAAGCTCTCCGCCGACGGCGATCCGGGCCGCAAACTGCCCTGGGGGCCGGTGAGCGACATCCAGGTCGCCGAGATCGACGGGGAACGCAGGACCCTGCTGCTCACCGGCACCCCGCCGCACGAGCCGGCCGGCTGGAAGCGGTACCGGGGCGGGGCGACGGGCAGGCTGTGGCTGCACGGACGACGCCTGCTCGACGGGCACGACGGGCTCGCCAGGGTCGACGGACATCTGCAGTCCCCGATGTTCGCCGGCGGCCGGATCGCCTTCCTCTCCGACCACGAGGGCGTCGGCAACCTGTACTCCTGCGCGTACGACGGCTCCGATCTGCGCCGCCACACCGACCACGACGCGTTCTACGCCCGGCACGCGTCTAGCGACGGCACCCGGGTCGTCTACCAGTGCGCCGGTGATCTGTGGATCGTCGACGGCCTGTCCCCGGACTCCGTGCCGCACCGGCTGGACATCACGCTGAGCGGGCCGCGCGCCGGGCGGCGCCGTTACCAGGTGCCCGCCGCGCACCACCTGGACGGCGTCTCGGTGGACGAGACGGGCCGGGCCAGCGCCGTCGTCGTACGCGGCAGCCTGTACTGGCTCACCCACCGCGACGGCCCCGCGCGCACCCTCGCCGACACCCCCGGTGTGCGGGTGCGGCTGCCGGAGATGCTCGGCGTGAGCGGGCGGGTGGCGTATGTGACGGACGCCGAGGGCGAGGACGCGATCGAGATCGTCTCCCTGCCCCGGGCGAGCGGCCACCGCCCCACCCGACGGCTGGCCTCGGGGAGGCTGGGGCGGGTGCTGGAGATGGTGGCCGACCCGGACGGCGAACGCCTGGCCGTCGCCTCCCACGACGGCCGCCTGCTGCTCATCGACACCAGCGAGGCCGACACCGGAGAGGTCGGCACCAGCGAGGCCGACACCGGCGAGACCGGCACCAGCGAGACCGGCACCGTCGGGACCGACGGCGGCCAGGGATCCGCCCCCGACTCCGATCCCGCTTCCGACCTCGACCCCGACAACCCGGTCGCCGAGCTGATCCGTTCCGTCAACGGGCCCGTGCGCGACCTCGCGTTCTCGCCCGACGGCGGGTGGCTCACCTGGTCGCATCCCGGCATCGGACGGACGCTGCGGCAGATCAAACTGGCCCGGATCAAGGACCGGTTCGTCATCGACGTCACCAACGGCCGCTTCGAGGACGAGAACCCGGTCTTCACCCGGGACGGCCGCTACCTCGCCTTCCTGTCCTGGCGCGGCTTCGACCCGGTCTACGACGTGCACACCGGTGACCTGTCCTTCCCGCTGGGCTGCCGCCCGTACCTGGTGCCGCTGTCCTCGGCGACCCTCTCCCCGTTCGCCCTCAGCCCCGAGGGCCGGCCGGCCGCCGGGGGCCTGGACCCGGTGGAGGCCGAGGAGGACGACATCGGCGGCATCGGCGACAGCGGCGGCGCGGTGACCGTCGAGACCGAGGGCCTGGAGAGCAGGGTCACCCCCTTCCCGGTCACCGCCTCCAAGTACTCGGCGCTGCACCCGGTCGCGGGCGGCGGGCTGGTCTGGCTGCGCTGGCCGATCTCGGGCGCGCTCGGCGAGACGTTCGCGAACCCGGACGACACCAGCGGCCGGCCGACCCTCGAGCACTTCGACATCGGCAAGGCGAAGAAGTCCGAACTCGTCGGTCACCTGGACCTCTTCGCGGTCAGCGGCGACGGGACGCGACTGGTCGTGGCCGACGAGGGCGAGCCGCGCGCGGTGCCCGCGACCGAGCCGGGCGACAGCGACTCCACCGTCTGGATCGACGTCCGCCGCATCGTGCACGAGGCCGACCCGGTGGCCGAGTGGCGGCAGTCGTACGAGGAGGCCGGACGGCTGATCCGGGCCTACTTCTGGGAACCCGGCATGTGCGGCATCGACTGGGGCGCGGCGCTCGACCAGTACCGCCCGCTGATCGAACGGGTCGCCTCCCCCGACGAGTTCGCGGACCTGTTGCGTGAACTGCTCGGTGAACTCGGCACCTCGCACGCCTACGTCACCGCCGCCCGCCGCAACGAGGGCCCCCCGCACTACCAGCGCCGCCAGGGCTTCCTCGGCGCCAACCTGGTGCCCCGGGAGGACGGTTGGACGGTCAAACGCATTCTGCCCGGTGACTCCTCCGACTCCCGCGCGCGTTCGCCGCTGGCCGGCACCGGCATACGTGAGGGCGCGGTCCTCACCCATGTCCACGGCCGCCCGGTGGACCCGGTCGCCGGGCCCTACCCGTTGCTCGCGGGGACGGGCGGCACGACGGTGGAGCTGACGTTCGCCCCGGCCGAGGACACGGGCCCGCCCCGCAGGGTCGCCGTCGTCCCGCTGATCGACGAACGCCCCCTGCGCTACCAGGACTGGGTGGCCAAACGCCGTGAGGTGGTAAGGGAGTTGAGCGGCGGCCGGTGCGGCTATCTGCACATCCCCGACATGGGCGGCTCGGGCTGGGCCCAGTTCAACCGCGACCTGCGCATGGAGGTGTCCCGCCCGGCGCTGATCGTCGACGTGCGCGGCAACGCGGGCGGCCACATCAGCGAACTCGTCGTCGAGACGCTGACCCGCACCATCCTGGGCTGGGACCTCACCCGCGACGCCCAGCCGGTGTCGTACGCGGCCAACGCCCCGCGCGGGCCGGTGGTCGCCCTCGCGGACGAGGCGACGAGCTCCGACGGCGACATGATCACGGCCGCGTTCAAGCTGCTGAAGCTGGGGCCGGTGGTCGGGCAGCGCACCTGGGGCGGGGTGGTCGGCATGACCGGCCGGCACCGGCTGGGGGACGGCACGGTGATCACGGTGCCGATGAACGCGGCCTGGTTCGACGCGTACGGCTGGTCGGTGGAGAACAGGGGCGTCGCCCCCGACCTCGAGGCGCTGCGTACTCCGTTGGACTGGGCGGAAGGCCGGTACCCGGTGCTCGACGACGCGGTCCGACTGGCCCTGGAACTCCTGGAGACGGAGCCTCCGGCCACTCCCCCGACCTACAGCGACGTCCCCGACCGCTCCCGCCCGAAGCTGCCGCCGAGGACGGGCAGGACGTGAAGGAGCCATAGGCGCAAGGGACGCAGGGGCCGCAGGGGGCATGGAGACGTGGGAAGGGGCGCCCCCCGCGGAGGCGCCCCTTCCCGCTTCAGCAAACGGCCTTCAACGGCCGTGCCGAGCAGCGGCGTTCAGCACACGACGTCAGGCGTCGTAGTCCCGGTCGTAACGCTCCTCGGACTCCTGCCGCCCGCGCTGCGGGTTGTTCGGGTCCTCTTCGCGACGGCGACCGCGGTTCTGGATCTGCTCCTTGGCCTGGCCGGCCTTCCGCTTGGCCTGCTCCTGCATCTGCTCGGACTTCTCCTGGAACTGGTCCTTCATGCCCATGTGGGTTCACTCCCGTTGGGGTGTGGGGGATCTTGCCCGACCAGATTCACACGAGCGGTCACCCCGCGCATGTCGATCAGTCACGCACCGTAATCCTGTGCTGTTCGTCGGCGTTGCCGCCGGCCCCGACCAGGCCCGTGCGCATGCCGGTGAGACGATCCGCGAACCGCCGCATCTCCCGCTGCCCGACGGTCCCGATCACGCCGGGCAGGTACCCGCGCACGCCCTGCATCCCGCGCAGCCACCACTGCCCGTACACATGGCTCGAGCGCCGCTCGATCCCGGCCACGATCCGGTCCACCGCGGGCCCCAGCGGGTACGTCTTGTTCGCCGGCCACGGCAGCCGCTGCCTGAGTTCCCGCATCACCTCGTCCTGGTCGGCCCCGCGCACCATGTCGGTGTCGGTCCAGGAGAGATAGCCGACGCCGACCCGCACCCCCCGGTGTCCGACCTCGGCCCGCAGGCAGTGCGCGTACGCCTCCACACCGGACTTGGAGGCGCAGTACGCGGTCATCATCGGCGCCGGGGTGATCGCGGCGAGCGAGGCGATCTGGAGCAGGTAGCCGCGGCTCGCGATCAGCAGGGGCAGGAACGCGCGGGCGGTGACCGCCGATCCGATCAGGTTGACCTCGACGACCCGCCGCCAGGCCTGCGGATCGGAGTCGGCGAACGGACCGCCGTTGGCCACACCGGCGTTGGCGACCACGATGTCGACCCGCCCGAACCGTTCCCCGACCTCCCCCGCGACCCGGGCCATCGCCTCGTGGTCGGTGACGTCGGCGTGCCAGTGGCCGCTCTCGCCGTGCAGCCGCGCCGAGACCTGCTCGAGCGCGTCCGGCTCCAGTCCGACCAGCGCCACCTTCGCCCCGCGCGCGGAGAGCTTGCGGGCGAGCAACTCCCCCACTCCGCGGGCCGCTCCGGTGACGACGGCGACCTTCCCTTCGAGACTGCCCCTGCTCATGCGGCCACCTCGGCGTTCTCGTGGGGCGCGGCGGTCTTCTTCGCGGGTGCGCGCAGGACGGCGTACTCGGACAGGTCCACGCGCCGGGTCTCGCGCCGGAACTCACCGGTCGTGCCCGGCCAGACGGTGGTGTTGCGGCCGTTCGCGTCCAGGTACCAGCTGGTGCAGCCGCCGGTGTTCCACACCGTGCGCTTCATCCGCTGCTGCACCCGGTGGTTCCAGACGCGGACGGCGCTCCGGCGGGCGTCGAGGGCCACCCGGCCGCCCAGGACGTCGAGTTGGCGGAGGTAGTCGGCGAGGTAGTTCAACTGGGACTCGATCATCAGGATCATCGACGAGTTCCCGAGGCCGGTGTTCGGCCCGATGAGCGTCATCCAATTGGGGAAGCCGGCGGCCGAGGCGCCGCGCAGGGCCTCCATCCCGCCCGTCCACGTCTCGGCGAGGGTCCTGCCCTCCGCGCCGACGACCCGCTCGGCGATGGGCATGTCGGTCACATGGAAACCGGTGCCGAACACGATCGCGTCGACCTCGGCCTCGGTCCCGTCGGCGGCGACGGTCGACCCGCGGATCTCGCTCAACCCGCCGGCGACGACCTCGACGTTGGGCTGGACTATCGCCGGATAGTACGTGCTGGAGAGCAGGATCCGCTTGCATCCGATGCGGTAGTCGGGGGTCAACTTGGCGCGCAGGGCCGGGTCCTTGACGGCGCGCGCCATGTTGCGTCTGGCCAACTGCTCGACGAGGCCGAGCTCGCCCGGGTGCCTGGTGAACGCCTGCACCTGCAGCTCCCTGACCCCCCACAGCAGTCCGCGGCGCAGCCGGGTGGTGAAGGGCAGCGTTCGGTGCAGGGCCCGTTCGGCGCCGCCGATGGCCCGGTCCAGGCGGGGCAGGACCCAGGGCGGGGTGCGCTGGAAGAGGGTGAGCCGGGAGACGAGCGGCTGGATCGACGGCACGATCTGGATCGCCGAGGCGCCCGTGCCGACCATGGCGACCCGCTTGCCGCGCAGGTCGTAGTCGTGGTCCCAGCGGGCGGAGTGGAAGACCTTGCCGGGGAAGGTGTCGAGCCCGGGGATGTCGGGGACCTTGGGTTCGGACAGCGGCCCGGTGGCGGAGACCACGACATCGGCGGTGAGGGTGCCGCTGCCGGTCTCGATCTCCCACCACAGCCGCTCCGCGTCCCACACCATCCGCTTCACCTCCGAGTCGAAGCGGAGGTGCGGGCGCAGGCCGAAGGTGTCGGTGACGCGCTCCAGGTAGGCGCGGATGTGCTCCTGCCCCGAGAAGGAGCGCGGCCAGTCGGGGTTGGGCGCGAAGGAGAACGAGTACAGATGGGACGGCACATCGCACGCGCACCCGGGATAGCTGTTGTCCCGCCAGGTGCCGCCGACGCTGCCGGCCCGCTCCAGGACGACGAAGCCGGTGACCCCCTCGCGCCGCAGCCGCACGGCGGCCCCCAGCCCGCCGAACCCGGACCCCACCACCGCGACCCGTACATGCTCGTGCTCGGCCATCCCGAAGCCTCCCGCCCTCATGCACCACCGAGAACCCTGCCAGTGACCACTGGCGCAATGGAGCGTAGAGCAGTGCCGTACTGATGGGTAGGGTGCGCGCAAGGAAAGTTACCGCCGGTACGCCCTAGGCTGCTGCCGTGGCAGAGGAGAACGCAGGACCCGGTGAGCGGCGCGAGTACCGCATGGAGGAGCTGGCCCGACGGGCCGGCATCACCGTGCGCACGCTGCGGTTCTACCGCGAACGCAAGCTGATCCCACCGCCTCGCCGCGAGGGCCGCATCGCCTGGTACGACGACCGGCACCTGGCCCGGCTGCGGACGATCACGGCACTCCTGGAACGCGGCCACACCCTGAACGGCATAGCGGAACTCGCCGAGGCCTTCGACCACGGCCGCGACGTCGGCGAACTCCTCGGCATGGACACCCCCACCGAGGAGACCCCGGTCCGCCTCACCCCCGAGGAACTCGCCGAGGCCTTCGACCACGGCCGCGACGTCGGCGAACTCCTCGGCATGGACACCCCCACCGAGGAGACCCCGGTCCGCCTCACCCCCGAGGAACTCGCCGACCATTTCACCGGCGAGGTCACCCCGGAGAACCTGGCCGCCGCGATGGACCTCGGCCACCTCGGCACCGACGGCGAGGAGATCTTCCACATCAGCCGCCGCCTGCTGGACGTCTCCTCCGCCCTGGTCCGCGAGGGCATCCCGCTCGCCGAGGTGCTGCGCGCGGGCGGGGAGGTCCGCGCCCACGCCGAGGCCATGGCCGACCTCTTCGCCGAGCTGATCCTCCGCCACGCCCCCGAGGACGCCGTCCCCCGTCTGCGCCCCCTGGCCCGCAGCGTGGTCGACGCCGAACTCTCCCTGGCGATGGACCGCCGCCTGCGCAAGCAGGACTGACGTACGACTCCTAGCGGTCGTAGACCACGGTCACCGGAGCATGGTCCGACCACCGCTCGGCATGAGTGGCGGCCCGCTCTACGTACGCCTTGACCGCCCGCTCGGCGAGCCCGGAGGTCGCGACGTGGTAGTCGATCCTCCAACCTGCGTCATTGTCGAAGGCCCGCCCCCGGTACGACCACCACGAGTACGGCCCGTCGACATCGGGGTGCAGCGTCCGCACGACGTCCACGTACCCGCCCTCGGCCGGATCGAGAACGCGGGAGAGCCACTCCCGTTCCTCCGGCAGGAACCCGGAGTTCTTGGTGTTGCCGCGCCAGTTCTTCAGGTCGGCCTGCTGGTGCGCGATGTTCCAGTCCCCGCACACCACGACCTCCCGGCCGTCGACGGCGGCCCGCTCCCGCAGGCCCTTCAGATAGGCGAGGAACTCCCCCATGAAGCGGAGCTTCTCGTCCTGTCGCTCGGTGCCGACCTCGCCGGAGGGCAGGTAGAGCGAGGCGACGGTGACGCCGGGGAGGTCCACCTCCACGTACCGCCCGCTGTCGTCGAACTCGGCCGACCCGAACCCGACCTGGACGCGATCGGGAGCACGCCGCGTGTACAGCGAGACCCCCGCGCGCCCCTTCGCCGCGGCGGGCGCGTGCACCACATGCCACCCCTCGGGCTCCCGGACGTGCTCGGGCAGCTGCTGCGGCTCCGCGCGCACCTCCTGCAGACACACCACATCGGCGGAGGTCCGCTCCAGCCACTCCACGAAGCCCTTCTTCGCGGCGGCACGCAGTCCGTTGACGTTGACGGAGGTCACAGTGAACATCAGGGCACGATACCGGCACACTGGACGGGTCCCGTTCCGGGCCCGAAAACCGGACCCTCACCCCACCCGGATTGATATACCTTACTGCGCATGAATATCCGCCGCGTCTCCTACGACCACCCCGACGCCGTCAAGCTGAACGACGAGGTCCAGGCCGAGTACCACGTCCGCTACGGCGACGGCGGCGACGCCACCCCCATGGACCCCGCGGACTTCCGCCCGCCGAACGGCATCTACCTGCTCGCCTACGACGAGAACGACACCCCCGTCGCCTCCGGCGGCTGGCGCGTCCAGAACACCAACGGCGAGGGCAACCGCGACGGGGACGCCGAGCTGAAGCGGATGTACGTGACCGAGGGAATGCGCGGCCGGGGTCTGGCCCGCCGCATCCTGGCCGCCCTGGAGGGCGACGCCCGCGCGGCCGGCCGCCTCCGCATGGTCCTGGAGACGGGCACCCAGCAGCCGGAGGCCGTCGCCCTCTACACCTCCAGCGGCTACGAGCCCTGCGAGAAGTTCGGCTACTACCGCTTCCACGAGAGCAGCCTCTGCTACGCCAAGCCGCTGTAGCAGCGCTCGGCACCACCGTTCACCGACCACCCGTCCGCCCCTCCGCCTTCCGGACTTTCCGGCGAGGGCAGGCGTCGGCCTCGGGACTCCGCGACGCGCAGCGCGTCGGCGAGGCACTCGGTGAGGCGGAGCGCGGTGTAGCGGACCTCGACGTTCGGGGTCAGGGGGTCGCCCAACACCCGGCGGGCGGCGCGGAGGACATCCAGCCCGTCCGCGAGTTGCCGGGCCTCCGTCGCGTCGGCGAACCGGGACACGATCCCGCCCTCCTCGCCGGGGACGAGGAAGCAGGGCTTGCCTTCCGGCGACAGCCAGGGCAGCAGCCGGAGCGCGGTGAGCGAGTTCGTCACGCGGCCGCCTTCCGAACGCCGCTGGTGTGCTGGTCGAGGTCGGCACCGAAGCCGGCGGCGAGCAGGAGAACCCGGCGACGGTGCCGCCGACGCGCCTGCTCAGTCGACTCCGTGTTTCGTTGCCGGGCACCGTGCGACGACGCCGGCCATGCGGGCAGCGACCGGGAACTCGCTGACCCGGAACCGAGAGACCGGGGGCGGGTACCTTGCTGAAAACCGTGAGCAGATGGCGAGCAAGTGTCCCTTTCGCGCTCAAACGAGCGGCATATGGACAGTGATGGCCGAAGTGCTCACGGATTTACGACCGCATGGCTCAGCCGAGGCGTCGTACGGGCTCGCCCGCCAGGAACGCCTCGATGTCCTCGACGGCCTGGCCGTAATAGGTGCGGTAGTTGTTCTGCGAGACGTAGCCGAGGTGGGGGGTGGCCAGGAGCCGGGGCGCGGTGCGCAGGGGGTGGTCGGCGGGCAGGGGCTCGACGTCGAACACGTCGACTCCGGCTCCGGCGATCCGTCCCTCCCGTAGCACGGCGAGGAGTGCGTCCTGGTCGACGAGGGCCGCCCGCGAGGTGTTCACCAGGTAGGCGGTCGGCTTGAGCAGGGCCAGTTCGGGCGCGCCGAGCAGCCCGCGGGTCCGGTCGCTCAGGACGAGGTGGAGCGAGACGAAGTCGCTGGTGGCGAGGAGTTCCTCCTTGGAGCCGGCCAGTTGGACGCCGACCTCGTCCGCGCGTTCCTCGGTGAGGTTCCGGCTCCACGCGACCACCTCCATGCCGAAGGCGAGGCCCACCCGGGCCACCCGGCCGCCGATCTTCCCGAGGCCGAGCAGACCGAGACGGCGGCCGTGCAGGTCGGCGCCGACCGTGGACTGCCAGGGGCCGTTCGCGCGCAGCGCGTCGTTCTCGGTGACGATGCCGCGGGCGAGGCCGAGCAGCAGCGCCCACGTCAGCTCGACCGGCGGGGTCGACGTGCTTTCCGTACCGCACACGGTCACTCCGTTGCGCTCGGCGGCCGCGTAGTCGATCACCGAGTTGCGCATGCCGGAGGCGATGAGCAGCTTGAGCCGGGGAAGCCGGTCGAGCAGGGATGCGGGGAAGGGCACCCGCTCCCGAAGGGTCACCACGATGTCGAAGTCCTCGAGCGCGAGGGTCAGTTCGTCCTCGGTGGCGATGTGCTCGGTGAAGCTGACGACCTCCACACGTTCCTGGAGGGGGCTCCAGTCGGCCAGGGTGGTGGCGACGCTCTGGAAGTCGTCGAGCACGGCACAGCGAAGCCGCATGTCGGTCCTTTCCGCGGATTCCACGGTGCGAGCGTCGGCGGCGGCCCGACGAAGGCCGAGCCGACCGGGAATGTATCTCCTGAGGACGTGTCCGGCCGTGCCCTGAGGGCTGCGGCAGCGGCAGGATACCCATTGCGCGGCGGACCGGGTGTACGTGAAGGCTCGTCCCCGGCGTACACCGCGCCGTAAGGCTGCCGAGTGGTCAGTCGATGCGCGCGCAGAGGTCGTCCTGCGTCCCGTACGCCATGTTCACGGTCTTGTGTCCGGTGGAGCTGATGTCCAAGGTGTACACCCCGTCGACGATGTACAGGCCGCGCGGCAGGTTGCCCCGGTCCTCCCCGACGCCGACCAGTACCGGGCCGAGCACGGACCAGTGCTGGGAGCCGTCGGTGCGGTGGTCGACGACGGCTGTGCCGCTCGCGTCCGCGTCGTGGAAGGCACCGGTCCCGGTGTTGGTGACCCGCACGACCAGGTCACCCTTGTACGCGACCCGCTTCGCGGAGCCGTCGGGATGGGTGTCCAGCACGCGCTGCACCACTTCGTCGACGACGGGCTCGCCATGGACGGGGAAGTCGCACCGAACGCCTGCGGCGACGTCCCACGGCGCGGAGGGCGCCGGTTCCCAGCCCCTGCCGGTGCCGGCGGGCGCCGCCGCGGCGGGCACCGCACCCGGGAGCACGGCAGCGGCAAGAGCGAGCAGGACAAAGACGGTTCGGCGCATGGCTTCTCCTCGGTGAGGCTGGTCCGAGTGGGGCGTTCAGGTGATCCGGGCACCAGCCTCGCCCCTGCCGCTGACCAAATCCTCACCGCGTTTCCCGCGTTCCCCACGGGTAGGAAGCCCTTCCGGTTCCGGCTAGGCTGCCCCGAGTCATGGAGTTCCAGCTGCTCGGTCCGTTCCAGGCCTGCCACGAGGGACAGCGGGTGCTGGTGGGCAATCGCCGCCAGGAGCGGTGCCTGCTGTCGATCCTTCTGCTGCACGCGGGCCGTACGGTGACGACCGCACGCCTCATCGACCTGTTGTGGAACGGCGACGCGCCGTCCTCGGCCCGCAGCACCGTCCACACCTACGTCGGCAGGCTGCGCGCCGGCCTCAAGCCGTACGGACTGCACATCGGCACCACACACGACGGCTATGCAGTCGAGCCCGGTCGGCATGTGATCGATGCGCAGGAGTTCGTCCTCCTCGTCCGGCAGGCGGCAGCCACGGGCGATCCCGCGGAGCGGGTGCGCCTCTACGACCAGGCCCTCGGGCTGTGGAGGGGCCCGCTGCTCGCCGATGTGGCCGACGACCGGCTTCGTGACCGGCTCGGCGCCCACATCGGGGAGCTGCGCCTGTCCGCCCTGGAGCAGTGGGCCGAGTCCCAGCTCACCATGGGACGGCATGAGCGGGTCGCGGCGAATCTGATGGTGCCGGCCCAGGAACATCCGGAGCGGGAAAGGCTGGTCGCCGGCCAGATGACCGCGCTGTACCGGAGCGGCCGCCAGGCCGATGCCCTCCAGCTGTACCGCAGCACGCGCCAAGTACTGGTGACCGAATTCGGCATTGAGCCGGGCCCCGCGTTACGGACGCTGCACGACCGCATCCTGCAGAACGATCCCCGGCTGGACCGGCCGCCCGTGCCCGTCTACGCGGTGCAGGTCGGCGGAGAATGGCTGCCGTGGAACACCAGCGGACATCCGGCACTGGAGTTCTGCAACACCTACGCAGGCTGGGGCGGCGCTCGTCCACCGGGCTCGGAGTGGCTGCGCAGCTACGCCACGCTCGCCGTGTGGGCCGGACACATGGACCTGGCGGAGGACCGGATCGTCACCTGGCTGCTCGAACAGGCGCGGCAGCAACCCGAGAAGGCCGTCGCCGCCCTGGACGAGGCCCGGGAATTTCGCGGAAACCTGTACGCCTGCCTGACCGATCCCCACGACGCTCGCGCCTTCAAGGCGGTGGCCGGTGTCGTGGAGGACGCCGCCAAGGTGTCGGTGTTCACCCGCGGCGAGGACGGCCTGGGGCGCTGGCTGACGTCCCGCGCCGCAGGTCTGCGGCTGCCTGTCTGTGCGGCTGCCCGCAGCGCCTCCGAACTGCTCGCGGACCCGCGGCGCTTCACGATCCGTACCTGCCCCAGCGAAGACTGCGGCTGGCTCTTCCTCGACCAGCGCGGGCGACGCACATGGTGCAGCCTGGCGACCTGCGGCAGCAGGAAGCCGACGGGCAGCAGGTGCGTGACTGCTGAACTTGCTTGATACGCCCCCGTTTTCGCCGCCGTACCGCCCAGAACACCCCACGCACCCATCGGATCGTCCGGGATCTCGTGAATGCTGCACAGCACCCGTCTTGAGTCGCGTAACCGGATCCGGGCAGCCGGGGCATATGCGCCACCAGTCCACGCTGCGCGCGGAGTTCGCTTACCTGTCAGGTCATCGTCCCCGGCGCCTCGGCGTGCCAAGCTCCCGGTGTACGGAGTTCGACCGACCGGAAGGACACCATGCCCGCCTACGTCATAGCTCACCTGCAAGAGGCCGCTCCGCACCCGGAGATCGTCGAGTACATCGAGCGCATCCCCGCCACCTTCGAGCCGTACAGCGGACGCTTCCTCGTGCACGCCACGCAGCACGAGGTGAAGGAGGGCAGCTGGCCCGGGCACGTCGTGATGATCGGCTTCCCCGGGGTCGCCGAGGCACGGGCCTGGTGGGACTCACCCGCGTACCGGGAGATCGCACCGCTGCGCTCGCGGCACATCGAGGGCGACATCATCCTGGTCGAAGGCGTGCCCGAGGGCTACGAACCGACCGGCGTCGCAAAGGCGATGCGGGAAGCCCTTCCGGCCGATGAGCCCCGCAAGCTTCCGACAGGGTGGGATCGTCCACTCGGACAGGCCGTGCGCCCCTCTTTCGGGTGATGGCGGGGGCAAGAGTTTCAAAGTAGTTTCAAAGTCATGGGTACCGAGAGCGCCGCCGTGAACTTCTCCGAGCTGGTGAACAAGAACAAGCAGACGCTTGCCCGGCTCCAGGAATCGCCGAGACTGCTCTTGCACCGCAGAGACGGCGAGGATCTGGTCCTCACCACTGCGGCGCGGGCCGAGCAGGACCAGACCGTGGTGTCGGCAGCCACCCGGATGCTGGCCGCGATGGCGCGCCGGGAGCCCGGCAGCATGGAGCTGCTCCTGGACATACTGCCGGACGCCTTCCCCTGGGTCCGCTTCCTGCCCGAGACCGACATGCACGCCTTCGCCGTCGAACTGGTCGACACCATGCGTGCCGCCGATTCGCTCGGCAACAGTGCGTCCGTCGCCCAACTGCTCACCGCCTGGCAGCACACCGCGGAGATCCACTCCGACCCTGAGCTGCTGGCCGCGCTGACCACAGACCACGGCGAGGACTACGGGCCCGTACCCGACCCGAGGGATGCCGCGTGACAGCGGGCCGCGGCGACCGAGCCGCTCCTCCGGCGCCGGAGGGGCACCGGGAAGTCCGCTTCGCCGACGCCGCCTCGGCCAAGGGCTGGGAGAGCCTCACCCGGCAGGCCCGCGAGAACACTTACCGCGCCTGGGTCACCATGCGTACCGCGCCCAAGCCGACCACGGAGACGCCCCGGCACCACCGGCTCAAGGGCAGTCTGGCGCATGGCACCCACCGCGGGCAGACCTGCGAACAGTGGCAGATCGAGGTCACCGGTGGAGGCCGCATCTGGTACCTCGTCGACACCGCACGGGCGACCTGCTGGATCACCTTCGCAAGCACCGGACATCCGCGGGCAACGGATCGCTGACGAGAACGGCGTGACGCCCGCCACAGGACCAGGAGGGCCGCTCGCGTCGACGCGAAGAAGCCCCCACCGGTTTCCCGGTGGGGGCTTTCAGCTGCGGTGGACCTGTGGGGATTTGAACCCCAGACCCCCTCGATGCGAACGAGGTGCGCTACCAGACTGCGCCACAGGCCCTTGCAACGAGTGAAACCTTAGCACCCCGATCGGGGTGCTCGGAAATCCGTTGCCGGCGGGGGGTCGGCTGCGGGTTTTCCAAGGTCATTCGTTGACGGCCCGGGGGCGGTCGCCGTCCTCGTACTGGTCGAACAGCGGGGTGCGGCCACGCTCGCGGGCACGGCGGGCGGAGGCCGCGCGGAGGGCGTCATTGCGCCCGTCGGCGCCGGCATGCTCCTCCGCACCGGCCCGGTCCCCTTCCGGAGCCGTGTCGTCGGCGGAGCCGGCCGTCCCCTCCGGGCCCGGGGCCACGGCGCTCGAACGCGCCGAGCTCCAGGTGTCCGCGGCGCCGAGGTCCACGTCGCTGGTGGCGCGCGGGGCGACCGGGGCGGTCACGTACGTGGGCAGTGGCACCGGGACCGGGTCCCAACTGTCGCCGCCCTGGCCGGGCCGCTGCCGGCGCTCCCGCTGCTGGTCGACCCACTCGGCGTGGTCGGTCTGCTCGACGAGCGCGCGCCGGTCGGCGGCGAGCGCCAGGAGGCCGGGGTCGGTCTCCGGACCCGGTTCGACGTCGGGGTCGAGGCTCGGCGCGGGTCCCTCCGGTTCGTCGGGATCGATGTCGTCGACGGACGGGCGGCGGCGCGGCTGGCGCTCCCGCAACCGCTGCGCCGCGACCTCGGCCTGACGGCGGTCCATCTGGTACGCGAAACGGCGGCGTTCCTGGGAGCGCAGGTAGGCGATGTAGACGCTCAGCAGCACCGCGGGCACTCCGGGCGCCCACAGGAAGGCGAGCCCGCCGACCGCGGCGACGACCGCGCCGAGCGTGAAGGCGAGGAAGAGCATCGTGGTGGTGCGCCGGCGTCGGGCGAGCACCCTCGAGCGCCGGGCGCGCGCCGCGGCGGCCTGCGCCGACGGAGACGGCTGGGGCTGCTGGGACGGCTGGGAGGAAGCGACGGCCTGCGACGGCGGGGTCTGCTGGGCCGGGAGCGCGGGCTGCGCCCTTCGCGGGGGCGCTCCGCGCCGGGCGGGCGGGACGCGCTCGCGCGGGGGGCGTCCGGTCGGCTCGTCGGGGGCCGGTTCGGGCACCGCCCCCCGTTCCGGCCGCTGCGCGGGGTGCGGCCGTACGGGCGCCTGCACCTGCTGCGGACGGGTCTGGGACACGGCGAAGGCCCGGACGTCCACCGAATCGGTGACCGCGTCCGGGTCGTGGACGCCCTGCTCCCCCTCGTCGGCGGAGCGCGCCCGCAGGTCCTTGGCGTACCGGCGCTCCATTCCCGCCCGTCCGGACAACAATCGGATGGCGGTGCTGAAGCGTTCCGTCGGACGGGCCTCGTTCAGCTCGTCCTGCCTACGGAGCCACATCGGCACCAAGTAGGCGGCCCAGGCCCCGACAATGACTGCGTAGATGAGGCCGCTGCTGCTCACGCCTCACACGGTAGAGGGGTTTAGGTGAGGCCATCCGCCAATTGAGCCGGTGTGTCGCACGATCCGGCTGATATTTCGAACTTTTTTTGCGAACGATGCGATCAGCTGGCACCTAAGCCGGGAATTTTCCCATCTTCAGACGGTCATCACGCGATCAAATTCGAACATTTATTCAATTATTTGGGCGGTGCGAGATTCCGGGATTACGCCGCCCGTCTCCGAAGCGCTCGTCACCGGCTCGCTCCTCACCGGGCTGCCCGTCCCCGCCCGGCCGCTCGTTCCGGGAGCGTGCCCGTTGCCAGCGCCCGAGCAGCCCCTCGGGCACTTCCTCCGCCGTGAGCGCGAAGACGAGATGGTCGCGCCAGGCGCCGTCGATGTGCAGATACCGCGGGCGCAGCCCCTCCTCGCGGAATCCGAGTTTCTCCACGACCCGGCGGCTGGGCCCGTTCTCGGGGCGAATGCACACCTCGACGCGGTGCAGTCCGACGGTACGGAAACAGTGGTCCACGGCCATCGCCACGGCCGTCGGCATCACCCCGCGGCCGGCCACCGCCTCGTCGACCCAGTAGCCGACGTGCCCCGAGCACATCGAGCCCCAGGTGATCCCGGCGACCGTCAACTGGCCGACCAGGCGCCCCTGGTACTCGATGACGAACGGCAGCATCCGCCCCGCGTGCGCCTCCGCCCTCAGGTGACGGACCATCTGGCGGTAGGTCGGCCGGTGCACGATCGGACCGGACGGGGTGGGCGGCGGGATCGTCGCCTCCCAGGGGCGCAGCCAGTCGCGGTTGCGCCGGTTGACCTCGCGCCAGGCCCGCTGGTCGCGCAGCTTTATCGGCCGGAGGACGACGTCGCCGACCACCAGCTCCACGGGCCAGGATGAACCGTTCAGCTCGCACCCCCGCCACTGGTGCCGGTTCTGGGGTGGTCGCCGCCGCGCAGTTGGTCGACCGCGTGCTTCAGCAGCGGTTCCAGGACGGCCAGACCGTCCTTCACCCCGCCGCTGGACCCGGGCAGGTTGACGATCAGTGTCCGGCCCGCGACGCCCGCGAGGCCCCGGGAGAGGGCCGCCGTGGACACCTTGTCCCGGCCGTACGCCCGGATGGCCTCCGCGATGCCGGGCACCTCGTGGTCGAGCACCGCGCGGGTCGCCTCGGGGGTGCGGTCGGTGGGCGAGACGCCGGTGCCGCCGGTGGTCACGACGACGTCGTACCCGGCCTCGGCGCCCGCGCGCAGCGCGGCCTCCACGGGGTCGCCGTCCGGAACCACCTGCGGGCCGTCGACGGCGAAGCCGAAGCGCCGCAGACCCTCGGCGAGCAGGGGGCCGCCCGTGTCCTGGTAGACGCCTGCGGCGGCCCGGTTGGAGGCGGTGACCACCAGGGCGCTGTACGGCGCGAGAAGTGCGCCGCCGACGGATGCGTCCAGTGTCATGCCCTGCTCCAGTCGCCCGACTTGCCGCCCGTCTTCTCCTCCACCCGCACGTCCGTGATGACCGCCTTCTTGTCGACCGCCTTGACCATGTCGACCACGGTGAGCGCGGCGACGGAGACCGCGGTGAGCGCCTCCATCTCCACGCCCGTGCGGTCCGTCGTCCTCACCGTGGCCGTGATCTCCACGGCGTCGTCCGCGACCGACAGGTCCAGTTTCACACCGGACACCGCCAAGGGGTGGCACAGCGGAATCAGGTCGGGGGTGCGTTTGGCGCCCATGATGCCCGCGATCCGCGCGGTGGCGAGGGCGTCGCCCTTGGGGACGCCCTCGCCGCGCAGCAGTTCGATCACGCGGGGCGAGACCAGGACGCGGCCGGTGGCGCGGGCGGCGCGCGCGGTGACGTCCTTGCCGGACACGTCGACCATCCGGGCGGCGCCCGCCTCGTCGATGTGCGTCAGACGGCGCTGGTCGGGGTGTCCGGGGGTCTCCCCCCGGGAAGGCACGGTCATGATCGTGTGGCGCTCCCGGTCCGGGCCCGCCGCCGGTGCGGCGCGCGGGCCTGCTGTGCGCGACACGGTACCGCCAACCGGTGGAGCTCAGCCGAGCAGGACCACCTCGACCTCGGTGCCGGGCGCGACGGACTCGACGTCCTCGGGGACGACGATCAGCGCGTTCGCCTGGGCGAGGGCGGCCACCAGGTGGGATCCGGCGCCGCCGACCGGGGTCACCTCGCCGTCGGCGTACCGGCCGCGCAGGAACTGGCGCCGGCCCTTCGGCGAGGTCAGCGGCCCGTCCGCGGTCAGGGTCGCGCGGGCTCTCGGCCGGTGGACGTCCGTGAGGCCCATCAGGGTGCGGATGGCGGGACGCACGAACAGCTCGAAGGAGACGTACGAGGAGACCGGGTTGCCGG
Source organism: Streptomyces sp. M2CJ-2 (assembly GCF_016757295.1). Classification (NCBI taxonomy): domain Bacteria; kingdom Bacillati; phylum Actinomycetota; class Actinomycetes; order Kitasatosporales; family Streptomycetaceae; genus Streptomyces; species Streptomyces sp. M2CJ-2. The sequence goes on along the minus strand of NZ_JAESIF010000018.1, from coordinate 43,047 downwards.
GGAGGGCCAGCAGCGGGGTGTGGTCGGGACCGATGGAGCCGAAGCCCTGGGGCTTGCCGGGCTGCATGGCGAGCTTGCGGAAGTCGATGCCGCTGCCCGGCTCGTCCTCGTCGCCCACGGACGACAGCGCCTCCTTGACGACGTCGTACGCCCCGACGCTCACCCCACCGGTGGTGACCATCAGGTCGGCGCGCACCAGCTGGTCCTCGATGGTGTCGCGGAGGGTGTCGGCGTCGTCCGCGACGGCGCCCACGCGGTAGGCGATGGCGCCGGCGTCCCGGGCGCAGGCGGTGAGGGAGAAGCTGTTGGAGTCGTAGATCTGACCGGCGCTCAGCTCCTCGTCGGGCTGGACGAGTTCGCTGCCGGTGGACATCACCACCACACGCGGGCGCGGGTGCACGCGCACCGTGCCACGGCCGATCGCGGCCAGCAGGGAGATCTGCGGCGGGCCGAGGACGGTCCCGGCCGTCAGGGCGCGGTCACCGGCCCGTACGTCGCTGCCCTCGGCGCGCACATGCGCGCGGGCCCGAGCCGGGCGGTGGACGAGCACCTGCCCGGTGGCGCCCTCGGGGGCCAGGCTGCGGGCCCGCATCCCGGTGACCGGGCCCTCGCCGAGCCCGCCGTCGGTCCACTCGACGGGGACGACGGCCTCGGCGCCGGGCGGGATCGGGGCCCCGGTCATGATCCGTGCCGCCTGGCCGGGGCCGACCCGGAACAGGTCGGACTGGCCGGCCGCGACGTCACCGACGACCTCGAGGGCGGCCGGGTACTGCTCGCTCGCGCCCGCGACGTCCGCGACCCGTACCGCGTACCCGTCCATGGAGCTGTTGTCGAACGGCGGCAGCGACACCGGCACCGTGACGTCCTCGACCAGGACGCAGCCCTGGGCGTCGAGGAGGTTCAGCTCGATGGGTTCCAGGGGGCGGACGGTGGCGAGGATGTCGTCCAGGTGCTCGTCCACCGACCAGAGATGGTCCGGGCCTGCGGTGCGGGGCGCGGCGGTGCTCAACTTTCCTGCATCTCCTCGGTGACGTAACGGCGAAGCCAGGTCCGGAAGTCCGGGCCCAGGTCTTCACGTTCGCACGCGAGTCGGACAATGGCACGCAGGTAGTCGCCTCGGTCGCCGGTGTCATAGCGGCGGCCCTTGAAGACCACGCCGTGCACCGGGCCGCCGACCTTCTCGTCCGCGGCCAGCTGCTGGAGGGCGTCGGTGAGCTGGATCTCGCCGCCGCGGCCCGGCTCGGTCTTGCGCAGTACGTCGAAGACGGCCGGGTCGAGGACGTAGCGGCCGATGACGGCGTAGTTGGAGGGCGCTTCGGCCGGTTCGGGCTTCTCGACCAGGCCGCTGACCCGGACCACGTCGGAGTCGGCGGTGGTCTCGACGGCGGCGGAGCCGTAGAGGTGGATCTGCTCCGGGGTGACCTCCATGAGCGCGATGACGCTGCCGCCGTGCTGCTCCTGGACCTCGATCATGCGCTGGAGCAGGCAGTCCCGCGGGTCGATCAGGTCGTCGCCGAGAAGGACGGCGAAGGCTTCGTCGCCGACGTGCGGGGCGGCGCACAGGACGGCGTGGCCGAGCCCTTTGGGGTCGCCCTGGCGGACGTAGTGCATGGTCGCGAGGTCGCTGGATTCCTGGACCTTGGTGAGGCGGGCGGCGTCACCCTTCTTGTCGAGTGCCGACTCCAGTTCGTAATTGCGGTCGAAGTGGTCTTCCAGGGGGCGCTTGTTGCGGCCCGTCACCATGAGGACGTCGTCGAGACCGGCGGCTGCGGCCTCTTCGACCACGTACTGGATCGCCGGCTTGTCGACGACCGGCAGCATCTCCTTGGGAGTGGCCTTGGTGGCCGGGAGGAACCGGGTGCCGAGGCCTGCTGCGGGGATGACAGCCTTGCTGATCCGAGGGTGCGACTGAATCATGCCCGTAACCATATCCGGTGCCTTTGCGGGGAATCTGCGACTCCGCATACTTAATGCTCGTATGACCGCAATAAGACAGTTCAAGGACAGAGTTGAAACACGACGGCCGCGCGAACGATCCTGACAAGCGGGTATTGCGCCGGGAGATCCTCCAGGCGAGGAACAGGTTGACGGCGGATGACGTGCGGGAGGCCGCGACCGCGTTGGCCGACCGCGCGCTCGGGCTGCCCGAACTGGCGCACGCGCGCACGGTGGCGGCGTACGTCTCCGTCGGAAGCGAGCCCAGCACGCTCGTGCTGCTCGACGCGCTGCGCGCGCGGGGCGTACGCGTGCTGCTGCCGGCCCTGCTCCCCGACAACGATCTGGACTGGGGCGCGTACACCGGCGAGGGCTCGCTCACGCGGGTGCGTCACGGCGGGCGGATGGCCCTGCTCGAGCCGGCCGGGGAGCGTCTCGGGCCGGACGCCGTGACCGGAGCGGACGCCGTGCTGCTGCCGGGCCTGGCCGTGGACGCCCGCGGGATGCGGCTGGGGCGCGGCGGCGGCTCGTACGACCGGGTGCTGGCCCGGCTGGAGCGCGCGGGCGCGCATCCGGCCCTGGTGGTGCTGCTGTACGACACCGAGGTGGTCGAGCGGGTTCCCGAGCAGCCCCACGACCGGCCGGTGCACGCGGCGGTGACCCCGTCGGGGGTACGGCGGTTCGGCTGAAAGACGACACCGTTCCGGTGGCCACGGCGGTCCCGGCGGTCCCGGCATGGGAGAGCGGCCACCACGTGCGTGGCGGCCGCTCTCCCATGCCTCATGCCTCGTGCGTCGGGGCCGGACCTCTCAGGGCTTGAGCAGCAGCGTGTCGCTGGTGCTGCCCTCGACCGCCTTGTCCGAGTACGCCCACTCGAGCAGTTCGCCCTCGGCCCACTTGTCCGTCTGGTCGACGTAGTGGGAGTTGTAGGCGTGGCCGGAGGCGCCGGTGAGGTTGATCCACCGCGACTTGTCGAGGTCACCGAGGTTGACCACCATCCGCATCGACGGCACCCACACCACCCCGTAGCCGCCCGCGGCGTTCCAGCCGGTCGCGTTGACCGTGGCCTCGCCGCCGCCGAGCTTCCAGGGGCCGCGGTTGAGGACGTACTGCAGGAAGTCGGGGCCGGAGGTGCCCAGGGTCTGGTTCTTCAGGAACAGGCGGTGCAGCCGGCCCCAGCTCCAGGTGTCGATGTCCTTGCCGAGCTTGGCGGTGAGCTCCCAGCGGGCGTCGACCATGGCGCGCTTGAACAGCTCGTCGCGGTTCTCCGCGCCGTCGCGGGAGCCCGCCTTCGGAGTCGTCCACCAGTCGCTGTCCTCCTTCTCCATCAGCGTGCGGACCACCTCGAACCAGCGGTCGCCGCCGTCGGGCTGGGCCTGGTCGGCCTCGCGCATGCCGCACTCGCGCACCTTGGCGCTCTCGTCGGCGGGCCCGGTGGGGTTGACCGGGTCCACCCACAGGCACTGGCCCTTGACCCGCAGCTCCTTGGGCAGCTTGTGGCCGAAGGAGAGCTTGAGGACGTTGCGCCAGACGGAGTTGAAGTAGGCGGCGGCCGCGGAGTCGGCGTCCTGGGTGTAGTCCCAGCCCTCCAGCAGCTTCTGCGCCTTGCGGACCTCCGGGTCCTCGACGTCGATCTTGAGCAGCTCGGGCACCAGCAGCTTGGCGATACCGCTGCTGTTGTCGAGCTGCATCTGCCGCATGTCGTCGGTGGAGATCTTGCCGTCGTCCTTGATCTTCGACTGGATCAGATCGTTGATCCGCTGGCTGCGGGCGCCGTAGCCCCAGTCGGTGGTCAGGGTGTACGGGTACGCCTCGGGGTCGACCACGGCCTGGTTGGCGGTGACGATGTAGCCGCGGTCGGGGTCGAACTCGTAGGGCAGCGCGTCCTGGTCGACCCAGCCGGTCCAGCGGTACTTCGAGTTCCAGCCGGGCGCCGGGACGGAACCGTCGTGGTTCTTCGCGCGGGTGGGGATCCTGCCCGGCAGGGTGTAGCCGATGTGGCCCTCGGTGTCCGCGTAGACGAGGTTCTGCGAGGGCACCTCGAAGAGGGTGGCCGCCTCGCGGAAGTCGTCCCAGTCCTTCGCGCGGTTCATCGCGAAGACGGCGTCCATGGTGCGGCCCGCCTCCAGCGCGGTCCAGCGCAGCGAGACGCCGTAGCCGTCGCCCCGGTCGGGCGCGGCGGAGTCGACGGTGGCCTTCTTCCCGGTCCGCACCAGGTCGGGGGACCGGTCGGAGAGCAGCGGGCCGTTGCCGGTCTCCCTGACGATGATCTTCCGCGACGCGCCGCCGGCGACCTTGATGGTCTCCTCGCGCGCCTCGAAGGGCACCACCTTGCCGTCGTACTGGTAGCCCTCGCCGGTGATCTTCTCCAGGTAGAGGTCGGTGACGTCGACACCGGAGTTGGTCAGGCCCCAGGCGACGTCCGCGTTGTGTCCGATGACCACGCCGGGCATGCCCGCGAAGGTGAAGCCGGTGACGTCGTACTGGCACGCGGCGGAGACGCTGCGGCAGTGCAGGCCCATCTGGTACCAGACGGACGGCAGCGCGGCCGACAGGTGCGGGTCGTTGGCCAGCAGCGGCTCACCGGTGACGGTGTGCTCGCCGGAGACCACCCAGGAGTTGGAGCCGATGCCGTCGCCGTTGACGCCGACGGCCGTGGGCAGGTTCTGCAGGACCTCCTGGAGGCCCGACAGCTGGCTCTCCAGACCGTCCCCGACGCCGGCGGCGGTCCCGGACTCGCCCTCCACACCGCCGGTGCCCGTGCCGACGCCCGTACCCGTGCCCGGGTCGGCGCCCACGCCGGTACCGTCGCCGATTCCGGTCCCGGCCCCGTCGCCCGTGCCGCTCTCGCCGCCGCCCGACTCGTAGGCCCCGGTCAGCTCGTTGTACCGGCCCTCCTGGACCACGGGCTTGTTCCGGCCGTACGGATACGCCGGGTACAGGTCGGCGATCTGCTCGGGGCCCAGGCGGCCGGTCATCAGGGCGCGGTCGATCTCGTCCTGCATGTTGCCGCGCAGGTCCCAGGCCATCGCCTTCAGCCAGGCCACGGAGTCCACCGGGGTCCACGGCCCGGGCGTGTAGTCGTTGGTGAAGCCCAGCGCCGCGTACTCCAGGGAGATGTCCGCGCCCTCCTTGCCCTCCAGGTAGGCGTTGACCCCCTTGGCGTAGGCGTCGAGGTACTTCTTCGTGGCGGGGGAGAGCTTCTTCTCGTACTCCTGCTTCGCGACCCGGTCCCAGCCCAGGGTGCGCAGGAACTCGTCGTTCTCGATCTGGCTCTCGCCGAACATCTCCGACAGGCGTCCGGAGGTCATGTGCCGGCGCACGTCCATCTCGTAGAACCGGTCCTGCGCCTGGACGTAGCCCTGCGCCATGAACAGGTCCTCGTCGGAGGAGGCGTAGATCTGCGGGATGCCGTGGCCGTCACGTTTGACGTCGACGGGGCCCGACAGGCCCTTGAGCGTGATCGATCCCTTGGTCTGCGGGAAGGAGGCGCGCACGGTGCCGATCGACCAGTACGCCCCGTAGGCGACACCGCCGATCAGGGCCAGCACCAGGACGAACACGAGCAGACGGGCTTTGCGCCCCTTTTTCCTGCCGGACTTGCCGGGTTGCTGACCCGTGGAGACGGTGGTGTCGGTGGGCATCGCTGTCCTTGCTGTCCTTACGCGAGCGGCAGGGCGGGCTGTGCTTTTAACTGAGCGCTGGAGCAACGATAGGCGCAGGGCCCCGTGCCGCTTGACGCGGAGTCGGGAACCAGCCCGGACGGACGTTCGATGATGCCAGGCGGGCGCGTCAAGAACGCGTCAAGAGTTAGGTAAGGTAACGAAGCGGTTCGCCGCGAACGCGTCGGCTCCCCGCGCCCCGCAGCCGAGGTCGGGCGCACCACGCGTGAGCCAGGGAAGGGAACGGCCGCTGACTGTCCACCACCTCAACCAGCTCCTGCTCCTCTGCTCGCTGGTCCTGCTCGTCGCCGTCGCAGCGGTCCGGATCTCCTCGCGCAGCGGGCTCCCCAGCCTGCTCGTCTATCTCGGCATCGGCATCGCCATGGGCCAGGACGGCATCGGCGACATCCAGTTCGACAACGCCGAGCTGACGCAGGTCTTCGGGTACGCGGCCCTGGTGGTGATCCTGGCCGAGGGCGGTCTGGGCACCAAATGGACCGAGATCAGACCCGTCCTGCCCGTCTCCGCCGCACTCGCGACCGTCGGTGTCGCGGTGAGCGTCGGGGTCACCGCGACGGCCGCGCACTTCCTGGTCGGGCTGGAGTGGCGGCAGGCGCTCATCATCGGCGCGGTGGTGTCCTCGACCGACGCGGCGGCCGTCTTCTCCGTGCTGCGGCGCATTCCGCTCCCCCCGCGCGTGACGGGCACGCTGGAGGCCGAGTCCGGCTTCAACGACGCCCCCGTGGTCATCCTGGTGCTCGCCTTCTCCACGGCCGGCCCGATCGAGCACTGGTACGCCCTGCTCGGCGAGATCACCCTGGAGCTGGCCATCGGCGCCGTCATCGGACTCGCGGTGGGCTGGCTGGGCGCCTGGGGCCTCAGACATGTGGCGCTGCCCGCCTCCGGCCTCTACCCGATCGCCGTCATGGCCATCGCCGTCACCGCCTACGCGGCGGGCGCCATGGCCCACGGCAGCGGCTTCCTCGCCGTCTACCTCGCCGCGATGGTGCTGGGCAACGCCAGACTGCCGCACTGGCCCGCCACCCGCGGATTCGCCGAAGGGCTCGGCTGGATCGCCCAGATCGGCATGTTCGTCCTGCTCGGACTGCTGGTCTCCCCGCACGAACTGGGCGACGACATCGTGCCCGCGCTGCTCATCGGACTGGCGCTGACCGTGGTGGCCCGTCCGCTGAGCGTCGTGCTGTGCCTGCTGCCGTTCCGGGTGCCCTGGCAGGAGCAGACGCTGATGTCGTGGGCGGGACTGCGCGGCGCCGTGCCCATCATCCTGGCGACGATTCCGATGGTGGAGGGCGTCGAGGGCAGCCGGAGGCTCTTCAACATCGTCTTCGTCCTGGTCGTCGTCTACACCCTCGTCCAGGGGCCGACGCTGCCGTGGCTGGCCGGCAAGCTGCGTCTCGGCGCGGGTGCGGAGGCCGCCGACCTGGGCATCGAGTCGGCGCCCCTGGAGCGGCTGCGCGGGCACCTGCTGTCGGTCGACATCCCGGAGGAGTCGAAGATGCACGGTGTGGAGGTCGCCGAACTCCGGCTGCCGAAAGGGGCGGCCGTCACACTCGTCGTGCGCGGGGGCACCTCGTTCGTCCCGCTGCCGACGACGATGCTGCGGCACGGGGACGAGCTCCTCGTCGTCGCCACCGACCCGGTCCGGGACGCCGCCGAACGCCGCCTGCGCGCGGTGGGCCAGGGCGGCAAACTGGCCGGCTGGCTGGGCACCGACGGCGAGGGCCCGAGGCGCTGACACGCCCGTCATTCACAGGGTCACGGTCCCGCGGCGCCCGGTTTCACAGGCTCACAAGCCCTTGCCGCCTGTGGACACCCGATCGCGCCGAGGCGACGCCTGTACCATGCATGGAGTACCCAGATCGAACCAACTCTGCCTGACGCAGAGCTGGCGCGACCGTATGGCGGCCGGCCCGTCCCGAGCTGTGGCACCCGGCATCTACCGCAGTCAGCGCAAGAGGACAGCTCTCGGCGTGCCCGAAGCCCGACTGTGAAGGGCCGCGCGCCACCAGGCGGCAGAAAGGCACGGGCCGTGGCATCCACGGTCACCACGTCGAAGGACTCTGCGGCCGCCTCCCGTCCGGGATACGGCCGACTGCTGCGCACCCGCGGCGCCTGGACGTTCCTGCTCCCCGGTTTCGCGGCACGCCAGCCGTTCGCGATGCTCACCATCTCCATCGTGCTGCTGGTGCAGCACACCACCGGTTCGTACGGCGCGGCCGGCGCCGTCGCGGCGGTCACCGGTGTGTCCATGGCCCTGTTCGCGCCCTTCAGCGGCCGGCTCGCCGACCGCCACGGGCAGCGCGCCGTACTCGTCCCCGGCGTTCTGCTGCACACCCTGTCCGCGCTGGTCCTGACCGCGCTGGCGCTGACCGACGCCCCGCTGTGGGCGCTGTTCGCCGCGGCCGTGCCCACCGGCGCCTCGGTGCCCCAGATCGGGCCCATGGTGCGCGCCCGCTGGGGCGTGAAGCTCAAGAACTCCCCGCTGATGACCACCGCGGCGGCCTTCGAGTCCGTCACCGACGAGCTGACCTTCGTCGTCGGACCGCTGCTGGCCACCGCCCTGTGCACGGCCGTGAACCCGGCCGCGGGCCTGGTGACCGAGGCCGCGCTGACCCTGGTCGGCGGTCTGCTCTTCGCCACGCAGAAGGGCACGCAGCCCGAGGTCGCCACCGGCGGGCACGCGCGCGTGAAGCACGCCTCCGCCCTGCGCGTCCCCGGGGTGCGCGTCCTGATCGTCACCTTCCTGGGCATCGGGTCCGTCTTCGGCGGCATGCAGGTGTCGCTGGCCGCGTACGCCGAGTCGATCGGCGAACCCGGCCTGAACGGCGTCCTGTACGGCGTCTTCGCCGCGGGCAACATGCTCTCCGGCATCGCCTGCGGCGCCATCGCCTGGAAGGTCGCCCCGCAGTGGCGCCTCGTCGTCGGGTACGCGGCGCTCGCGGTGACCGCGTCCGCCCTGTGGACCGCCCAGTCGCCGCTGCTCCTCGCAGGGCTCGGGCTCCTGGTCGGCATGTGCATCGCGCCCGCCCTGATCACCGGCTTCACCATGGTCGACGACCTGGTCCCGGCGGGGGCCCGCACCGAGGCCTTCACCTGGCTGACCGGCGCCGTGGCACTCGGCCAGGCGGCCGCGGTCACGGTCTCCGGACAGTTCGAGGACCGCCTGTGGGCCGGCGCCGGTTTCCTGGTGCCGATGGGCGGCACGGTGCTCGCCCTGGTGACCCTGCTGGCGCTGCGGTCACGGCTGGTGCCGGCCCCGCACGGACGCACCGTCGCACGTGGCGTGGGTCACCGCTCGCCCGTCGCAGTGGACTGAGCACGGGGAATACGGCACTATGAATCGTCGTTTAGCACTCATCGAGTGAGAGTGCCAGGAGGAAGACAGTGCCCACCTACCAGTACCAGTGCACCGAGTGCGGCGAGGGCCTCGAGGCGGTGCAGAAGTTCACCGACGACGCTCTGACCGAGTGCCCGAACTGCCAGGGCCGCCTGAAGAAGGTGTTCTCGGCGGTCGGCATTGTCTTCAAGGGATCCGGCTTCTACCGCAACGACAGCCGGGGCTCCTCGTCGAGCAGCACCCCGGCGGCGTCGAAGTCGTCCGACTCCTCGACGAGCTCGTCGTCGTCCTCGGCGTCGCCAGCTTCTTCGGCGTCGTCGTCCTCGGGCTCGAGTTCGGGTTCGTCGGCGGGGTCCACCAGCACCACCGCCGCGTAAGGCCGCCTTCCCGCGGACCCCTGTCGTCGTCCGACGACGGGGTCCTCGGCGTTTTCCGGGGCGGCCCGGGGGCGTTTTCGGGGCGGTTAGGGTGCGGAGCATGGCGAACATGGCGCACAAGGCGAACGCCGAGATCGGCGTGATCGGCGGCTCCGGCTTCTACTCCTTCCTCGACGATGTGACCGAGGTCCGGGTGGACACCCCGTACGGGGCGCCCAGCGACTCCCTCTTCCTCGGCGAGCTGGCCGGTCGGCGGGTCGCCTTCCTCCCCCGGCACGGGCGCGGCCACCATCTGCCGCCGCACCGGATCAACTACCGGGCCAACCTGTGGGCGCTCAGGTCGGTCGGCGCCCGCCAGGTGCTCGGACCGTGCGCGGTGGGCGGGCTGCGGCCCGAGTACGGGCCGGGGACGCTGCTGGTCCCGGACCAGCTCGTGGACCGTACGAAGTCCCGGGTCGGCACGTACTTCGACGGGCTGCCGCTGCCCGACGGCACGGTGCCGAACGTCGTGCACGTGTCGCTGGCCGACCCCTACTGCCCCGCCGGCCGGGCGGCCGCCCTGAAGTCGGCGCGCGGACGGGACTGGGAGCCGGTGGACGGCGGCACGCTGGTCGTGGTCGAGGGGCCGCGCTTCTCCACCCGCGCCGAATCGTTGTGGCACCGGGCGCAGGGCTGGTCGGTGGTGGGCATGACCGGCCATCCCGAGGCGGTGCTCGCCCGCGAGCTGGAGCTCTGCTACACGTCCCTGACCCTGGTCACCGACCTCGACGCCGGCGCCGAGACCGGCGAGGGTGTCTCGCACGACGAGGTGCTGCGGGTGTTCGCGGCGAACGTGGACCGCCTGCGGAACGTGCTCTTCGACACGGTGGCGGCGCTGCCCGCCGCGGAGGAGCGGGACTGCCTGTGCGGCTCGGCGCTGGGTGGGATGGATCCGGGGTTCGCGCTGCCGTAGGGCCGCACGTTCGGGTGAGGGAGTTTTCCACAGGGCGCGGTGTGTCCACAGGCTCCGGCGGAGAACGGCGGGAAGCCCCATCGTGGGGTGCGCAAGCCGTTCCCTCGCCGCAGGTGGTGTCCCCGTGCCGTTCCCTCCGCCCCGTGAGTCCTCGTGCCACTCCCCCACCTTCTCTTCCTCCTCTCCCTCGCCTTCCTCCCTCTCCTCCTCCCTCTCGGCCGCCGTCCCGCACCCGCCCCGTGCCGGGGTCCCGCCCCGGTGCGAGGTGCCGCACTTCGCACCGGTGCGGGTGCGTGGCGGTCTGCTGCGGTCCGGTCGGCTCGTCCGGCACCGGCGGCGGGCCGCGGCGGTCGGCCTCGCCGTCACGGCGGTGGTGCTGGTGGCGGCGGGCCCACGGGAGACGGACCGGTCCCGCGGGCATCCGGACGGCGCTTCGGGCACACGCGTCGCGTCGGCGTCGGCCGCCTCGGCGGGCGGGTCCACGGGAGACCGTGCCGTACGGACCCGGCGTGCGGGAGCCCGCGTCACGGCGCCGGTGCGGATCGCCGACGCCGCCACGGTGCGACTGCTGCGGCCGGGCGACCGGGTCGACGTCATCGCCGCCGAGGAGCGGGGCACGGGCGGTGCGGCCGGCGGTGGAGCCCGCGTGGTCGCGCGTGGAGCACGGGTCACGGAGGTGCCGGAGCCATTGGAGGCCCCGGACTCGGGCGGGGCCCTGGTGGTGCTGTCGGTTCCACGTGCCACCGCTGCCGGGCTCGCGGCCGCGAGCACCACGGCACGGCTGGCGGTGACGCTGGGGTGAGGGGTTCGCCGACGGTTGACACCACCTTCATGTCAAGCACCTCGTCCGAGGGGCCCCACTGGGCAGATGGACGGTGCCCTGTCGTAGGTTGCGGAGCGTTCGATTCCCGGCGTCACGCATACGAGATGGAGCTCCGAGGTGAGCGAGAAGAACGAACCGAGCATCTGGCAGGGCTTCAAGGCCTTCCTGATGCGCGGGAACGTCGTCGACCTGGCGGTGGCCGTGGTCATCGGCGCGGCCTTCACCAACATCGTCAACTCGGTGGTGAAGGGCGTGATCAACCCGCTGGTCGGCGCCTTCGGCACCCAGAACCTGGACAGCTACAGCTCGTGCCTGAAGGGCCCCTGCACGGGCACCGGCGACGCCGCGACGGGGGTCAGGATCCTGTGGGGCTCGGTCCTCGGCTCGACGCTCCAGTTCGTGATCACGGCCGCTGTCGTCTACTTCCTGATGGTGCTGCCGATGGCTCGCTACCTGGCCCGGGTGGAGGCCCGCAGGAAGGCGAGGGAAGGCATGCAGGAGGTCGTCGAGATCTCCGAGCTGGAGGTGCTCAAGGAGATCCGCGACGAGTTGGTCGCACAGCGCGGCTCGAACAACGGCGGGCGATAGCCGGCACCGGCACGGCGTCCGGTCGTCGGACCGCCGGCCGCGCCCGGTCAGATGTGGTGGGGCGGCTTCTCGTCGAGGAAGCGCTTCAGGTCCGAGGCGCTGTCGCCGGACGGGCGCTCGCCCCATCCCCGGTCCGTGTCGTCCGAGGACTGCTGGTCCAGCGGGTCGTCGAAGACCAGCGCGGGCTTCGGCTCGCGCGGCCGGGGTTCGGGGGCAGTGCTCATACCCCCAGAGTACGGCCTCGCCATGCCCCTCCTCCGTCGGTGACCGTGCGGGAGGAGGGCCCTGCACGAGACTGGCGCCATGACAGTTGACGCGCTCACAGATGTGGCCGGCGTTCGTGTGGGACACGCGACCCGCTCCGGCGGCGGCCTGCTCACCGGCACCACGGTCGTGCTCGCGCCCGAGGGCGGGGCCGTGGCCGCCGTGGACGTACGCGGCGGCGGTCCCGGCACGAAGGAGACCGACGCGCTCGATCCCCGCAACCTCGTGCAGAAGGTCGAGGCGGTCGTCCTGACCGGCGGCAGTGCTTACGGACTCGACGCGGCCTCCGGGGTGATGGCCTGGCTGGAGGAGCGGGGCCGCGGGGTCCGCGTCGGGCCGGAACCCGCGCACGTGGTGCCGGTGGTGCCGGCCGCCTGCGTCTTCGACCTGGGCCGGGGCGGCGACTTCCGGGCCCGTCCGGACGCGGCCACCGGTCGGGCCGCGGTGGAGGCGGCAGCGGCGACCGCACCGGGGGCCCGGGTGCCGGAGGGATGCGTGGGCGCCGGCACGGGGGCCGTGGTCGGAGCGGTGAAGGGCGGGATCGGCACCGCCAGCAGGGTACTGGATTCGGGAATCACGGTGGCCGCGCTGGTGGTGGCCAACGCGGCGGGGGCGGTGACGGATCCGGAAACAGGGGTGCTGTACGGGGAGTTGTTCCAGGGTGGCCGGGTCCGTCACCCGGACCCGGAGGTGCACCGGGCGGCGCTCCGGCGGCTCGCCGACCTCGCCGAGCGGAACGGCCCTCCCCCGCTCAACACCACACTCGCGGTGGTCGCCACCGACGCGGACCTGTCCAAGGCCCAGGCGCAGAAGCTGGCCGGCACCGCGCACGACGGCATCGCGCGGGCGGTGCGGCCGGTGCATCTGCTCAACGACGGGGACACGGTGTTCGCCCTCGCCACGGGCACCCGTCCGCTCGACGCCGCGAACCCCCTCGCCCTGAACGGGATCCTCGCGGCCGGCGCCGACTTGGTGACGCGCGCGATCGTACGGGCCGTGCGCGCGGCCGAGTCGGTGGACGGGCCGGGCGGAGTCTGGCCGTCGTACCGGGAGTTGTACGGCGAGGCGGACGCGTGGACACGCGGGGGTCGACGGGCGAACAGGCGCCGACCGGTGGGCGGAGAGCGGTGACCGCTGAGCGGGGTCCGGGTTCGACGGCCGACGACCCGGCTGCTCGCACCAGGGGGGCGACTGAGCAGGAGGTACGGGAGGCCCGCCGCAGCGGGGGGAATTTCTCGCGCCTCTCGTTCGTTCCCCCGCCGTACCTTTTTCTCAGTTCCCGGACATGATGTCCGCCCGAGGGGCTACGGTATGCACCCACTGGGTGACATGCAGCGACGCCGGGAGAAACCTTGAGCGTTCCGTACGAGACGGCAGCGTACGAACCAGCCGACTCGCCCGAGTCTCCTGAGGAGCACCTCGCGCGACTGCTCGGCCGTGCCCTGAACTCCTTCGAACTGCCCGACGAAGCGGTGCACCGGCTCGACTGCGCGCTGGCACACGACAGTTCGCTGCACTCCGCGCATCACAGCGCCGGTCTGCACCGGGAGACGTACCGGCACACCTGGCTGCTCGCCGACGGCTCGGCGCTCACGCTCTGGGAACTCGTCCACAACGCCACCCCGGGCGGCGAGCCCGAGCACGAGGTGTACGCGGACGAGGAGGAACTGCGGGTCGCGACCGCCCGGTTGCCGCTGCCGCCGGAGACCCCGGACTTCGAGCTGCCGGTGGTGGTGCAGCTGTCCCGGATCCCCACGCCCCGGCCGGTCTACGTCCCCGACGGTTCGGCGGACCACGCGCGCCGCTTACTGCGCCGGGCGGAGAACGCGGACCGTCCGGGCCCCGGGACGGCTGCGCTGCTGACCACGGCGTTCGCCCACCAGATCACCCAGGCCTTCGGCCGCCCGTCCCGCGCGGGGCGCCCGGGGCGCCCGGGGCGTTCAGGACTGAGCTTCTCCCTGTACGAGCACGCGTTCCTGTTGCGTGACGGCGTGGAGATGTCCCTCTGGGAAGTGGAACACACGGCCACGCCCGACGGACGGCACATGTGCGAGGTGTACGTCACCGAGGACGCCGCCCGGGACGCGATGGAGCGCCGCGCGGCACAGGTTTCCTGACCCCGGGCCCCGACGGCCCCGGGCTCCGCCCCGATTCGGTTCAACGGTCGCCCGCGGTGCCGTCGGCCAAGCGCCGCACCAGCACGGCGAACGCCTCGCGCTCCGCCGGCGTGAGCCGCACCTCCTCCGCCCACGGCCCCGTCCGCCGCTGACGCGGAATCGCGCGCAGCGCCTGGAGCGCCTGCCCCGCCGGGGCCGCGTACCCCGGCGTCGGTCCGGACCGCGGCCCCGATACCGGCTCCGGCTCCGGCCAGGGGTGAATCCCCCTGCCCCGCCCGCGTTCGCGTTCGCGCCGCAGGACACCGGCCAGGCCCACGGTGCAGGCCACGGCCACCACGGTGAGGACGGCGGCGCCCGCCACCCTCAAGATCGAGTCGTGCTCAGGCATGCGCCCCAGTACACACCACGGTCCGGGACTTTGGTCCCGGACCGTGGTGAACGTGATCTATATCGCAGTTGACGTGAACGGCTGCGAACCGCCTCGAGTTGCCTATATGCACCCAGGGCGCATCTATACGAGCCTAAAGGGGCAATCCGTCGCCCGTTCCCGGCTGCCGCGTCACGCGGCCACCGGCTGCTTCGCCTCGGCCGACGAGGCCACCGAACCCTTGCCCGCACTCGCGCCGTCCACTCCCGGAGCCGACTTGCGCAGGCCCTTCAGGACGATCACCAGAGCCGCCGTGACGCAGACACCCGCCGCGATGGCGACCAGGTAGAGGAACGGGTTGCCGATCAGCGGGACCACGAAGATACCGCCGTGGGGCGCGCGCAGGGTGGCACCGAAGGCCATCGACAGGGCGCCGGTGACCGCACCGCCCACCATCGAGGCGGGGATCACGCGCAGCGGGTCGGCCGCCGCGAACGGGATCGCACCCTCGGAGATGAAGGAGGCTCCCAGGACCCAGGCGGCCTTGCCGTTCTCCCGCTCGGTCCGGTTGAAGAGCTTGCCGCGGACCGTGGTGGCCAGGGCCATCGCCAGCGGCGGAACCATACCGGCCGCCATCACCGCAGCCATGATCTTCATCGCGGAGTCGCTGGGGCTCGCGACCGCGATACCGGCCGTGGCGAAGGTGTACGCGACCTTGTTGACGGGGCCGCCGAGGTCGAAGCACATCATCAGGCCGAGCAGGGCGCCGAGCAGGACGGCGTTGGCTCCGGTGAGGCCGTTCAGCCAGTCGGTCATGCCCTTCTGCGCCGAGGCGATCGGCTTGCCGATCACCACGAACATCAGGAAGCCGACCACCGCCGAGGAGATCAGCGGGATCACCACCACCGGCATGATGCCGCGCAGCGCCGCCGGGATGCGCACCCGCTGGATCGCCAGCACGACCGCACCGGCGATCAGACCGGACGCGAGGCCGCCGAGGAAGCCGGCGTTGATGGTGAGGGAGATCGCACCGCCGACGAAGCCGGGCACGAGTCCGGGCCGGTCGGCCATGCCGTAGGCGATGTAACCGGCCAGGACCGGGACGAGGAAGCCGAAGGCGACGCCGCCGATCTGGAAGAGCAGGGCGCCCCAGCTGTCGGCCTGGGTCCACACGAAGTGTTCCATCACCGACGGCGCCTCGTTGATCTCATAGCCGCCGATCGCGAAGCCGAGGGCGATGAGGAGACCGCCCGCCGCGACGAACGGGACCATGTAACTGACGCCGGACATGAGCCACTTGCGCAGCTTGGTGCCGTAGCCCTCGCCGGGTTCACCGGCGCGGTCCACGGGTGTGCCGGTGGATGCGGCGGCCGCGGTGACCTCACCGCGCTCGGCCTTGCCGCGGACCTCGGCGATCAGCTCGGCGGGGCGGTTGATGCCCGCCTTGACGCCGGTGTCGACGGTCGGCTTGCCCGCGAAGCGCTCCTTCTCCCGGACGGGCACGTCGTGGGCGAAGATCACACCGTCCGCCGCCGCGATCACGGCCGGGTCGAGCCGCTCGAAACCCGCCGAGCCCTGGGGCTCGACGGCGATCTCGACGCCCGCCTCCCGGCCGGCGTTCTCCAGTGCCTCGGCCGCCATGTACGTGTGGGCGATACCGGTGGGGCAGGAGGTGACGGCGACGATCCGGAAGGGACGTGCGTCCTCGTCCGCACCGGACGCGCCCGCCGCGTCGGTGGTGCCCGTGGCGGCACCGGTGGAGGCCGCCACCGGCGCCGCCACGGAGTCTGCGGTGTCCGTGACGTCCGCGGTGTCCGTGGCACCGGCGGGGCTGTCGGCCCCAGCCGTGCCCTCCGTACCCGCCGTGGACGCCGTGGATGCCGACTCGTCCGCCGTCGGCCGCTCGTCCCCGCGGACGAGCGCCGCCGCGCCCTCCGCGTCGCCGACCGACCGGAGCGCGTCGGTGAACTCGGCGTTCATCAGCTTCCGGGCCAGCGACGAAAGGATCGTCAGGTGGGCGTCGTCCGCACCCGCGGCGCGGCGATCAGGAAGATCAGGTCGGCGGGCCCGTCCGCGGCACCGAAGTCGATCCCGGCGGCGCTGCGCCCGAAGGCCAGCGTCGGCTCGGTGACATGCTCGCTGCGGCAGTGCGGGATGCCGATGCCGCCGTCGAGGCCCGTCGGCATCTGGGCCTCACGGGCGGCCACGTCGGCGAGGAAACCCTCCAGGTCGGTCACCCGGCCGAGGGTCACCATCCGCTCGGCGAGGGCTCGCGCCGCCGCTTCCTTGGTGTCGGCGGACAGGTCGAGGTCGACCAGATCCGCGGTGATCATCTCGCTCATCGCGGGCTCCTTCGCACGCGTATCGCCCGTGGCGTGGGGTGGGCGAAAGGGGTAACGGGGACGGTGATGCCGGTGATGCGGTGGGGGACGGTGGGGCTGCGGAGGTCGGCGCCACGACCGGCGCCCGAGGCGGCGTGCGCGGTACGGGCGGCACGGGTGGTACGGGTGGTACGGGCGTTCACGACACCGGCTCCCTGAGTGCACGGTCGACCGGCACCGTCGCCGTGACCGTCACCGCGGCCGGCTCCAGGTCGCCCGGCGTGGGCATCACGCTGCCGGGTGTCTGGACGGCCGCCGCTCCGTGGGCGAGCGCCGAGGCGAGTGCCTCCGGCCCGTGCCCGCCGGCGATGAGGAAGCCGGAGAGCGAGGAGTCCCCCGCCCCCACGTTGCTGCGGACGACGTCCACCCGGGCGGTGCCGAACCAGGTGCCGTTCTCGTCGACGAGCACCTGCCCGTCGGCGCCCAGGCTGGCGAGAACCGCACGGGCGCCCATCTCGCGCAGTTCCCCGGCCGCCTTCACCGCGTCGCCGACGGTGGCCAGGGGGCGTCCGACGGCCTCGGCGAGTTCCTCGGCGTTCGGCTTCACCACGTCGGGCCGCTCGCGCAGCGCCGCGACCAGTGCGGGCCCGGAGGTGTCCAGGGCGATGCGCACCCCGGAGGCGTGCGCCCGGGCGACCAGCTCGGCGTACCAGGAGGGCTCCAGACCGCGCGGAAGGCTGCCGCAGCAGGCGATCCAGTCGGCGCCCCGCGACTGCAGGTGGACCGTTTCCAGGAGCGACTCCCGTTCGTCCGCCGTCAGTTCCGGACCGGGTGCGTTGATCTTCGTCAGGACGCCGTCCGCCTCGGCGAGCGCGATGTTGGAGCGGGTGGCACCGGCCACCGGAACCGGAGCGACCTCGATGCCCTGCGCGTCCAGCAGTTCGGCGACCAGGGCGCCCGGCGCGCCGCCCAGGGGCAGTACGGCCACGGTGCGCCGGCCGGCCGCGGCGACGGCGCGGGAGACGTTGACTCCCTTGCCGCCCGGGTCCACGCGTTCGCCGGTGGCCCGGATGACCTCGCCGCGGTCCAGCGCGGGGACCTCGTACGTACGGTCCAGGGACGGGTTGGGGGTGACGGTGAGGATCATGCACGCACTACTTCCGTGCCGCCGCACTCGATCGCGAGGGCGTCTTCGAGGCTCAGCCCGCTGTCGGTGATCAGCAGGTCCACGTCGTTCATGCCGCCGAAGCGGGCGAAGTGCTCCTGGCCGTGCTTGGAGGAGTCGGCGAGCAGCACCACGCGACGGGCGGCCGCCATGGCCGCGCGCTTCACCGCGGCCTCGGCCAGGTCGGGGGTGGTCAGACCGTGTTCGACGGAGTAACCGTTGGCCGCGACGAACAGCACGTCCGCGCGGATCTCGCCGTACGCGCGCAGCGCCCAGGCGTCCACGGCGGCACGCGTACGGTGCCTCACCCGGCCGCCGATCAGGTGCAGTTGGATGCCGGGGTGGTCGGCGAGGCGGGCCGCGACGGGCAGGCTGTGGGTGACGACGGTGAGCGAGAGCTCCATCGGCAGGGAGCCGGCGAACAACGCCGCCGTCGAACCGGCGTCGACGATCATCGTGCCCTCGTTCGGGAGTTCCGCGAGGGCGGCCTTGGCGATGCGTTCCTTCTCGTCGGCGGCGGTCGTCTCCCGCTCGGCGAGGTCCGGCTCGAGGTCCAGGCGCCCGGCGGGAATGGCCCCGCCGTGCACCCTGCGGACCAGGCCCGCGCGGTCGAGGGACTTCAGGTCCCGGCGGATCGTCTCCGCCGTCACCTGGAAATGCTCGGCCAGCGAGACCACATCCACCCGGCCGCCGTCACGGGCGAGCCGCAGGATCTCCTGCTGACGCTCCGGTGCGTACATGCTCACTCATCTCCGACCAATGCCCGAATGCGTGGTTTCTCTTCGAAGGCTACGGCGAGATGCCCGAAAAGTAAACAGGAACGGATCCAAACGGGCATGAACGGACTTCTGTTTGTGTCTGTTCTCTGGCGGCGCTCCTGCGGGCGACACGGCAACGGGTGAACGGGCACCCGAAACAGGTCAGATCGTGTCCTGGTTCTGCGGCACCCCCGAGCCCATGACGACGGACACGCCCGCCCGGCTCCTCCGACTCCTCTCCCTCCTCCAGACGCCCCGCGAACGGCCCGGCGGCGAACTCGCCGGCCGTCTCGGGGTCTCCCGGCGCACGATCCGGCGGGACATCGACCGGCTGCGCGACCTCGGCCACCCGGTGCGGGCGATGCTGGTACCTCGTGGCGTACGACCTCGACCGCGCCGACTGGCGCACGTTCCGCGTCGACCGGGTGAGCGAGCCGTTCGCGACCGGGGCGAGGTTCGCGCCGCGTGAGCTGCCGACCGGGAGCGCGGCGGAGTACCTGCGGCAGTCCATGTACCGCGCGCAGGAGTCGTACGACCTCGACGTGACCTTCGCCGCACCGGCCGAGGCCGTCGCGGCACGGCTGCCGGACTGGCTGGGCACACCCGAGCCGCTGGACGAGCGGAGTTGCCGACTGCGCACGACGATGGACGGCCCCAAGGACTGGACGGCGGTACGCCTGGCCATGCTCGGCTACGACTTCACGGTGCGGGAACCCGCTGAACTTGCGCAGAACGTAAGGAAGTTGGGAGAACGCATGACGAGGACGGCGGCAGAGCACTGAAGGAAGGACACGCGGACCTCCACCGTCAGGACCTCGCCGTCAGAACATCGCCGTCAGGACCTCGCCGTCAGATCGCCCCAGGGGAAGTCCCGTAGCACCGCGAGGTTGGCCAGGGCCAGTTCCGCCGGCCCCCGCGGGCCCTCGGCCGGGTCGTCGCCCGCCGCCCACCCCTCCGTCGCCGTGCGTACGGCGGCACTGGCGACGGCGGCGGCGAAGCGCAGCCGTGTGTCCACGGCAACGTTGTCGGACGGAAGTCGACCATCCGTCACCCGATCCTCCCCCGGCCCGCCGACCGGCAGCCGCGACGCCAGCGCCTCCGCCAGCGCACGCTCCGACGCCTGGCACGCCTCCGCCCACACCCGGCGCAGGGACGGGTCGGTGTGGGCCAGCCGGATCAGGGTGCGCACCCACGCCCAGGAGGCCTCCGACGCCCCGACACCCGGCGTCAGGGTGTACCGCACGGCGTCCTCCAGGGCCTGCGGCACGGATGTTCCGGGCGGCGCCGCCCGCACCGCCTCCACCCAGCGCCGGGCCCCGGCCTCGTAGAGGGGGGCGATGGCCTCTTCCTTGGCGGTGAAGTACCGGTAGAAGGTACGCGGGGCGATGCCCGCCGCCTGGGCGATGTCCTCGGCACGGGTGGCCCGCAGGCCCTCACGGACGAAGAGGCCGGCCGCCGCGCGGGCGATCTCCATACGGGTCTCGGCCTTGCGCCGCTCGGTCAGCGAGGCCCGCGGAGCCGACGGGTCCTGCGGGGCCCGCGGGGTCTGCGGGGTCTGCGGGGTCTGCGGGGTCTGCGGGGTCTGCGGGGTCTGCGGGGTCTGCGGGGCCGAGACCTCCGATGACGCTGCTGTCACCGAAGGCGTCGAAGGTGTGGGGGTGGTGCTGCTCACGCCCAGCAGGCTATGCCCATGTGGCACAATCTGCCATCTGGTGGGCCACCCCGGGGTTCAGGTTCGGGGTGGCCCGCTCTTTTCCGTCCGTCCGGTGGGGGTTCCGGTGGGCACGGGAAAAGCCGGGTTCGGCACCCGGGGGGAGGGCGCCGAACCCGGCTCGGGAAGTCCCGGCGCCGGGGGGGGTGGTGCGACGGGACGTGGTCCGAAAGGCCCAGGGGGCCGAGACCCCGAGACCCGAACTCCTGGGCCTTGCCTTCTTGTTCCCTGGGCCCGGGGAGTTGAAGCAGTGTCACGGCGTCAGGTTTGCGCCGTCTTCCACCATCCGGCACTCACGGCGACGGCACAACACTCCTGCTCCGCGCCGGCACTACGCCACCGCGTCGAAACCGGTGTCGCGGGCCAGCTTCTTCAGCTCCAGCAGCGCGTGCTTCTCGATCTGGCGGATGCGCTCACGGGTCAGGCCGTGCTGCTTGCCGACCTCGGTCAGCGTGCGCTCCCGGCCGTCCTCGATGCCGTACCGCATCTTGATGATGGAGGCCGTGCGCTGGTCGAGGCGGCCGATGAGGTCGTCCAGTTCCTCGCTGCGCAGCAGCGTCATCACCGACTGCTCCGGCGACACCGCCGACGTGTCCTCCAGGAGGTCGCCGAACTGGGTCTCGCCCTCGTCGTCCACCGACATGTTCAGCGAGACCGGGTCGCGGGCCCAGTCGAGCACGTCCGTCACCCGCTCCGGGGTGGAGCCGAGCTCGGCGGCGATCTCCGTGGGCTCGGGGTCCCGGCCGTGCTCGCGGTTGAACTCGCGCTGCACGCGCCGGATCCGGCCCAGCTCCTCCACCAGGTGGACGGGCAGGCGGATGGTGCGGGACTGGTCGGCGATCGACCGCGTGATGGCCTGACGGATCCACCAGGTGGCGTAGGTGGAGAACTTGAAGCCCTTGCGGTAGTCGAACTTCTCGACCGCGCGCACCAGGCCGGCGTTGCCCTCCTGGATCAGGTCCAGCAGCGGCAGACCGCTGCGGGGGTAGCGGCGGGCGACCGCGACGACCAGACGCAGGTTGGAACGGATGAAGACGTCCTTGGCCCGCTCACTCGCGTCGTACAGCTCCTGGAGCTCCTCGGTGGTGGCCCCCACCGTGTTCTCCTCGGTGCCGTCGAGGATCTGCCGTGCGAACACACCCGCTTCGATGATCTGGGACAGCTCGACTTCCTTGGCTGCGTCGAGCAGCGGCGTGCGCGCGATCTCGTCGAGGTACATCCCGACCAGGTCACGGTCGGCTATCTCGCCGCGATGGGCGCGAACACTGCTTGCCGAGTCGGCCGTCTCGCCGGAGGCGGACTTACGACGGGCGACGGCACGGGTTGCCATGCTTGCTCCCTTACGATGATGAGGTCAGCGGGTGGTTCCTGCGGATACTCGACACGTACGGTCAGGTCTGCGTCTCGGTCTCATGCGGACTCTGCTCGAGTGCCCGGCATCTGCTGGAAACAACGACTGGAATCCGGACAGAATTCCCAACCTGCCCCCCGAATTTTCTGATCATGCAGTACCCTGTCGGGCCGCAGGGGGCGCGGATGCCGTCGCCTCCTGCGAACGCCCAGGTCAGGCCTGGGGCCGAGGGTGATCTGACACCACTCGTCGATCCGTAGGACCGGTACGCGCGTGAGACGGTAATCACGTTCGACACCGTGGTCCTCACTCCGGAGGAGTACCGCCCCGCCCCGGACTGCTCTCCTCCCTGTAGGCGGTCCGTACCGTCCGACGGTTGTCACGGAGTCGCTCCGAACGGCGACGGGTGGCGGGCACCGGGCGCTCCGGTCGCCCGCCACCCGCCACCCGTCGCCCGTCACCGCGACTGCGACCGCTGCCCTCAGCCGAACTGGACCGACCGCTTCGCCAGCCCCAGCCAGAACCCGTCGATCACCGACTTCTGCGTGTCCAGGTCGCCGGCGGCGTCCGCGGCGCCCATGGTCACGAAGAGCGGTGCGAAGTGCTCGGTGCGCGGGTGGGCGAGCGCGCCCGCCGGGGACTTGCGGGTGAAGTCGAGCAGCCCGTCCACGTCACCGGCGTCCAGGGCCCGGTTCCCCCAGTCGTCGAACTCCACCGACCACCTGGGGATGCCGCCCTGCCGCAGCGCGGCCAGGTTGTGGGTGAAGAAACCGGAACCGATGATCAGCACACCCTCGTCACGCAGCGGCGCGAGCTTCCGCCCGATGTCCATGAGCCTCACCGGGTCCAACGTGGGCATGGAGACCTGGAGCACCGGGATGTCGGCCCCGGGGAACATCTCGACCAGCGGGACGTAGGCGCCGTGGTCCAGCCCCCGGTCGGGAACGTCCTGCACAGGAGTACCGGGGGCGCGCAGCAGCTTGCGTACGGATTCGGCGAGCGCGGGAGCGCCGGGGGCGCCGTACTTCACCTGGTAGTAGTGCTCGGGGAAGCCCCAGAAGTCGTAGACGAGGGGGACCGTCTCGGTGGCGCCGAGGGCGAGCGGGGCCTCCTCCCAGTGGGCGGAGACGACGAGGATCGCCTTCGGGCGGGGCAGTCCGGCGGACCAGGCGGCCAGCTGACCGGGCCAGATGGGGTCGTCGGCCAGCGGCGGGGCGCCGTGGCTGAGGTACAGCGCGGGCATGCGTTCCTGAGTGGCGGCGGTCATGGCTGCGACTCCTTCCGGTGATCGGCGCAGATCCGTCATGGACTGACACGGACTGCCATGGGCTGGCACGGTTTTTACTTGAAACCTCAACCTCTTCCACAAACCCTATCGTAATTTTGTTTAACCTTCAAGCAGAAGCGTCGTACAGTGGAGTACATGACGACGGCACCCACCTCCGCATCGGCCCCGGGGTCGGCCCCCGGCCCGGCGCACACCGACGAACCGCGCTGGCTCAACGACGAGGAACAGCGCGTCTGGCGCTCGTACATCGAGGCCAGCACCCTCCTGGAGGACCACCTCGACCGCCAGCTCCAGCGGGACGCGGGCATGCCGCACCTCTACTACAGCCTGCTGGTCAAAATCGCCGAGGCACCGCAGCGGCGGCTGCGGATGACCGAGCTGGCGATGCTGGCGAAGATCACCCGCTCCCGGCTCTCGCACGCCGTGGCCCGCCTGGAGAAGAACGGCTGGGTGCGCCGCGAGGAGTGCCCCTCCGACAAGCGCGGCCAGTTCGCCGTACTGACGGACGAGGGTTTCGAGGTGCTGCGCCGGCACGCGCCCGGTCACGTGAACGCCGTGCGGCAGGCGCTCCTCGACCGGCTCACCCCCGAACAGCAGAAGTCCCTCGGCGAGATCATGGAGATCGTCGCCGAGGGACTCCAGCCCAGCGAAGCGGGTGCGGACCTGCCCTGGCTCCGCTGAGCGCGGGAGCCGGGGCAGGTCCTGGGAGCCGTACGGACGAGGCGTCCCCTCCTCATCCGTACGGGTGGCCCGAAAGGGCGGCCGGTCAGTGGGCGACGACCGGCACCGCCGCTTCCTCCTGAGCGCCCTCGGCGCCCCCCGCACCCCGGCCGGCCCCGTCGGAGGACCCGGTGACCGTGGTTCCCGGGCGGCCCGCGTCGACCAGGGCCAGGGCGACGAGCGCGGCCAGGACGAGGATGCCGACGGCGAACCAGATCGCGCTGGTGTAGCCCTGCACCATGCCCTCGAGCCGCACCACCTGCTGCTGGGACCGGCTCGCGGCGCCGCCGATGTGGTCGGCGATGTAGGACGTGGTGGCCGAGGCCGCGATCGTGTTCAGCAGGGCCGTACCGATCGCGCCGCCCACCTGCTGCGAGGTGTTGACCATCGCGGAGGCGACGCCTGCGTCCCGGGGCTCGACGCCCTGGGTGGCCAGCGACATGGCCGGCATGAACGCCGTACCCATGCCGAGACCGAGCAGCAGCATGCCGGGCAGCAGCACGGCGACGTAGGAGGTGCCGATCTCCATCCGGGTCAGCAGCAGCATGCCGACGGCGGCGACCAGGAAGCCGGGGCCCATCAGCAGCCGGGGCGCGACCCGGGTCATCAGGCGGGCGCCGATCTGGGTGGAGCCCGTGATCATGCCCGCGACCATCGGCAGGAAGGCGAAGCCGGTCCTGACCGGCGAGTAGCCCTTCACGACCTGCAGGTAGTAGGTCAGGAAGAGGAACAGGCCGAACATCGCGATGACCGCCAGCCCGAGTGAGAGGTAGACCCCGCCGCGGTTGCGCTCGGTGATCACGCGCAGCGGCAGCAGCGGCGCCCTGACCCGGGACTCGACCAGGACGAACGTCAGGAGCAGGACGGCCGACGCGACGAACATGCCGACGGTCAGCGAGTCGCTCCAGCCCTCGGACTCGGCGCGGGTGAAGCCGTAGACGAGCGCGACCAGGCCCAGGGTGGACAGCACCACGCCGGGGATGTCCAGCGGCGAGCGGTTGCGGCCGCCCTTCGGCTCACGGATGACGAAGTACGCGCCGGCCGCGGCGACGACGGCGAACGGGATGTTCACGAAGAACGTCCAGCGCCAGTCCAGGTACTCGGTGAGGAAACCGCCGAGGATCAGGCCGACGGCGCCACCGCCACCCGCGATCGCACCGTAGATGCCGAACGCCTTGGCGCGCTCCCTGCCGTCGGTGAACATCACCGCGAGCAGGGACAGCGCGGCCGGCGCGAGCAGCGCGCCGAACACGCCCTGCAGCGCGCGGGCGCCGAACATCATGGCCTCGTCGGTGGCCGCGCCGCCCAGCGCGGAGGCCGCGGCGAAGCCGCTCAGGCCGAGCACGAAGGCCCGCTTGCGGCCCCACAGGTCGGCGATCCGCCCACCGAAGAGGAGCAGTCCGCCGAAGGCGAGGGCGTAGGCCGTGACGACCCACTGCCGGTTGCCGTCGGAGATGCCCAGGTCCTGCTGGGCGGAGGGCAGGGCGATGTTCACGATGGTGGCGTCCAGGACGACCATCAGCTGGGCGAGCGCGATGAAGACGAGCGCTTTCCAGCGGTTGGCGTCCGGTGCGTTCCGTGCATCCGGTGAGTTCTGTGCTCCTGGCGTGTTCCGTGCTCCCGGTACGCCGGGGGACTTTGACGCTGTTTCAGTCATGGGGATACCCACTTCGGGACTTCGTGACGGAAAATTCAGAGCTTGCGATGAAAAAACGATGTCGTCAGGGAACGACTCGCCCACGGAGGACGGCCGCTGAGGCAGCTCTACGGATCTCGGTCTGGAACTCGGCTGGAACTCGGTCTGGAACTCGGCCTGAAAGTCGGTCTGGAACTCGGATCGAATCTCGGTCAGGGAGCGCTCAACGCGCGCGCAGGTCCTCCACGGTCACCGCCGCGCCCGGCAGGACGCCGCGGGCCGGGGCCCGCATCCCGTCCAGGAACAGCTGAAGATGGCGGTGGACGAACCGGTCGGCGTCGAGGCACCCCGTACCGGCCGGCGGCCGGCTGAGCTGGGCGATACCGACCAGCAGATCACCGAAGTCCACGTCGGCACGGAGCTGACCCGCGGCCTTGGCGCGGTCCATGATCTGTGCGACGAGCCCCTCGGCACGTACACGTGCGGCCCCCAGGTCGGGGTGGTTCTGGTCGAAGGTGCCGGCGATCATCGGGCACAGCGCGCTGATCCGTTCATCGGCGGCGGTGTGCGCGAAGCGCTCCAGCGCCTCGAAGGCATCCCCGGTCTCGGCGAGTGCACGCTCGGCCGCCTCCGCCGTACGGTCCATCACGGCGCACACGACCTCGCGCACCAGCGCGTCGCGGTCGGGGAAGTTGCGGTACACCGTGGCATTGCCCACGCCGGCCCGGCGGGCGATGTCGTCGAACGGCACGTCGGGGCCGAACTCGACGAACATCTCCCGGGCGGCGGTGACGATCCGCTCCCGGTTGCGCAGGGCGTCGGCACGGGGCCGGGACACCTTGCGCGATATGGAAGGGGCGGTCCGCACGATGCACTCCTGTCGTTCTGCTCGCCGACGCTCTGCTCACCGGCGCTCTGCTCGCTGATGTTCTGCCCGCTCTCGCGATCCGGGGAAGAACTCCCCGTTTCACGCGAACACAGATCCAAACGGGGAAGCAGTCCCCGCTTATTTCCCACCCGGGAAACTCTCGATGTGAACTGAGTCACACCCACGCGGACGTCCGCCGCCGCCTCTCCCCTCTCCCCTCCCTCCCTCCCGCCCGGAAACCGCACGATCGGCCCCTCCAACGCGCGTCCGCGTACCCCGCGACAGAGGGTGATCGAAAGGGTGCAGCCGGAGACCGGCGGCTGCCGTGTGGAGCGGAGGTCCCCCGCATGCAGTCGCAGTCGACCAGCAGCCGGATATCCCCGCGCCGACTGGCCGCCCTGGCGTCCGTGACCGCTTTGACCCTCACCGCCATACCCTCGGCCGGCAACGGCCACCTCTCCCCGTACACCTCGGCCCCCGGCGCCGGCCCCAGCGCCCTGGCCCCCACCTCCTCACACGGCCCGTGCATGATCAGCAGCGCCCGCGAGGTGCAGATGTCGGAGGGCATCCCCACGGAAGCCGGCTACGCCCGCTCCACCGGCACCGTCCGCGCCCTCACCCTCATGATCGACTTCTCGGACGCCCCCGGCGAGGGCGATGCCCTCGACCGCTACCGGGAGTTCTTCCCGCAGACGCAGGAGTGGTTCCGGACCAGTTCCTACGGCCGCCTCGACTACCGCCCCGAGCTGCCGATATCCGGCTGGCTGCGGATGCCCAAGTCGTTCCGGGACTACGGCATAGAGCGCGGCGCCCCCTTCGACCCCGACTACCGCGAACTGGTCCGGGACCTCGTGGCGGAGGCGGATCCGAAGGTGGACTTCGGTGCGTACGACCTGGTGAACGTACTGGTGACCCCGAACGCGGGGCCCTCCGCCCTGGACACGGTCCTGTCGGTGACCTTCGCCGGCAACGCGGAGGCCCCGACGGCGGACGGCGTCCCCGTCGCCAACGCGTCGTTCGTCTACTCCCGCCAGGACGACGGTTCCGGCTCCCTGGACCGCACGGGTTACCGCGTCCTCCCCCACGAGAACAGCCACGTCTTCGGCCTGCCCGACCTCTACACGGCCGAGGGCGGTGGCGCCGTGGGCCACTGGGACATCATGAGCGAGGACTGGGGCGCCAACAACGACCTGCTCGGCTGGCACAAGTGGAAACTGGGCTGGCTGGACGCGCCCCAGGTGCACTGCGCGGCGGGCAAGGGCACCAGCGAGCACACCCTGACGCCGCTGGCCGAGTCGGGCGGCCCGAAACTCGTCTTCCTCCCGCTGGACACCGGCTCCGGCTACGCCGTCGAGTTCCGTACCCGGGCGGGCAACGACGAGGCGGTGTGCCGCCCCGGCGTCCTCATCTACAAGGTCGACGCGGACGTCGACACCGGAATGGGTCCCGTCACCGTCTACGACTCCCGCCGGGGCAGCGGCGGCTGCACCCGTAGCCCCAACGTCCACGCGGAACTCTCCGACGCCACCTTCACCCCCGGCGAGACCTTCATCGACCGCAAGGCGGGAATCCGCGTCAAGGTGCTGGAGCCGACCACCCCGAACACGGACTCGGCCTTTGACACGGGCTCCGGTTCCGGCTCCGGATCGGGCTCGAGAACGCCGGAGTACCGAGTGCGGATCACCCGAGGCTGAACCCTCGTCCGAGGCCCTCGCGGATGCCCGGCCGGGCGGGCGGGGGCTCACTTCCACCGTCGGAAAACAGGCGGCGCGGAAAGGAAGCGGGCAGCGAACGGGCACCGTTCCGGGCGGACCGGGTGAGGATCATGCTCCGTTTTTGGCCGAAGAAGGCCCCTGTCTGCGGGAACAGGCCCCGCGAAGCGGGCACATCCGGTCACGGAACGCATGACGTTTTGCCTGGTCATAACCCTGGGCGTAGCCATAAATAGTCCGCAAGAGTCCGAACGGACGGACTCTGTGGGGCGCGATCGCGCCACACCGGAAACGGCCCGACCGGGTGTCGGCCTGAGTCGTGCAGGGGGGTGTCACCGTGGACGCCGAAGAACGCCGACGCTCCATCCTGGAAGTGACGCGCCGGGACGGCTCGGTGGACGTCGCCAGGACGGCCGCCGACCTGGGCATCTCCAAGGAAACCGTACGGCGCGACCTGAACCTGCTGGCGGCTCACGGGCTGGTGCGACGGACCCACGGCGGCGCCTACCCCGTCGAGAGCGCCGGTTTCGAGACGACGCTCTCCTACCGCACCACCAGCCAGGTCAGGGAGAAGTCGCGGATCGCCGCCGCAGCCGTGGAGCTGCTCGGTGACGCGAAGACGGTGTACATCGACGAGGGCTACACCCCGCAGCTCATCGCCGCCGGCCTGCCGCGCGACCGGCCGCTGACCGTGATCACCTCCTCCCTCGCCGCGGCCGGCACCCTGGCCTCCGTCGAGAACATCACCGTGCTGCTGCTCGGAGGCCGCGTCCGCGGCGCCACGCTGGCGACCGTCGACCACTGGGTGACCCACACGCTGTCCGACCTCGTCATCGACCTGGCCTACGTCGGCGCGAACGGCATCTCCCGCCAATGGGGGCTCACCACTCCGAACCCCGCGGTGAGCGATGTGAAGACACGGGTCATGGCCGTTTCCCGACGCCGGGTGTTCTCGGGCGTCCACAGCAAGTTCGGAGCGGCCAGCTTCTGCCGTTTCGCCGGGATCGGGGACCTGGAGGCGATCGTCACCGACACCGGGCTCCCCGCCTCCGAAGCCCGTCGCTACGTCCTCCTGGGACCACAGGTCATCCGGGCCTGACCCGCGGCTCTCCCCTCCACACACGCCACGCACCACCCACCACGCACCACTCACCACGCACTCGCCACTCGCCCGACCGGGCGCGGGCCTTCCACGCCCTCGAACACCTCTGGAGCCAACCATGCCCACCCACCAGACCACCCGAGTCCGGAGAACCACCCGCGCCGTGCTCGTCGCCGTCTCCGCCGGTTCACTGCTGGCCGCGTGCAGCGGGGCCGGCGGGTCGAGTTCGGAAGCCGGAGGCGAGAGCATCAACGTCCTCATGGTCGGCAACCCGCAGATGGAGGACATAGCGAAGCTGACGAAGGACACCTTCACCAAGGACACCGGCATCAAGGTCAACTTCACGATCCTTCCCGAGAACGAACTGCGCGACAAGGTCACCCAGGACATCGCCACCCAGGCCGGCCAGTACGACGTCGCCACCATCGGCGCCTACGAGGTGCCCATCTGGAACGAGAACGGCTGGCTGCAGGAGCTGAGCTCCTACGCCGAGAAGGACTCCGCCTTCGACAAGGACGACCTGCTCAAGCCCATGGTCCAGTCCCTGTCCGGCGACGACGACAAGCTGTACGCGCTTCCGTTCTACGGCGAGTCGTCCTTCCTCATGTACAACAAGGAGGTCATGGCGGAGAAGGGCATCACCGTGCCCGAGAGGCCGACCTGGCAGCAGATCGCCGACATCGCCGCCGAGGCCGACGGCGCGCGCCCCGGTATGAAGGGCATCTGTCTGCGCGGCCTGGCCGGCTGGGGCGAACTCGGCGCGTCACTGTCGACCGTGGTCAACACCTTCGGCGGCACCTGGTTCACCGAGGACTGGAAGGCCCAGGTCAACAGCGCCGAGTTCAAGAAGGCGACCGACTTCTACGTCGATCTGGTCAGGAAGCACGGTCAGTCGGGCGCCGCGCAGTCCGGGTTCACCGAGTGCCTCAACGCGATGAGCCAGGGCAAGGTCGCGATGTGGTACGACGCGACCAGTGCGGCGGGACCGCTGGAGGACCCCAGCTCCAGCAAGATCGCGGGCAAGGTCGGCTACGCCTACGCGCCGGTGGACAGGACGGACAGCTCCGGCTGGCTGTGGACCTGGGCGTGGGCGATGCCGAAGACCACCAAGAAGGCCGACGCCGCCTCGAAGTTCATGCTCTGGGCGTCCGGCAAGGAGTACGAGAAGCTCGTCGGCGAGAAGCTGGGCTGGTCGCGCGTTCCCGCCGGGAAGCGGGCCAGCACCTATGAGATCCCCCAGTACAAGGAGGCGTCGGCGGCCTTCGGCGACATCACCGTCAAGTCCATCGAGCAGGCGAACCCGACGAACCCCGGTGTGCAGCCGCGGCCCACGGTGGGCGTCCAGTTCGTGGCCGTCCCCGAGTTCCAGGACCTCGGCACCAAGGTGACGCAGGACATCTCCGCGGCCATCGCGGGCAAGACCAGCGTGGACAAGGCCCTGGACAACGGCCAGAAGCTCGCGGAGGAAGTCGCCAAGAACTACCGGTGACTCCCCCGGTGACTCTCCGGTGACTCCTCCCGCCCGTCGGACACCGGAGACCTGACGGGCAGCGTCCGCCCCCGTCGCGGTGCCCGGCACGCACTCCCACCGCATCGGCGGACGCTGCCCGTCAGCCCTCGGCCGACCGGGCACCGCTTCCCCATCCCCGGCCGCGATCGGCTGCGACCGGCCGGCTCAAGGACCCCTCATGACCACGCTCACTCCCGCACCCCGAGCGGTGCGCACAGACCCTCCGCACCGGCCAGGCAAGCGGGAAACACCGCACAGATGGCGGCGGCGCATCCCCCTGCTGCCGGCGCTGGTCTTCACGATCGTCGTGACCCAGCTGCCGTTCGTGGCCACGCTCGTCATCTCGACCTTCCAGTGGAACATCCTCAAGCCGGGCGAACGGCACTTCACCGGCCTGTCCAACTACGGCTTCGTCTTCACCGACGAGAGGCTGCGCACGGCGGTACTGAACACCATCGTGCTCACCGCTTCGGTGGTGATCCTCAGTGTGGTCCTCGGACTGGGGCTGGCGCTCCTCCTCGACCGCCGCTTCCCCGGCCGGGGACTGGCCCGCACCCTGCTCATCACACCGTTCCTGGTGATGCCCGTCGCCGCCGCGCTGCTGTGGAAGCACGCCATCTACAACCCCGACTACGGCCTCCTCAACGGCACCCTCAACGCGGTGTACCGCCTCTTCGGAGCCGAGAACGGCCCCACCGTCGACTGGGTGTCGAACTCCGCGATGCCGGCCGTCGTCGTCGCGCTGGTGTGGCAGTGGACCCCGTTCATGATGCTCATCCTGCTGGCCGGGCTCCAGGCCCAGCCCGGCGACGTGCTGGAGGCCGCCCGGGTCGACGGCGCCTCGGCCCGGCAGACCTTCCGTCACATCACCCTGCCCCACCTGCGGCAGTACATCGAACTGGGCGTCCTGCTCGGCACCATCTACGTCGTGCAGACCTTCGACGCGGTCTTCACCATCACCCAGGGCGGCCCCGGCTCGCAGACCACCAACCTCCCCTACGAGATCTACCTGACCATGTTCCGCAAGTACGAGTACGGCGAGGCGGCCGCCGCCGGCGTGGTCGTGGTGATCGGTTCCATCGTCGTCGCCACGTTCGCCCTGCGCACCATCGCGTCGCTGTTCCGCGAGGAGGTCTCCCGGTGACCACCACCCAAGCGGCGCCGGCCGCCGCTCCCGCGGCCGGGCTCAAGAAGTTCCTCCGCCGCAAGGGCGACCAGGGCGGTCAGGGCGACTCACCGCGGCTGAGCCCGGTGTGGGCCTTCGTCGCCTGGCTCGCCACCCTGGTCTTCTTCGCCCCGGTGGCCTGGATGGTGCTGACCAGCTTCCACCAGGAGGCCGACGCCGCCACCAACCCGCCCAGCCTGCTCGCGCCCTTCACCCTGGACCAGTACGAACTGCTGCTGGGCCGGGACATCACGCCGTACCTTCTCAACTCGGCCATGGCGAGCGTCATTTCGACGCTCCTCGTCCTCGCCCTGTCGATTCCGGCGGCCTACGCGCTGTCCATCAAGCCGGTCGAGAAGTGGACCGACGTGATGTTCTTCTTCCTGTCGACGAAGTTCCTGCCCGTCATCGCGGCGCTGCTGCCGGTGTACCTGATCGCCAAGGACGCCGGGATGCTGGACAACGTCTGGACGCTGATCGTCCTCTACACCGCCATGAACCTGCCGATCGCGGTGTGGATGATGCGCTCCTTCCTCGCCGAAGTCCCCAAGGAGATCCTGGAGGCCGCCGAGGTCGACGGCGCCGGACTCCCCACCGTGCTGCTGCGCATCGTCGCCCCCGTCGCCATGCCCGGCGTCGCCGCCACCGCGCTGATCTGCTTCATCTTCAGCTGGAACGAGTTCCTGTTCGCCGTCAACCTCACCGCCACCAACGCCTCCACCGCCCCGGTGTTCCTCGTCGGGTTCATCACCAACGAGGGCCTCTTCCTCGCCCGTCTGTGCGCCGCCGCCACCCTGGTGTCCCTGCCCGTCCTCATCGCCGGCTGGGCCGCCCAGGACAAGCTGGTCCGCGGTCTGTCCCTAGGAGCAGTCAAGTGAAAGCCGCCCTCATCGAAGCCCCCGGCAAGGTCACCGTCACCACGGTCCCCGACCCCACCCCGGGACCTCGCGACGTCGTGGTGGACGTGGCCGCCTGCGGGCTGTGCGGGACGGACCTGCACATCCTCCAGGGCGAGTTCGCGCCGAAGCTGCCCATCGTCCCCGGCCACGAGTTCGCCGGGGAGGTCGTCGGCGTCGGCAGCGCGGTGACCGAACTCTCCGTCGGCGACCGGGTCGCCGTGGACCCCTCCCTGTACTGCAACGAGTGCCGCTACTGCCGCCACGGCCGCAACAACCTCTGCGAGAGGTGGGCCGCGATCGGCGTCACCGTCACCGGCGGCGCCGCGGAGTACGCCGTCGCCCCCGTCGCCAACTGCGTCAAGCTGCCCGACCACGTCGAAACGGCCGACGCCGCCCTCATCGAACCGCTGTCCTGCGCGGTCCGCGGATACGACGTGCTCAACGCCAAGGTGGGAGCGCATGTGCTCATCTACGGCAGCGGCACCATGGGCCTGATGATGCTGGAGCTCGCCAAACGCACCGGCGCCGCCTCCGTGGACGTCATCGACGTCAACCCCGAACGCCTCGCCACCGCCGAGAAGCTGGGCTGCTCGAGGGCGGCCGCCTCGGCGGAGGAGTTCCAGCGGCCGAACGGCTGGGAGGTCGTCATCGACGCGACCGGCAACGCGGCCGCCATCCAGGACGGCCTGGACCGCGTGGCCAAGGCCGGCACCTTCCTGCAGTTCGGCGTCGCCGACTACGCGACCCGCGTGACGATCGACCCGTACCGCATCTACAACCAGGAGATCACCATCACCGGCTCCATGGCCGTCCTGCACAGCTTCGAACGCGCCGCGGACCTCTTCGCCACCGGAGTACTCGACCCGGACGTCTTCATCAGCGACCGCATCCCACTCGACCGCTACCCGGAGGCACTGGCCCAGTTCGCAGCGGGCCAGGGCCGAAAGATCCTCATCACACCCTGACGGGGACGAGTGGGGCGGGCGGGGCCCGGGCGGGACACCCTGCCATCCCGGGCCCCGCCCCCACTCCCTGCCCTATACCGACGACCCTCACCGGCACGTATCCGCTACGCTGTCCCTGGTCGGTCATCGGTACGCCGCGCCACGCAACCGAGCAAGACCGCGGAGCACCGCGCACCATGTCCGACCAGTGGGCTCACCTCCTCACGGGGGACGCCCTCGCCTTCGTAGCTCAGGGGATAGAGCACCGCTCTCCTAAAGCGGGTGTCGCAGGTTCGAATCCTGCCGGGGGCACCAGCGCGAAGGCCCCGGACCGATCACGGTCCGGGGCCTTCGACATCCACGTCTGACATCAACGAGGACGGTCACCGACGACCGGGACGCCTCTTCCTGAGCAGCCGGTCCATGGGGCTCATGGCCTCGCGCTGCGTGTCCTGCACGACGTGCGTGTAGACATCCATGGTGATGCTGATCTGGGAGTGCCCCAGGATCTCCATCACCACGCGGGGTGCGACCCCGGCCACCGTGAAGAGTGTGGCCGCGCCGTGCCGGGCGTCGTGCAGCCGGATCACCCGGAGGCCGGCGGACCGGGCGACGCGGGTGAAGGACCGGTAGACGTTCCGCGGCTCGATCGGGCGGCCGGTGCGGGTGGTGAAGACGTAGCCCGACTCGCGCCAGGTCTCCCCCGCTGAGGAGGCTCGACGAGCCTGGCGACGTTCCGCGTGATCAGCTCCTCGCGGCACGCCGAGGACAGCGCCGAACGCAGCACGCGGTGTGCCTCCTTGGCCGTCGCCGCAGTGGTCTTCTCCTCCAGGCGGACCAGGAAGCGGCGCACGGCGGCGACGCCCAGCGATTCGAGCCGCTTCGCGCCGAGGAGCGGCACCAGGTAGAGCCGGACGTGCGCTTCGCACTTGTCGTACGTGCTGAGCTTGCGCCGGGGTTTGATGACGTTGTCCGGCCAGTACGGCAGCCACTCGGCGAGCCTGGCCGACCGGGTCGGCACGGGCACGCCCTGGTCGACCTTGTCGAGCAGTTCCCGACGCTTGGCATCGCACTCGGCCCAGGTCTTGCCGTAGGCGAACTTGCGGGCACGGGTGCCGTCCGGCTGGAGGACGTGGACCGCGCACTGAAAGCGGCCGTCCTTGCGCTTGGTGATGGTGCCGGCGCCGTTGGGGTTCCGCTTGCGCTGATGGCCCATCAGGCCACCGCCTCCAGTTCGTCGGCGGGGGTCCTGGCCGTGGGCCTCGTTGCCGGTCACCCCTGGTCGCGCTCCTGGGCGAGAACGGCGTACACCAGCAAGTTCCGTTGGTAGCCGCCGCGTTCGCGGTCGTACGGGGGCGCGCAGGTGACCAGGGTCAGGACCGGCCGTCCGTGGCGCCGGAACACCTCGTCGGGGAGCCTGTCCTTGTCGACCACCTCGCGGGCCGTCACCTTGTACCTCACGGGGGGCGCATCCTCGCGGGTGACGGTCGCGTCGTCGCCCTTCCGGACCTCGTACAGCTTGGCGAAAGCACCCAGGTCGCCGGTGCGGTGGTCCACATGGCCGATGAGGACGGCGGATCCGGCGGGGGCGCCCGGCGCGGGGCCGTAGCGGTACCAGCCGGCTTGCCCCACGCTGTCGGGGATCTCCACCGTTCCGTCGTCCTTGACGCCGACGTCCTGGAGCCGGGCGTCCAGAGAGACCCGTGGGACGCGCAGCGCCGTCGGCTCGGGTACGGGGCCGGACGCGTTCTCCGTCTCGCCCGGCCCACTGTCGTGGACCCCGGCCGAGGGCCTGGCCGTGGGCTCCTGGGCCCTCGGCCGGGTGCCGAAGTCCGACGGCACCGAGGCTCCGGACGGCCACAGCGACCAGAACAGCAGCGCCGCCAGGACGACGGCGACCACCGCGGCGGCCTTGACGGCCGCCGCGGAGGGCCGCCCGCCCCTGGGGGAGGGAGGCATGGCCGTCAGTCGCTCCGGGTGTACCGGCGGCGGGCGGCCAGCAGACCGGCGACCGCGACGGCACCCGTGGCGCCCCAGGCGAGCCAGAGGGTGGCGGACTCGTTGTCGGCGGCCATCGCGCCGCTCTCACCGGCGTTCACACCGCGCGGCGCGGACTCCATGCTGCTGATCGTCTGCGTCTTCAGCGCGAGATTCTTGTCCTTGGCGCTGCCCCAGGCGTAGACGACCGTGTTGGCGCCCTCGGCGAGGTCGAGGTCGGCAGGGCCGATGACCACGGTGTCGGTCCCGGCCAGGACGACATCGGCGTTCACCGTGCCGGCGGGCACCTCGAGCGACTTTTCGTTCGGGTTGGTCAGGCCCTCGATGATCGGTTTGCCGCCCGCGCGGACGTCCACGGCGGGTGCCGCGGCCACGTGACGGACGGTCAGCCGCGACTGGCCGGCCGGGACCTTGGAGGTGTCGTTGACGAACGCGGTGAGCACGGGGGTGCCCTGTGCGTCGAGGTGGGCTGCGAGCGTGGCGTTCGCCCCGGCCGGGATCTCGACGCTCTTCCGGATGGCGGGCTCGCCGTCGGGGCCCTTGCCGTCGGCGAAGACCTCGATGTCGTAGGTGCCCGGGTCCAGGGACCAGGGTGCGGTCAGGGTGCCGGGCTTGAAGTCGGGAAGCAGCTCGTTCCCGTTGGCGTACACGTCGACGGTGAGGCCCGGAACGCCGTGGAAGACGGACACGGACGCCTTGCCGTCCTCCTGCGCCGCACCCTCCGCGGAGGCGGGGACGGCCACGGCGAGGGACAGGACGCAGGCACTGGCGGTGGCGGTGGCGATCTTCCTGCTGCGCGAGTTCGTCATCGGAACTCCCTTCGTGGGGACCCCGGTCACACACGTGGGGCCCGGCTTCCGGGTGAGCGGCTTCTCGGATGCATCGCGCGACGAGTTCTTCGGCCGGGTGTCCAGCGACCCCTCACCGGCGTCCGGCGACCGTCGTGCTGTCGCACGCGGCCGCGGTCGGTGTCGCGGGTGCTGTCGGGAGTGGCGCCGCTGGTGAGGTCAGCTGTGCTGTCGGAAGTGAGGGCGGGCTACCCGGGCGGGTCCCTGAACGGGGCCCAGCACTTCGGTCCCGGCCGCCGCGAGGCGACGCAGGCGCTCTTCATCGAGCAGCCTGCTCCTTGTGACGTCCGGTCCACTATGGGACATCACCCGGCAGCGCGCCACTTGTGCCTCGTATGCCCCAACCGGAAACGGCACGCCGACCTGGCCGACCCCGGGCCGGCTCGGGCCCGGCGGACGGCCCGAGCCCTGGGCGAGGCCCGCGGCCGGAGCCGCTGGACCGTCGGCGGCGTCGACGGACGTGCGATACGAGTCGCGCGAAAAATCTTCGCCCACCTCTGCATGGCCTTGAGCCGGGGGTGGCCGACGATCTTCACCGGTACGGAAACCTTGCCCGGGCGAACCGTAGACGTGCGCCAGGGGCGGGGCAGCCGGCGTGGCCCTCGTCGTCGATCTCCAGCCCGGCGCCCGGTGGCTGCCAGGGACCGCTCCGATCATCGTCGACGTCCACGGCTGTACGGACCACACCGAGAGGGACGATCGCCCCATCCCTCTGGGAAGAGGGAAGCGTTCGGCTTGTCGGCCTCAGGCCGTCTGCCCCCAGCCGAAGTGCGCCCACACCGAACATCGCGGAAAGTGGAAACCGGGAAGGGAGCGTTCCGTGAGCCGTTGGTGTGGACACGACCCCTGGCACCACTATGTCCACATTCGCACCCGCCACCCCGTGGCTGCTGTCCGGCACCCCATCCTTACGCACCGCCGCCGGAGCCTCGCGCCCGCGCCGCAGTTGCGGAGGAAACCGCGGAGGAAATCAGGGACCACCTGCGACAGCTCCAGGAGGAGATCGCCAGGCTTCGGCGGGACGTGGATGAGCTGAGGCGCCGGTCCGGCAAGCCGGAGCAGTGACCGTTGATCGTGGCGGCGGTGTGCCACGTCGCCCGGGGAGGGCCACCACCACGGCGACCGTCCCGTACAGCACCTCAAGAAAGCAGGCCCCCTCATGGCAGCCACGCCCGTCATGCAACTGCCAGTCATCAGCGAATGCGCGGCCGAGAGCTGCGCCTACA
This sequence comes from Streptomyces sp. M2CJ-2, assembly GCF_016757295.1. Classification (NCBI taxonomy): domain Bacteria; kingdom Bacillati; phylum Actinomycetota; class Actinomycetes; order Kitasatosporales; family Streptomycetaceae; genus Streptomyces; species Streptomyces sp. M2CJ-2. The sequence continues at coordinate 5,382 of NZ_JAESIF010000018.1, read as the reverse complement.
ACCACGACCACACCTGCCACGCCGTGGCGATCACCGTAGGAGACGCCAGCACCCCCGTCTGTGACACGTTCATGAGCGCGGACATGGAGGGTGGAGAGCCGTCCGTCACCGGCCGGGTCGGCGCGTGCAAGATGGCCGACTGTCGGCACAACACCGGACTGGAGTGCCATGCCCCATCCATCACCGTCGGTTACGAGCACGAGCAAGTCGACTGCCTCACCTACGCGCGGGCCTGAGCGACGGGCGCAGCCATCGCGAACTGCCGGGGTTGCTGTGCAGCAGCGAAGTACAGCAACCCCGGCAACCGTCCCGATCCGGAAGCGCCCGCTGCGCGTGGTCGGCCTCCAGGGCCTGTCCTGCGGCTGAACCGCTACGCAGGGTCCGCCGGTGCCCGCAGCAGCGTGCCGCTCCGGACCGGCGGCTGGTCGCCGACGTCGCCCTCCACTTGCCACTCACGGCGGCCGGGACACATCGGAATGGGCCCCGGTACACCTGTCCGCCTTCACCAGTCCGGACCGTCGTCCTCATGGCCTAAGTCGGGGATTTACGGGCCAGCAGGGTCTGGACAACAGCATATCTGCATCCGCGGGGTGAGGATTTTACGAAACCGTGCGGGCAGTTTCCTTGCAGGAACGATCGGAGCAGAATTATTCAACTCACACGGACCGCCGCAACGTGCTACTGTCGGTCTCAGTTGCAGTTGTGGTTCCCGAATTCCAAGTTCTTCTCAGTCGGCTTCTGCGCCACTGGAAGCGCCTTTTGGCACCGGTCTTTTTCCGGGCGGGGTGATCATCGCGGCGACACGGCGTCCGTGCAGTGCGGATGCCGACTCACTGCCCCGAAGGAGACAAGACATGGCTACTGGCACCGTGAAGTGGTTCAACGCAGAAAAGGGCTTCGGCTTCATCGAGCAGGACGGCGGCGGCGCTGACGTGTTCGCCCACTACTCGAACATCGCCGCCCAGGGCTTCCGCGAGCTGCTCGAAGGCCAGAAGGTGAGCTTCGACATCGCGCAGGGCCAGAAGGGCCCGACGGCCGAGAACATCGTTCCCGCCTGACGTCGGCGCGCACTTACAGCTGGGGCCCGCATCCTTCGGGGTGCGGGCCCCAGCTGTATGCACTTCCCGTAGTGGTTTCGCCTGCGGGACGACTGCGAAGAATCCGCGGACTTACGCACACGGATTCCTTTTCGGGGAACCAGAAAATCTCCCCTCGATCACATTTTGGCGCACGATTTATTTTCGTTTCCCACTCGGCCCGTTCTTGCAATTCTCCATGCTGCGCACTGCTCGGGAATTCCTTGATATGCGCCGCATCGAGGAAGGTTCCGCATGAACCGCACACGCACGAACGACCGCTTCGCCCGCGCTCGGAACGGCAGCACCGCCCCCGGGAAGAACGGCAAACGGTTCGGCTCATCGTCCCCGAGCCGCTCCGGCGGACCGGTTCGTTCCCACGGTCACAGCCGCCGCCCCGCCGCGGTGCAGGGTGAGTTCGCCCTCCCGAAGACAATCACCCCCGCGCTTCCCGCCGCGGCGAGCTTCGCCGATCTCGCCATGCCCACGGAGCTGCTGGCCGCGCTCGGCTCCCAGGGCGTGACCGCCCCGTTCCCGATCCAGGCCGCGACGCTGCCGAACTCCCTCGCCGGCCGGGACGTTCTGGGCCGGGGGCGCACCGGTTCCGGCAAGACCCTCGCCTTCGGGCTGGCCCTGCTGGCCCGTACGGCCGGGCAGCGCGCCGAGGCCCGGCAGCCGCTGGGGCTGATCCTCGTACCGACGCGTGAGCTGGCGCAGCAGGTCACCGACGCGCTCACGCCGTACGCCCGCTCCGTGAAGCTGCGCCTGGCCACGGTGGTGGGAGGGATGCCGATCGGCAGGCAGGCCGGCGCGCTGCGCCGCGGCGTCGAGATCGTCGTCGCCACCCCCGGACGCCTCAAGGACCTCATCGAGCGCGGCGACTGCCGGCTGGACCAGGTCTTGGTCACCGTTCTCGACGAGGCGGACCAGATGGCCGACATGGGCTTCATGCCGCAGGTCACCGCCCTGCTCGACCAGGTTCGCCCCGGGGGTCAGCGCATGCTGTTCTCCGCCACTCTCGACCGCAACGTCGATCTGCTCGTGCGCCGCTACCTGAGCGACCCCGTCGTGCACTCCGTCGATCCGTCGGCCGGCGCGGTCACGACGATGGAGCACCATGTGCTCCACGTCCACGGCGCCGACAAACACGCGGCCGTCACCGAGATCGCCGCACGCGACGGCCGCGTGATCATGTTCCTGGACACCAAGCACGCCGTCGACCGCCTCACCGAGCACCTCCTGAACAGCGGGGTGCGGGCCGCCTCCCTCCACGGGGGCAAGTCGCAGCCGCAGCGCACCCGTACGCTGACGCAGTTCAAGAACGGACACGTCAGCGTGCTGGTGGCGACCAACGTCGCTGCGCGCGGCATTCACGTCGACAGCCTCGACCTCGTCGTCAACGTCGACCCTCCGACCGACCACAAGGACTACCTCCACCGCGGCGGCCGCACGGCCCGCGCCGGCGAGTCCGGCAGCGTCGTCACCCTGGTCACCCCGAACCAGCGCCGCGCCATGACCCGTCTCATGGCAATGGCCGGCATCGTCCCGCACACCACCCAGGTCCGCGCGGGCGCGGAGGCCCTGCACCGCATCACCGGTGCCCAGGCCCCCTCCGGCATCCCTGTCGTCATCACCGCACCGGTGGTCGAACGCCCCAAGCGTGGCGCCACCTCACGCGGTCGGCGCCGCTCCGTTTCGGCGACCCGGCGCGCGCCCGCACGACGGTCCGTCTCCGACGCGGCCTAGAACCGTCTTGATCAGGAAGCTGACACATCTCTGCAGGAGGCACCTCTTGACGCTGGTCCAGATGCATTCCCGCTCAACTAGCACCAACGCCGTGCCCAGAACGGTTGCCGATGCCATGGACTCGGCCGGGCCTCAGGTCTGGGACGCCATGACCGTCGAGGTGGCGCTGTCCGTCATGGCCGCCGCCCGCACGGGTCACCTCGTCGTCTGTGACGAGGACGGCCAGTACACCGACCTGGTCACCCAGGCCCGGCTCACCGCCGTGCGGGACAGTCCCGGATACACCGACCGGGTCCGCCTGCGCGACATCTCCGACGACGGCGGGCCCTTCGCCTTGCCGCTGACCACGGTGGCCGAAGCCGAGCACGCGATGCGCCACCGGCGGCTCGGGGCCCTGCCCGTGGTCGACGAGCACGGCAACGCCCTGGGCGTCGTCGCCCTCTCCCGCTGAACCGCCACACCATGGTCGGCCCCTTCCCCTTCTCCTTGTGAGGCATCATGCGTTGTGTCATCGCCCGCTTTCCGTTCGAGCTCACCAAGGGCGGCGTGCTGGAAGCGATGAAGGGCGTCAAACCCGAGCCGGTCACCGGCGACTCCGTGGTCATCGGGCGCCGCCACTATCCCGCCAAGCAGGTCGGCCAGGTCATCACCCGCCAGGACCGCCGTGATTTCAGCGACGGCGAAGTCCTCAGGGCCATGACCCGGCTCGGCTTCACCTGCCGCACTGTCCCCAAGGCCTCAGCGGCCTCAGCGGCCTCAGCGGCCTCAGCGGCCTCAGCGGCCTCAGCGGCCTCAGCGGCCTCAGCGGCGAGGATCGTCGACCCGCTCCAGCGGGCTTCCGCGATGCTTGGCGCCCCCATGTCCATCTGACCGACGGGAGAGGTGCGAGCCGGTACCAGGACAGCAGCGAAAGCCCGATTCGGCTTGTTTCCCCGACCTCGTCAGCCGGTCGAGCAGGTTGGCGCGATCTCTTACAGCGTCGCCGTCGGTCTGTGCCCTGCTCCGGGTGGCACACCCGCCCGGTTCCGCGGCCACAGCCGCGTCGGCCCGGCGCGAGGAGGGCGAGGGCGACCATGGTTCCGGGTGCTCCCACGAAGGACACCCGGTGAGCCGCGGCCTGCGCGCCCGGCACATCGCGTGCGGACCGGACGGTGAGACTCGATGGCCGGCCTGATCGTCGACACGGCAGCGCCGGTGCCCCGTCTCCTCGGACCGCCCTCCCAGGCCGGATCGCGATGCCCAGCCTGATCGGCTGCCGGCCGCGGGCCTGGTGGGCCACCGTCCGCTGTGCGGGTGCGGGTCAGGCGTCCGCCTTGTGGCTGGACCCGACCTCCCCGCGGCGCAGTTCGTCGTTGATGCGCCGGGCCTCTTCCAGCTGGTCTTCCAGGATGATGATGCGGCAGGCCGCCTCGATGGCGGTGCCCTGGTCGACCATCTCCCGGGCGCGGGCGGCGATGCGCAACTGATAGCGGGAGTAGCGACGGTGGCCGCCCTCGGAGCGCAGCGGCGTGATCAGCCGGGCCTCACCGAGGGCCCGCAGGAAGGCGGGCGTGGTACCGAGCATCTCCGCTGCTCGTCCCATGGTGTAAGCGGGGTAGTCGTCGTCGTCGATTGGGTCGAGCGGTGTGTCTGTGGTCATCTGCACCTCTGATGGGGAATGCGTCGAGGGGCCTTGGTGCCGTACGGCACCAAGGCCCCGAGGGATTTGTAACACCATCGACCGGCCTACTGCGATGCCGGCCTTCTGTTTCCGCACCGGCCCCCGACGGGGGGCGGAGAGTGCGGGGATCGCGGATGCGTGACCGTGGGACCACCTTCCGTTCCGGGGGCCTGCGGCACCCGGGCGGACCCTTCCCGCCCGGGCGATCCTGATGGCGTCCTCCTCCTTCTCTCTTTTTTCTGACGAACTTCTCACTCCTGCGTACTGCCGGCAGCCCTCCTGCGGCCACCAGGCCCGGCGGTCAGCGAGGGAGCCCGAAACCCTCTTTGGCCCCACCACTCCACCGCCGTGCCAGAACCTCTGTCTCCACGCGGGCAGTTCGTGTCTGCCACGCCTCACCGACTTCCTGGATACAGCAGACACGCTAACCTCACCGCGTACGCATGTCTACAGCAGACACGACAGATTTCAGCCCATGCGAGTGAAAGGTTTTACACCGGCGGCCCCTGTGCCGCCGCAGCCGCGCGGCTTCGGCTGGGGCATGACGCGTCGGAGCGGCGACCGCCCCCGACGGACGGTCGCCGTGCTGACACGGCGGGGCCGACAACGGTCACGACCGACGAGCGTCAGAGCGGGCCGCCCATACCCCTGGGGCGAATCCGCTGATCACCCCACGCGATAGGCGCACGGCTCCGGGCTTCGCACCCGACGTCGGTCCGCCGAGTGCGCCTTTGCCGTCGCCCTGAAGTCAAGCCGGGCGTTCCCCTTCACAAGCCCAACGGTTCTCCTCGAGGAGGGCCCGCCAGAACGGATTCAGCACACATGAGGCCTGCACCCCGACTTCATCAGTAGGTAGGCACACGTGGTCGGCGGATTCGCGGGCTGGCCTGCGAGAATGGC
>NZ_JAESIF010000179.1:0-3055 GCF_016757295.1 Streptomyces sp. M2CJ-2 | reverse complement strand
GAACTCGACTCCGTCGCAGATGAGCTTCCAACTGCCCGGTCGGCAGAACCGGCGGCGCAGTTCCCTCCAGCTGAGCCGGGAGTGCTTGTGGAAGATCCAGCGGACGATGCGATGCCACGCGTGGTCATCGACCGTGCTGAACACCGCCTTCGACACCCCGTGCCGGAAGTAGTTCGCCCACCCGCGCAAGGTGCGGTTGAGGCTGGCCAGCAGCTCGTCCACCTCCCTGTGCAGGTCTGATCTGCGTGTTCTGTCCTTCACCTTGTCCTTGATCGACTGGATCGCCTTCTTGGACGGCTCGGTGTAGACGTAATGCTTCTGCGTTCCTCGTTTCCGCTGCCTGCGGATGTGGAAGCCGAGGAAGTCGAAGCCCTCATCGACATGGACCACCTGGGTCTTCTCCGGAGCCAGCCGCAGCCCCAACGGGGCGAGCACGCCGGCCACCTCCTCGCGCAGGCCCTCGGCATGGCGGCGTTCCCCGGAGACCATCAGTACGAAATCGTCCGCGAAACGAATCAGCCGCCAGTTGCCCAGTCCGTGCTTCCTGCGCGTGACCCGCCGCCTGTAGCTGCCCATCTCCTGCTGCCACTGCCGGGCGAAGTGCTCGTCCAGCGCGGACAGCGCGATGTTGGCCAGCAGCGGGGAGAGAATCCCGCCTTGCGGGGTACCCGTCAGTGTTTCCTCCCGGTCCCCGGAGGTCGTCATGACCCCGGACTTCAGGAACGCCTTCACCAGCGTGCAGACACGCTTGTCCTTGATCCTCGCCCGCAGGCGGTCCATCAGGGCCGTGTGATCGATCTCGTCGAAGCACGCCTTGATGTCTGCCTCCAGGACCCAGTGGAACCTGTTGGCCCCGGAGGACAGGTGGTGGATCTCGGCAATCGCATCGTGTGCCCGCCGGTTGGGGCGGAACCCGTACGAGCACGGCATGAAGTCCGCCTCGAAGATGGGTTCGAGCACTGCTTTGAGGCTGGCCTGGACCACCCGGTCGGCGACCGTGGGAATCCCCAGAGCGCGGAGCTTGCCGCTCGTCTTCGGGATCATCACCTGTCGCACTTCGACCGGCTCGAACGCGCCCGACTTCAGCGCGTCCCTGATGTGTTCCAAGAACGCCTCGACCCCGATCCAGGTCTCGATCAGGGCCACCGTGGCCCGGTCGATTCCTGAGGTCCTCGCCCCGGTGTTGGCGGCCACGCGCTCCCACGCATGCACCAGAAACGCCGGGTCGTGAACGAGGTTGAACAGGTCACCGAACCGCCGGGAGTCGTCATCTCCCGCCCATCGGTGCAACTTGATCTGCATCTCCCGTACCGCGAGATGAGCCGAGTCAGGACCCGGCCACCTCACGGCGCCGGTATTCACCGGCGCTTCTTCGGGCATTGCACCCCTCTCCTTGCTTGGCACGCTGCCGTCCTTCCCCCTGTGCCGGGCTCTCCCCGGCTCCGAGTACCACGACGGCTCCGCCCCGCTCGCCCCCATCGGCAGGCATCGCGCCTATCCCCTCCGTCCGGCCTGGCTGGCCAGGGCGCGGGGAGCGGACACGAGCGGTTCCCACGTTCACTGCTGTTCGGTTGACGGGTTAGGCACCCGGCTCTGCCCCTGCGGCCTCGCCACGACTACGCCGTAGACCTTCGTCGTGGCCTCCCGGCCCAAGCTGCCAATACCGGACCGGGAGTTCACCGCCCTTCCGGACGGTTGCGCACCGCTGACCAGCCCATATCCGCCGGATTGGAGCTGGCAAGAACTCAAGAGGCGTAACAACACCGGTTCCTCGCGTATACCTTCCCGTCTCGCTCACCGGGCCCGGCCCATCCGGCAGTGCTGGGCCGACCCGACTTCGTCGAGGCTGCTCTCGCCCTCCCCGGCGATCCCCGGTTCAGGCTGCCTCCAGCTTCACCTCGCCGCTACGACGGCGAGACGACGGTGGTCTTCCACCTCCGTCCGAAACAAGTGAGGTCGACCCGGAGCGCGGTACTGGCCTCACGACCAGCCCGTTTCTCCGGGTCGCCTCCCGAACCCGGCGTGCACCGCTAAGCGCACCGGGCTCTCCACAAGTCCCTTGGGCTCGTGTTCACTTCACGCTGTGCTCGGCCACGGTGTCGGGATACGTGTTCCCCGGTAGTAGTAGCGCTTGGCGCTCACCCGTGCCGGATCGAACAGTTCCATCCCGCCCTCGGCGGGCCAGATGCCGTAGCGTCGGCGTAGTACCTTCCAGGGAACCCGCCGGTGCTTGCGCTCTTGCCATCTGACGATCTCCTTCCAGAGGTAGGCCCGCAGATAGCTGAAAGTCGCATTCGAGCATCCGTACTTGAAGTACGCGGTCCATCCCCGCAGCATCCGGTTGAGCTGACGCAGCAGGTCTTCGAGCGGCAGGTTCGTGCTCCGCCGGCAGACCGTCTTCACCTTGGCCATGATGGTCACCAGGGCCTTCTTGGCCGGATAGACGTAGACGTATCGTTTGCCGGTACCTCGCTTCCGGTGACGCTGGATGCGCCATCCGAGAAAGTTGAGGCCCTCGTCGATGTGGGTGATCAGGGTCTTCTCCGGCGACAGGCGCAAGCCCATCGTGGACAGGACCCCGGCGAGTTCTTCCCGCAGGGCTTCGGCGTGCGCCTTGGTGCCTGAAACGAGCAGGCACCAGTCGTCCGCATACCGCACGAGGCGGTAGTTGGGCAGACCCTGACGGCGCCGTTTTGCCCTTCCATACGGGCTGGCTCCTGGCCCGCCCGGTCCTTGGGCGATGTACTCGTCCAGGACCGAGAGAGCCACATTGCTGAGCAGCGGGGAAAGAATCGACCCCTGCGGAGTTCCGGCGTCGGTATCCACCAGCGTGCCGTCCTCATCGAGGATGCCCGCCTTCAGGAATGCCTTCACCAAGGCCAGAACGCGTTTATCTCCGACGCGCCCCCGCACCCGATCCATAAGGGCGGAGTGCGAGATCTCGTCGAAGCAGGCTTTGATGTCACCCTCGACCACCCACTCGTACGAGCGGGATGCGAAATGGTGCACCTCTGCCACCGCGTCGTGAGCCCGGCGATTCGGACGGAACCCGTAG
>NZ_JAESIF010000178.1:1223-3064 GCF_016757295.1 Streptomyces sp. M2CJ-2 | reverse complement strand
TGCCGGCCCTGGAAGGCGCTCAGGTCGAGCTCGGTGGGCTGGGCGAAGCGGGAGAAGTTGTTCACGCAGAGCACCAGGTCGTCCCCGCCTTCCCCGTTCGGGGGGGCCTCGCGCAGGAAGGCCAGCACGGCCGGGTTGGAGGACGGCAGCTCGGTGTAGGAGCCCAGGCCGAAGGCGGGGTTCTGCTTGCGGATCTCGATCATGCGGCGGGTCCAGTGCAGCAGCGAGGACGGCGAGGCCATGGACGCCTCCACGTTGCTGACCTGGTAGCCGTGGACCGGGTCCATGATGGTGGGCAGGAACAGCCGGCCCGGGTCGCAGGAGGAGAAGCCGGCGTTGCGGTCGGGGGTCCACTGCATCGGGGTGCGCACCGCGTCGCGGTCGCCGAGCCAGATGTTGTCGCCCATGCCGATCTCGTCGCCGTAGTAGAGGATCGGCGAGCCGGGCAGGGACAGCAGCAGGGCGGTGAACAGCTCGATCTGGTTGCGGTCGTTGTCCAGCAGCGGGGCCAGCCGGCGGCGGATGCCGATGTTGGCGCGCATGCGGGGGTCCTTGGCGTACTCGGCCCACATGTAGTCGCGTTCCTCGTCGGTGACCATCTCCAGGGTCAGCTCGTCGTGGTTGCGCAGGAAGATGCCCCACTGGCAGCCGGCGGGGATGGCGGGGGTCTTGGCCAGGATCTCGGAGACCGGGTGGCGCGACTCGCGGCGCACCGCCATGAAGATGCGGGGCATGACCGGGAAGTGGAAGGCCATGTGGCATTCGTCGCCGCCGGCCCGGTAGTCGCCGAAGTAGTCGACGACGTCCTCCGGCCACTGGTTGGCCTCCGCCAGCAGCACGGTGTCCGGGTACTGGGCGTCGATCTCCCTGCGCACCCGCTTGAGGAAGGCGTGGGTGGCGGGCAGGTTCTCGCAGTTGGTGTTCTCGGCCTGGTAGAGGTAGGGCACCGCGTCCAGCCGGAAGCCGTCGATGCCCAGGTCCAGCCAGAAGCGCAGGGCCGCCAGGATCTCCTCCTGGACGGCCGGGTTCTCGTAGTTGAGGTCCGGCTGGTGGGAGAAGAAGCGGTGCCAGTAGTACTGTCCGCGCACCGGGTCGTAGGTCCAGTTGGAGGCCTCGGTGTCGACGAAGATGATCCGGGCGTCCGGGTACTGCTTGTCGTCGTCGGCCCAGACGTAGTAGTCGCCGTAGGGGCCGTCGGGGTCCTTGCGGGACTCCTGGAACCAGGGGTGCTGGTCGCTGGTGTGGTTCATGACGAAGTCGATGATGACGCGCATGCCGCGCTGGTGGGCGGCGTCGGCGAACTCGACGAAGTCGGCGAGGTCGCCGAAGTCGGGCAGGACGGCGGTGTAGTCGGAGACGTCGTAGCCGCCGTCGCGCAGCGGGGACTGGAAGAAGGGGGGCAGCCACAGGCAGTCGACGCCGAGCCACTGCAGGTAGTCGAGTTTGGCGGTCAGTCCCTTCAGGTCGCCGATGCCGTCGCCGTTGCTGTCCTGGAAGGAACGGACGAGGACCTCGTAGAAGACGGCCCGTTTGAACCAGTCCGGGTCGCGGTCTTTCGCCGGGGTGTCCTCGAAGGTGTCCGGTACGGGCTCGTTCACGGTCATGGCGTTCCCGCCCCTCCGGCTCGCTGTGCGGCGGTCGGTCGCTGGACGTGCAGGACATGAGCAGGAGCCCGCCCCGGTTCCAGGCGCACGTAGTTGGTGTTGCCCCAGTGATAGGTCTCGCCGGTGAGCTCGTCGCGCACCGGCACCGACTCGTGCCGGTCCAGGCCGAGTTGCGGCATGTCCAACGAGACGGTGGCCTCCTGGGTGCGGTGCGGGTCGAGGTTGGCGACCACCAGC
>NZ_JAESIF010000178.1:0-1127 GCF_016757295.1 Streptomyces sp. M2CJ-2 | reverse complement strand
TCCCGTCGGATGGTGTTGAGCCGGGTGATCAGGGGGGCGATGCTCTGGCCCCGGCGCTCGGCGCCCTCCCAGTCACGGGCGGTGAGCTGGTACTTCTCCGAGTGCAGGTACTCCTCGGAGCCCTCCCGCAGCGGGGTGTTCTCGCACAGCTCGTAGCCGCTGTAGACGCCCCAGGACGGGGAGAGGGTGGCGGCCAGCACGGCCCGCACCTCGAAGGCGGGCCGGCCGCCGTGCTGCAGGTAGGCGTGCAGGATGTCGGGGGTGTTGGCGAACAGGTTGGGCCGCATGTAGCAGGCCGCCTCCCCGGACAGTTCGGTGAGGTAGTCGGTCAGTTCCCGCTTGGTGGTGCGCCAGGTGAAGTAGGTGTAGGACTGCTGGAAGCCGATCTGGGCCAGGGCGTGCATCATCGCCGGGCGGGTGAAGGCCTCCGCCAGGAAGACGACGTCGGGGTCGGTGCCGTTGATCTCGTTGAGCACCCGTTCCCAGAAGGCCACCGGCTTGGTGTGCGGGTTGTCCACCCGGAAGATCCGCACCCCGGCGGCCATCCAGTGCCGCAGCAGCCGGCAGGTCTCGGCGAGCAGGCCGTCCGGGTCGGCGTCGAAGGCGAGCGGGTAGATGTCCTGGTACTTCTTGGGCGGGTTCTCCGCGTGTGCGATGGTGCCGTCGGGGCGGTGGTGGAACCACCGGGGGTGTTTGTGCACCCAGGGGTGGTCGGGGGAGCACTGCAGGGCGAAGTCCAGGGCGATCTCCAGGCCCAGCTCGCCGGCGCGGCGGACGAACCAGGTGAAGTCGGCCAGGGTGCCCAGGCGGGGGTGGACGGTGTCGTGGCCGCCCTCGGGGGAGCCGATGGCCCAGGGCACGCCGACGTCGTCGGGGGTGGCGGTGAGGGTGTTGTCGCGGCCCTTGCGGTGGGTGGTGCCGATGGGGTGGATGGGCGGGAGGTAGACGACGTCGAAGCCCATGGCGGCGATCGCGGGCAGCCGGCGGGCGGCGGTGCGCAGGGTGCCGTGCGGCTGGTCGGCGGTGCCCTCGGAGCGGGGGAAGAACTCGTACCAGGAGCCGTACAGGGCGCGTTCGCGTTCCACCAGCAGGGGCATCGGGTCGCCGGTGGTGACCGGTTCGCGCAG
>NZ_JAESIF010000177.1:0-3119 GCF_016757295.1 Streptomyces sp. M2CJ-2 | reverse complement strand
GGGACGGGGCTGGGGGCGGGGGCGGCGGGGGCCGGGCCCGGCGGGGCCGCGGCCCGGCGCGCGGGCTTCGGGCCCGCGGCCGCGGGCCGCAGGGGCATGACACGGACGTCGAGGGGCGCTTGATTGCTCACTCCTTCAGCCTAGGAATCCCCGCTCCGAGGGGAAGGGAGCGGCATTCCGCCCTGAGTGAAGGGGCGGAACGCCGAGCCCCCGCGGGGCCCTCGAAAAATCGGGGGGAGTGTTCGGGGACGGGCTGGGTACCAGCACCTCCGAAGGACCGACGCACATCCGCCCGTGCACGTTCGTGGGGAGAGGTAGAGGTATGGAGACCGCCGTGATCCGGCCGCAGGCACAGGTCGTCGAGAGGAACGCCGAAGCCGGGACGGGTGACGGGAGCCTGCCGGGGGTGGTGGATCCCCGAGCCGTCGCTCCGCGCGACGCCAAGGAACTGTCCCGGCAGTTCTTCCGTCGTCTGGCGGAGCTGGAGGAGGGCACACACGAATACCAGTACGCACGCAACACTCTGATCGAGATGAACATGTCGCTGGTGCGGTTCGCGGCCGGACGGTTCCGCGGCCGTGGCGACGACATGGAGGACATCGTCCAGACCGGCATGATCGGTCTGATCAAGGCGATCGACCGGTTCGAGCTGTCGCGCGAGGTCGAGTTCACCTCCTTCGCGCTGCCGTACATCGTCGGCGAGATCAAGCGCTTCTTCCGTGACACCACGTGGGCGGTGCATGTGCCGCGGCGGCTCCAGGAGCTGCGGGTGGAACTGGCGAAGGCCCGCGAGGAGCTCTCCAGCCGGCTGGACCGCGATCCCACGGTCGCCGAGCTCGCCACGCTGATGAACATCACCGAGGAGCAGGTCAACGAGGGGCAGCTCGCCGCGAACGGTTACAACTCCTCGTCGCTGGACGCCGCCCTCACCGGTGACGGCCCGGAGAACGGCGAGGCCGTTCTCGCCGACTTCATCGGCATGGAGGAGGAGGGGCTGCGGCTCGTCGAGGACTTCCACGCGCTCGCTCCGCTCATGGCCGAGCTGAGCGACCGCGATCGGGAGATCATCCGCATGCGGTTCGTGGAGGAGGCCACCCAGGCGGAGATCGGCGAGCGGCTCGGGTGCTCGCAGATGCACGTCTCCCGGCTGATCAAGCGGATCATCGGCCGGCTGCGCGAGGGCATGCTGGGCGAGCTGGGCTGCGCCTGACGCCCCCGGAGGACGCACACCGTACGCGGCTGCCGGCCCACCCTGTGAGGGTGGGCCGGCAGCCGCGTACTCGGTTTGTCGTTTCCCGGTGGGTGCGGGGCCGTCCGAAGACGGCTTCGGGAAGTGGGAGTTCCGCCGGCAGGCGTTCTGAGCCAGGCGTTCTCAGCCGACGCCGGCCGGTGCCTCAGCCGGCGTCGAGGCTCAGCACCGCGCCGACGCGCTTGCCGACCGGTACCCGCTCCACGAAGAGGTCCCGCGCCAGGGCCCGGACGATCTCCAGTCCGTGGCGGCCTATGCGTTGGGGATCGCGGGGGAAGACCTGGGGCAGGGTGCCGCTGCTGTCGTACACGGCGACCGTGATCGCTTCGTCCGTGCCCTCCAGCTCCAGGATGTACGGGCCGCCGCTGTGCCGGTCGGCGTTGGTGACGAGTTCGCTCACCACCAGCAGTGCCGCGCCGTCGGTCCGCCGGCCGATCGTGGCGCACCACTCGGTCCTCAGCTGTTCCAGGAAGCGCGCGGCGAAGTCGCGCGCCTCGGCGATGCATCCCGGCTCGCCGGTGAAGTGTGCCGTCCGCCGCAGCGGTTCCACGGGCACGTCGAAACCAATCGGTATCACTGCCCCGTCCAGGTGATCGATCATGCGTTTCTCTCTGGGAAGCCGGGCTGGCCGGACGATCTGCACCGGTGCACCTACCCCGAGTCGGTCGGCGCAGTCCCCTGATCGGTGTTCGTCATGCCACACGGCGGGCACCCGGACAAGCGGGTGCGGAGCGGGGGCGCCTCCGGTGGGAAGGGCGAACCATGAACGAACTGTTGGCGGTGCGATGCCTGCGTACGCTGCCCGTGGTGACGTTGGGCGGCGATGCCGTGGCCCACGTCAAGGACACGGTCCTCGACGCCACGGCCGGGCGCATCACCGGCTTCACGCTCACCGGCCGAACTCTGCTGTCGGGTCCCCTGCCCCGGGATCTGCCCTGGCCGGCGGTGCATTCCCTCGGTCGGCACGCGGTCATGGTCCGCGACGAGAGGGCGCTGTGCGACGTGCCCCTGTCGGTGGCCCGCCGCGACGCCCTGCACGGGCGGTTGCTCAGCGCGCAGGTCCTCACCGACGAGGGCGACGCGGTCGGCACGGTGCTCGACGTCCTGGTCGAGGGCGGCACCAGTGGCCGGATCGTCGCCTTCCGGCTCGCCGCGCACCGGGAGTTGGTGCCGGGCTCCAGACACCACCGGCACCGGGTGTACGTGCCGCGGGGCGAGGCGGTGTCCGTCTCCGGCCGGTCGCTGGTCATCCCCGCGCACGCCACCACCTACGTCACCGACGACCTGCCGGACTTCGTGGCGCGGGTCGGCGCGTTCCGTACCCGGCGGACGGGTGCGCTGCCGTGATGCTGTTCTCCCGGGTGCGAGGGCTGCCGGTGCTGACCCCGGGGGACGGGGACCGGCTCGGCGTCGTGCGGGCGCTGACGGTCGACGCGGTGTCCGGCACGGTCACCCACGTACGGGTGCGGAGCGGGCGCCTGCGCAAGGAGACCGTGCTGGCCTGGGACGACGTGGAGGCCGCCGGTCCGGACATGCTGATCGCCCTCCCTCCGGCCTCCGCCTCGGCCGAGCCCCCACCGCATCACGATCTGCTCGGCAGCAGGGTCCTCACCGAGGACGGCGAGGAGCGCGGCACCGTGCTCGACGCGGCCTTCGACCCGCTCACCGCCCGTATCAAGGCGGTCCTCACCACACGCGGCGAACTTCCGGCCGACCGCCTCCTGGGGCTGGGCGACCACGCTCTGGTGATCCGCGCCCGGGCACCGGGTGCGGGACCCCGGCACCGCACGGCTGACTAGTAGGGCTTGGTTAGGTTGGGGCGGGTTCGGCATGTCGGGTCGGCTTCAGGGATCTTCGGCAGGTCGGGCAC
>NZ_JAESIF010000176.1:0-3345 GCF_016757295.1 Streptomyces sp. M2CJ-2 | reverse complement strand
CCAGCTCGAACACGGCCGCACCACCTGAACGAAGATCACGAAACGTCACGAATGGTTACCGAGAAGGATTCAATGCCGTTGTTTGAAGGTTCATTGAGTTGGTAGTGACGGACTGAGCGTCGCGCCGTTATGCGGGGTGTGCATCCGTGGAGCGGGGTATCTGAGCGAGTGCGGCTGGGCTTGATCACACAGTGGGTGACGCCCGAGTTGGTGGACGAGGTCCTGTCGGAGTGTCGCAAACGGGACCGTCGGCCGGGAGCGTTGCCGGCGGGGTTCATGGTCTACTTCACACTCGCGCTTGCGCTCTTCCACCAGGACTCCTACGACGATGTGGCAGAACAACTGGTAGGTGGAATAAAGGAGTTGAGCGAGTACATCCCGCACAAGGCGTCTTTCACCCGGGCTCGGGAGCGCCTGGGACCGGAGGTTGTCGAGCGGATCTTCCACCGCCTGGCCGGTCCGCGGGCCCCTGCGGGGCTGGCCGGGGCCTTCTACCGGGGGATGCGTCTCGCTGCGGTCGACGGGTTCCTGCTGGACGTGCCGGACAACGAGGCCAACCGACTCGCCTTCGGCGGCCCGAAAGACTCCAGCGGGAAACCGGGCGGGTTTCCGCAGGTGAGAGTCGTGACGCTGACCGAGACCGGCACGCACTCTTCCATCGACGCCCGGGTGGGCGGCTACAACAGCGGTGAACGCGACCCAGCCGTGGCAATGGCCGCCTCGGCCTCCGGGATGCTCGTGGTCATGGACCGGGGGTTCCCCGGGGTGGAGTTATGGAAGGCGTATACCGGCGCCGGTGCCCACCTGCTGCTGCGGGCCCGCTCGTGTGTGGCACGCCGCCCGGTACGCCACCTGCCCGACGGCACCTACCTGGCGCGCATGAACCTCGCGGGGCAGAAGGGCGCCCATCCGGGCGGTGTGCTGGTGCGCGTGATCGAGTACCGCGTCGACGGGGGCGAAGTGATCAGGCTACTGACCGACCTCTTCGATCACGACGCTTACTCAGCAAGGGAGTTGGCGGTCTTGTATCACGAAAGATGGGAGGTGGAATCGGCCTATCGGCAGATCAAGACCTTCCAGCGGGGCCGGCAGGAAGTTCTGCGATCCACCGACCCGCAGCTGGTGCGCCAGGAAGTGTGGGCGCACCTGGTCGTGCACCACTGCCTGACCGGCATCATCATGCAACTCGCCGACAGCAACGGCATCGGCCCGGACCGCATCTCGTTCGTCAAGGTCCTCAAGCACACCCGCCGCAGCGTGGTCCGCCAGCTCGCCGACACCCCGCCGAAGATCCGCAGGTTCCTGACCGCGCTGGCGGCGAAGGTCCGCCGGAAACTCGACAGCGGCACCCGCCGACTGCGAGAGGCAGACCGCTTCCTGAAACGGCCCAACTCGCTGTACTCCTACCGACCGAAGGACAAACCGAAAGCCCTACCACGCCACGTACCCGCCAGGACCATCACACTGCAGGCGACGATAGTTCAGTAGTCAAGCAACGGCATTGGCCGGGCACGTCGAAGTGGAACAAGATCGAGCACCGAATGTTCTGCCATATCACCGCCAACTGGCGGGGCCGGCCGTTGACCAGCTATCAGGTCGTCATCGAGACCATCGCCGCCACGACCACCGCGGGCGGGCTGAGCATCGGCGCCGAGCTCGACACGGGCAGCTACCGTCTGGGCACCACCGTCACGCCCGCCGAGTTCCGCGCTTTACCGATCACACCCGGTGCGTTCCACGGCGACTGGAACTACACCCTGGCCCCCACCCCGCCCAGGCCTCCCGAGGCAACGCCGACCAAGCGGCGGATCGATCCTGCCCTGACCACGATGCTCACCGATCCGGCCCTGACCGGCATGTCACGCTCCGCCTTCGAACAGTTGGTGGCGGTCTCGGAACCGTACTGGGACGCCCTGGCCGAGGCGGCTTTCAGGCGGCGCTTCCACCGCCCACGCAGCTACCTCCACCCGCAAACCAGCAGCTTGGACCACTTCCATCGGCTGCTGGCAGCCGTGTTGCGCCGCCGCAATGCCGTCACCAGTACGCTCCTGGCCCAGTTGCTGGGAGTCACCCGAACCAACCTGTCCAACCAGTTCCAGGACGGCCATCGACTCCTGGACCTCCACCAGATCTCCGTCACACCGTTGCCCGGATCGCCGGCTCGGACTCCGGAGCAACTGCGAGCCCGCCTGTCGCCCGTCCCAGGCCGTCCCGAAGAGGAGACCTGACAGTTATTCATTTACAGGCCCCGGCGGCGCCGGTGTACTGGCGCTGGACACCGACGGTGTGCGTGCCCTTCTTCACGTCTCCGGTCTCGTCGACCACCAGCACTGCACCCTCGTCGTGCAGATGCTCCAGGACGTACTCGCGCACGTCATCGCGCACGGCGTCGGCATCCCATCGGGCCCGGCCGAGCAGGTGCTGCATGCCGTCCGGACTCGCTTCCCCGGCCCACTCGGCGATGCTCCAGCAGTTCTTGCGCGGCAGGTCCGACAGCAGCCCCAGCACCAAATCCCGCACCCGGCAACGGGGTTCAACCCGCGCGAACCGGCCCGCTATCCGGCCCATCACGACCTCGAACGCCTCCTGCCAGCGGACAGGGTCTACGCTATGACCCGCGGCTACCGCATGATCTTCAGTCTTCACACACCGATGATCACCGGTGGCCGCACCCGTCTTCACCACCCCCTCGGTCACGACGTGCGAAGACGGGGCCGCATCCGGTGTCCCGCTCGGGCATGCAGCGTCCGCCCGCCGACTCGTACCAGGAGGACACATGCAACGCGGCGAAGTCTGGTGGGTCGACTTCGACGAGCGACGCCCGGTCGTGCTGCTGTCGGACGACGAGTCATCCGGGTTCCAGGTCATGCAGGTCGTTGCGCCAGCGGGCGTCGACATCAGCGGCCTGGGCGTTGAAGTGGCGATAGGCGCCCGGGAAGGGCTGCCCTTCGAAGGCGTGCTGCGGTTCGCGTTCCCGCGTCCAGGCTTTACTCCTTGCACCTGGCTGACCACTGTCGCCCGGGACGACCTAATCGAGCGAGCGGGCGTGTTGTCCTCCGCGAAGCTCAGCGAGGTTGGAGCCGCCCTCCATACCGCTGGACAGAGGAGGGAGTGGACCCCGATGACGGCTGCCAGGCTCCGCGAGATCAAAGATGCCCACCGTCTCGGAGGACTCGAGTAGCGGACGCCTCTGCTGCCCAGCTCGACCTCGTCGACGACCGACGGCGGCCCCCTCTCCACCGCCCTCCAGCAACAAGATCACGATCTACGGCTGGAGGTGTGCCACGAACGCTGAGAGTGAGGTTGATGTAGGCAGGGACCCTGCTTGATGTGGTGCTGTGCGGA
>NZ_JAESIF010000175.1:0-3354 GCF_016757295.1 Streptomyces sp. M2CJ-2 | reverse complement strand
TGCCGCATCTTCGAACCAGGCGGACTTCCAGTGGCAGAGGTGAGTGAAACGGATGGCGGGCCTCGAGTGGCGGGAGGAGGCAAAGGTCGTATATGGCTCGGACCATCGCAGATCGGGTCAGCCATGAAAGCCGCTTTTCGCAACGGGCCTACGTAAACGCCCTCTCAGATCATGCGCGGTTGGGCCAACTACTTCAAGCACGCGGTCGCCAAGCATGTCTTCGACAGGCTCGACGCCTTCGTGTGGTGGCGTCTCATTCGCATGCTGCGGGAGCGTCACCGTTGGAGTTGGGGCGACGTCCGCCGCCGGTTCACCACCCCCACCGGGCGGTGGAGACCCATCGCGGCGGATGGGATCGAGCTGTTCCGGATCGCATCGGTCACGGTCAGCCGCTACCGATACCGGGCCAGCACGATCCCCACCCCATGGCAGCCTGCGAACCCCGTCTGACGGCAGAGACCGTGGAGAGCCCGTTGCGTTGAGAGGCGCACGGCGGGTTCGGCGAGAGGTCCGGAGAAACGGACCGGGAGGAAACCCGGCACCGCGCTCCGGGCCTACTCAGCGGAGTGGTCGCGGAGGGTCACCGAAGCGAGTTCTGACGGCGCTTCACGTCGGTCACCCAGGCCCGGGGCTTCTTGACGAGCAGCCGTGTCCATGCAGGCCCATGACGTTCAGGACGGGTTCTTCGCCCTGGGGGATCTCGAAGGTGAAGTTCGCTCTTGAGGGGATTGCCACGAGCGAGCACTGGTCGCCGAAGGTCAGCGGGGGGTAGGGCTGCCAAGGACAGCCGGCTTCGTCGAGCGCGGAGATCAGGTCCGCTTGCTTGATCGCCGCGGGGAAAGTTCCTGTCCCTCCAGCAACCGAGGGAGGGAGTTCGACGACGTCGCGCCAGGTCTGGACGCAGATGAGGGAAACCTTGCGGCAGCGGCAGACACTGAGCTCAAGGTCGCCGTAGGCGAAGAGACGCGGCCACTTTCCCCTCCGGCTCATCGTTCCCATGTCCCAGGGTTCGCCGAGTGTCGCGGTGACGTCGCTCCAGCTGGCTCCGACGAACACCGGGCCCAGTCGGCCCGTCTTCGCCATGTCGGTCAGGACATCGAGGATATTCACGGGCGGAGCCTGACATATGCTGCTGGCCAGCAGCCCAACGCTTTCAGGAGGGCCCCTGCCCGCCGCGGTCCGTTCGGCCCGGGGTCACACAGACCCCATCGAACACATCGACTTACCGGCACAGTGGTCACGCCGGATTGCCGCATGCAAGCTGTGGTGCTGTCAAGACGCGGTCCTTGGGGAGCGGTCGCGGAAGGTCACTGAAGCAGGGTCATCTTGCGGAGTAGTTCGAATCCGGCTCGTCCATAAAGCTGCCTCTTGATTTTTTTGATGCGGTTCACGGCGCCTTCCGTGCCGCCGGAACTCCAGTGCAGGGTGAGGCCGGCGGTCACCGCGTCGATGGCCCGGAGCAGATGGAGGGCGAAGTTGGTGAGGCCGGGCAGGTGGCCGGCGTCCACGGCGTCGATCCAGGCGGGAAGCGTGGAGCCGAGGCGGTGGGTGAGGATCTCGCCGAAGTCGCGGATGTGCTCGGCGGCGTCATCCAGCTCGGGACAGCGGGCCAGGACGCCCTTGAGCGCAGCCTGCTCTTCCTCGCTCAGGGACGCGAGATGGCGGGTGAGCCAGCCGGTCACCTGCCGCACCGTCGGCGGCGGAGGCAGCGGTCACCGCCTCGAGGGCCACGTCGTCGATCCCGTCGAACACGAGAGAGTCCCAGAATGATGCGTCGGCCTGCATGACCAGTACCGTCACCGGCCGCAGCCGACCACGGCGGAGACCGTCATAGACTTGACGGAGCGTCACTCCCGCTCGTCATGCGGCGAGGCGTACGCGGTCTCACGCGAACCCGAACCCTCGTAATCGAACACCGTGGTGACGCTCCGTGACAGCTCCTCAAGATTGTTGCCAGAACCGGCATTTGACGACAGTCCCGCCCGCGCGACGTCCGCCGCTCATTCCAGGATCAGCGGCTTCTCCGGGGCGAGATGATCGGCGATCGACACCAGGAGCGCGGTGCTGAAGTTCTTGGCGGTGTCGCTGCCCATTCCCTGTGTCGCGGCCGTCGCGATCGCGATCTTCCTGGAGGGCAGATAGGCGACCGTTCCCTGGTAGCCGGCGAACGACGGATTCTGCAGGAGCCAGGTGTTCTGCACGGCCAGCCCCAGGGCGTAGGACGTCCTGGGCGTCACCTTGGCGACGGGGGTGATCTGCACCTTGTGCGACTCGGGCGTGAGCAGCTTCCCCTCGCCCCACGCTGCCACCGACTTCCCCATGTCCTCCAGCGTGCCCGTCATGACCGCTCCCGGGGCCAGCGTCCATGACGGGTCCCAGTAGGTGGCGTCTTCGAACACACCCCGCTCGTTGTCGAAGGAGTGCAGCACCGGGGCGGGGATCTCGGCCGTGGACGGGTTGTCGGTTCCGGTCAGACCGAGAGGCTTC
Source organism: Streptomyces sp. M2CJ-2 (assembly GCF_016757295.1). NCBI lineage: Bacteria > Bacillati > Actinomycetota > Actinomycetes > Kitasatosporales > Streptomycetaceae > Streptomyces > Streptomyces sp. M2CJ-2. The sequence continues at coordinate 867 of NZ_JAESIF010000175.1, read as the reverse complement.
AGGATTCCCTCGCGCATCACTTCCGCAAGGGGCCTCTTCCTGACCTTGGAGATGATGTCACCCAGGATCACCCAGTTGGCGTGCGAGTAGGCGAACCCCGAACCGGGCGGTTTCTGGAGGGGTTCGGAGAAGGAGAAGCCCAGCAGTTCCTCCGGCGTCCAGTGCCGGAAGGGATTCTTGTAGAGCGCGGCGATGAAATCGGGATCCTGGACGTAGTCCGCGTAGCCGGAAGTGCTGGAGGCCACCATCTTCAGAGTGATGTCCTTCGCGTGCGGCAGGTCGGGGAACCACCGGGAGATCTTGTCGTCGAGCCGGACCTCGCCCTCGTCGACGAGCTTGAGCAGTTCGGTCGTCAGATACGGAATGGCGACCGAGCCGATCCGCAGGTGCATGCCGGTCGTCGCGGGGATGCCCGTCATCGTCTCTCCGGAAGCGACGCTCGTGACCTCCTCCCCGTCGATCCAGACCCCGGCCATGGCTGCGGTGAGCTTGTACTTCTTCAGGGAGTCGGCGACCTGCTTCTTGATGAAGTCCTCGCTGTCGGCGGGAATGCAGCTGCCGCCCTCGGAGATCTGGTCGGACACGCAGGCCTTCGGCGCGCCCCCGGCCTTCGTGGCCACCGCGGCGACACAGCCCGTGAGCGAAGCACCCAGAAGCCCCAGGGCCAGAGGCAGGCATATGAGGGCGGTTCTTGCGGTGTGACGCGTGGCTTCGGGGCGACGCACGGCGGAGCCTCCATACGGGTCGAAGGCTGCGATTCCCCATGTCGCACCTGCGGGCTTCGTTCCGGATGCTAGGGCCTGTTCGGGGTCGTGATCTCGGTTCCGATGCCCGCATCCGGCGAGGGCGGCCGAGCTGGTAGAACAC
>NZ_JAESIF010000174.1:0-3566 GCF_016757295.1 Streptomyces sp. M2CJ-2 | reverse complement strand
GTGCCCGACCTGCCGAAGATCCCTGAAGCCGACCCGACATGCCGAACCCGCCCCAACCTAACCAAGCCCTACTAGCGGACCTGCCGCGCTTCCACGTCCGCGGCCCGGCGGAGAAGCTGTTCGAGGAGGCGTACGACTGGGCACGCCCGATGACGGATGCCGAGTGCATGCGCCGCCACCTGGTCGGCATCGACGTGAACATGGCCTTCGCCGCCGGCGCCAACGGCCTGGTCGTCGGCCTCGGTGCGCCCACGCAGGTCAAGGCGCCGGTGTTCGATCCGAAGCTGCCGGGTTCGTGGCTGGTGGACCTCTCGCACGTCGACCTGTCCCGGGTGAAGGTCAGTAAGGAGTGGGTGGAGCTGGACGGCTCGCTGCTGCCCAGCCCGTTCACGCCGAAGGGTGATCGTCCGGAAGGGCCGGCCTGGTACGCGACACCCACCGTGGCGTACGCGGTGGAGCTGGGCTACGAGGTCCGCCCGGTGGAGGCGTACGTCCGGTATGAGAACGGCCGCTACCTGGACGGCTGGTACCAGCGGCTGCGCGATGCCTACCTGGCCACGATGGCCGACCTCGGCGTCGACGCCGACCTCTCCCCGGCTGACTTCCTTGCGGCGATGGACGGCTACAAGGAACGCGACCCCCAGCTGGCGATCGTCGTCTCGGCGATCAAGGCGACGGTCAAGGGCGGCCTGGGCAAGCTGCGCGAGCGGCCCCGCGGCGAGGGCTGGCGGCCGGGCGAGCCGTGGCGCGCGCTGTCCCGCCCCACCTGGCGGCCGGACATCCGCGCGGCGGTCATCTCCCGCACGCGCATCAACCTGCACCGCAAGATCGTCAAGCATGCGGCGTTCACCGGCGACTACCCGGTCGCGATCCTGTCCGACTGCGTCGTCTACGCGGCCAATGGGCCCTCGCCGCTGGACTTCCTGCCCTACCGCGACGGCAAGCCGCTGCCGGGCGGCTTCAAGCTCGGCCTCAACCCGGGCCTGGTCAAGCACGAGGGCACCCAGGCCGTCCTGTGGGGCGAGGAGGTCCGCGAGCGGTTCAACGCCCCGGAGCTCAACCTCGCCCGCTACATCAAGGACGGCACCGTCACCGACGTCGACAACGGAGAGTAGGAGAGGGCGACGATGAGCCTGTTCGGGGACGGCCTGGACGCCGCGGTGCACAAGGCGTTCACCCGCCCGGCACCCAAGAGCGCGCCCGCGCAGATGCGGTACCTGGTCAGGCAGCTCAAGGGCACCAAGGCGGTCGCCCAGATGCTGCGGATCTCCCAGCGCACCGTCGAGCGGTACGTGAAGGACCAGATCAAAAAGCCCCGCCCGGAGCTCGCCGCGCGTTTGGAGCGCGAGGTGAAGAAGCGGTGGCAGCCGCAGATCCGGGCGAAGGCCAAGGCGAAGGCGGCGTCCACGGGCGGCATCGTCATCGACACCCGCGCCCGCATGGGCTACACCGCGCCGATCGGCTCCACGGACCAGGACCGCATCCGGCACCTGACCGTCGCCCTGCCCCCGCACTACGCCGCCCGCCTCTTCGACGCCCAGCAGGCTGGCGCCGGCGACCAGCAGCTCAAGGAGATCGCGGCCGAAGCCCTCAAGGAGGTGTACTTCCAGGACGGCGGCCGCCGCGCCGGAAGCCTGGAGGAGGTCCGCTTCACCGACATCGAACACCTGGAGTTCGACCTCTAGCAGTCGCGCCCCGAGCAGCCGCGTGCCCCGGACCGATGCGGTCCGGGGCACGCTCGAGTATCCGCGCGGGGGCGGATGTTCATGTGTGGTCGGGTGTCCAGCCAAGGTGAGCCCAAAAGCCGCCGCGCGATGATCTTGAAGCACTGGCGGCTTGCTACGGGGTTTCGACCCCAAGGGCGTTGACGCGGTTCACGTACTCGCGGCGGGCCTTGCGCTGCGCCGGAATCGCCGCGGCGCCGTCGAGCGGCTGGCAGCGGGCGAGGAGTCGGTGGTGCACGGCCGGGACGGCGGTGACGCGCAGGGTGTAGCCCTGGCCGCGTCGTACGGTCACGCCCTGGTCGAGCGCGGCCCGCTCGACGTCGTCCAGCTCGGCGGTGCGGAGGAAGTCGGCGACCCTGCCCGGCATGTCGAGGGTGACCGGCAGCTCCAGGGCTGGGGTGTTCTCGGGGACGGAGGCGGTGTGCTCGGGCAGGAGGTCGGCGACGGCCGTGCGGACGGCGCCCCGGCTGACGCCGTGCTCGCGGGCCAGGGCGGCGATGGACCGGCCGTCCAGGTACGCGGCGCGGACGGCGACGGCCTTCGCGGCCTTGATGGCCGGGCGGCGCCCGCCCTTGCTGCCCTTGGCCTCGGCGGCCCGCAGTCCGTCGTAGGTCAGCTCGCGCTGGAGGTCGCGCTGGAGTTCGCCGGCGGCGGCGAGGGTCTGCACCATGAACTTCACGGTGGACAGCAGCTCGCCGGTGCGGGGGTGGCGGGCGGTGAGGTCCATCGCGGAGAACGCGCCGTCGTGGATGCGCAGGGCGAGGCGGTCGCGGTGGAGGACGTCGAGGACGTCGAGGATGTGCCCGGTGCCGCGGCTGAGGCGGACGGACCCCGGCTACGAGGACGGCCCCGACGAGATGATCTATTCCAAGAGGTGGTGTGCGGTGGCTCGGCGCTGACGTGGAAGGCGAGCGTGGAGCCGGGCGGCTGTTACGCCCCGGTTCGGTATGCCTCCAGGTGGTCGGCCAGTTCTGTGGGGTGGCCGAGCATGGGGCAGTGGTCACCGGGCAGTTCGTCGGGTGTGATGCCAAGGCGTTCCCGCACGATCCGGCGCATGTACTCGGCGGGGAAGAAACGGTCGTCCCGGGACAGGAGGAACTTCGTGGGCACATCCGGCCACGCGGCCAGTGGCCATGGCTTCATGAACGGAGTGGCCGACTGCGTGCGCGTGTGCTTCTTGGCCTCGGCGACCAGTGCCGGCGGGGTGTCGTGGTGGAACAGGGCGGTGTCGTCGTCAGGGTCCCTGCCGTCGCGTTCGTCTTGTTCGCGCCTGGCCTGCTCGTAGCCGGTGTTGGCCCACCACTGGCCCGGACTCTCGCCCGGTGCCGGGATCTGCGCCTGCAGCATCACCAGCAGGTCCACTGGCACGCGGTCACACACCAGGGGGGCGGTGAACCCGCCGAAGGAATGGGCCACCAAGATCAGGTCGGCGCGATCACCGATGGCGTCGACCACGGTGTCGGCGTACTCGGCCAGCCCGGCCGAGTCGTCGTCGCACGGCAGGTCCACCGCCACCACATCATGGCCCCGCCCACGCAACTCGGCCTCCAGCAGATGCCAGTACCACGGGCCGGACGCGGCACCGGGAATCAGCACATACGTAGCCATCGTCAGCACCCTCTCGGTAGCGGACACGGTGTCTCAACGCCGTCGCGCTGCCCGTCGAGCGAACGTCCCACCGCCGGGCCGGAGATGCCCCCGCACCCGGGAGGAATTGTTCCACGCGGTGATGAGGCGAGGGCATCCATGATCATTGTGTGACGAACAATCTAGTGTGTCGAGTCTTTGATTCGGTTCAGATATCCGGCGAGGCGTTCGAAGATCTCATCAGCGGTCTTCGTC
>NZ_JAESIF010000173.1:0-3681 GCF_016757295.1 Streptomyces sp. M2CJ-2 | reverse complement strand
CGACACGAGCGACTCCCTCCCCGGCACGATCATCTCCAAGATCATCCCAGGCCGGTCAGCCAACGTGACAACGCCCCAGAGCCGGTTCTCGTCAACAAAGCCAGTCGAGACACGGAGCTTGGGACGAGAACCGATACCCCTCACGCAGAAAGTGCCTTCCGCCTGGACCGACAGAGCCCCTCGATAAGATTCATCGGCCCAGCTCAGAAGGCACTTTCGTGATTCCGCCCCACATCCGGCCTCACCCCAATAGAAACGGCGAGGTTAACGGCTGTGTGTCTGTCCTGCGATCCAGTCGGCTGCATTGATGCAGTCGGCCAGATGGCGGCCGGTGAGGGCGTTGAGCGCGACATCGAGGCGTTCGATGTCGCGCATCTGCTGGAGGCGGGGGGCGAGGGTGCGAAAGCCGCCTCCGGCGAATCCGGCGTCGGTCAGGGCCTGCTCCTCTTCGGGGGGCAGTGCGGCGTCCCGGCGTCCGCTGAGGGTGTCGACCCCTACCGGTCCCGCCCCTTCGGTCGAGGTGAAGACCCGGGCGTTTCCGGTGTCGTAGTAGCAGCTACAGGCCCGGCCGAAGGACCGTGACAGGGACCTGAGCATCGGGCGGGCGCAGCCCACGTAACCGGCCATTCCGTCGACTTCGACGGCGACGGACCATTCGCCATCGAGGGCAGCGGCGGCGATCAGGGGTGTTTCCTGGTCTTCGGGGACGTCGATGTTCTCCATCGACCATGCGTATTCGTGATGGTCCCGCAGTTCTTTGACGAGGTCACCGACCGGCTCGGACGCCATGGTGACACCGAGCGCGGTGAGCAGGTTCCGGGGTGTGGTGGGGGCGAGGGTGAAGCAGGCGGCGCCAAACTCGCGGTGCCAGGCGAACAGGTCCATCGGATGTGTGTCTTTCTGTCGTGCACGGGAAGGGGCGGCAGTCTGGCATGGGCGAGGGGCCCGCAGGAAGTCCTGCGGGCCCCTCGTGATCCTCGTCGTGCGCTGGTCAGGGGTTAGCTGATGCGCACGTAGAAGGTGTCATTGGTGGCTTCCGGGGTCGGCAGGGCCAGATCCCAGGCGAGGACCCGGTCAGATCCGTAGAAGGCGACGAGGCTTCCGCCGGCGGACTGGTTCTGCGTCGTGTCGACCGCCCTCACCGAGAAGTCCCACTTGGAACTGGCTGCACCCTCCAGGGTAGAGCGGAACGGGAACTCGTCGCAGTCCTGGCCGAGGGTGGGCTGAAGGGCCAGGGGCAGGCCGGTGGTGGAGTAGTTGCCGGTCTTGGCGCAGGCGTCGTCCTTCTCCGCCTCGTTGGCGGCCATGATGCCCGAGTGCAGGGACTCGGTCAGGCGGTGCAGGCCCTCGCCGTTCCACGTCCCGTCGTACTCACCGGGGAACAGCTTCGCCGTCGAACTGGTCGGATAGGTGCTGTTCGGGGTGGCGAATGCGTCCTGGATGTGCTGGGCGACGCCCCGGTTCGGTGAGTCGGGGGCCGTGCTGTATGCGATGAAGGGAATGACTTCCTGGAACACGCACGACTGCGGGCGGCTGGTGGAGAAGTAGGTGGCCGAGTCGCAGCGGGGGTGCAGGGACTGCACGACGCCCGGCTGATCGGTGTCGTACTCGTCACTGTCGGTGTAGTACTCCATCGTCAGGCCGTGCAGGCCGAGCTTGTCGCGGCCCCACATACCGTACTCGGGGCTGCTGGTGTCCCAGGGGTACCAGGTGGCGCTGTTGTCCCACGTTCCCCACGTCATCGTTGCGGAGGGCTGGAACGTCGAGCATGCGGTGAGTACCTGCTGGCACTGGCCGATCAGGGACAGCGGGACGCCGGGGGCGGTCCACCAGTCGTCGATGATGCCCCACTGGTAGTCCACCGAGCCCTGCTGAATCCGGGCGAACAGGCGGGTGGAGCGGTCGGTGGTGGAGTTCTGTCCGAACAGCTCCATGTTGGCGTAGGTGGTGCCCATGTGCTCGATCTTCGCGCCGGTGGTCTTGTCGACCTTCCAGTAGTCCGCAGCGATCTTCTTGCGTTCGCAGTAGCTGTACCGGTCGAACACGAGGGTGTAGTCGGTGTAGCTCTTGTCTGCGGAGAAGCAGAGCTGAGCGAGGACGTCCGGCGGGGTGTCGCCAATGGTGTAGGTGTGGGTGAAGGCGTTGACGTTGCTCATCGAGAGCGTGCTTGCGGACTTGTCGGCCTTGGGCTCGGGGAGCTTGAACGGCTTGTTCTTGGCCTCGGTGGCGAAGGCGCGGGCGTCGGCCATCACCTTCTTGAACTGCTCCTCGGTGCCCTTGGTGTCCTTCAGCTTGGCCTTCGGACGGGCGGGGCTCGCGCTCTGTGCGGTCTCGGGTCTGGGGGAAGCCAGCTCGCCCTTGACGCGCTTCTTGGCCTTTTCGATGTCGTCCTCGGTAAGGAGGACTTCCATCTTCGGCGTGGAGCCGGCGGGGGTGGCGGTGGTGGAGATCTGCGGCTCGACCTGGTCCGCGACCGTGGTGACGGTGTCGGTGCTGCGGGCGCTGTTCGGGGTGAAGGTTCCGGCGAGTGCTGCCGTGGCCGTGAGGGCGGCAGCGACCGGAAGTATTCGTATGCGCATGAAGTTCCGTTTCTTCGAACTTGTGTTCGGTAAAGACACGTTAAAAGCGTATCACGGTGAGATCCGATTTCGATCATGGAATCGAAGGTAAACCCTGTGCTCCATCTGCAGAAACTGTGTTTCTTGTGAAGTAATGCAGAGGCTGGATGCTCGTATCGGGCACCAGAAGGGGGTACGAAACCGCCGGTGATGATCTGTAAGTTTTTGTCGGTGGTGGTTCGGCATGGTGATGTCAGTGCGGGAGATATGGGGTTTCTGCAGTTCAGTTCGTTGCCGTGAGGGTTTCGGGTGCTGACATGGATGCCGATCTGGGGCTGACGTTTTTGGTGATGACGCGGGTCAGTTGGTTGCTGATTGGTACAGCGTGTGTTGTGTTGTCGCTGGTCAGGGCCGTGGTGTCAGGGGTTGGGTGCCGACAGCGGGCAGGGGCAGCCGGTGTCGCCTTCTACGGAGCGGGCTTCACGGCGAGCTGCGGTGTGCCCGGCTGACCCCCGCGGCGGGTTCCAGTACGACAGCCGTGACAGCCCCGCTTGCGGACCGGCCAACGCGTGCCGCGCGTGGCGCGGGTCGTGCGTGCCACGCGCGCGAGACGGGGCGGGCTGTCACCGCCCGGTGGGGCCGGTGCCCAGGGTGCGGCGTCCGGCCGGACGCGGGAGTGTGGGCGCCAGCCCCGTGGCGGCCGGGACGGCGGCGGAGAGGCGTTCGGCGGCGAGTTGGGCGCGTGGCGCCGGGGGCGGGCTGTCGTCTGCGCGGGACGGCTCGGTAAGGGCGGGTCCGGTGCCCAGCGGGCGGCGGCGGTCGGTCATCGCCCGATTCTCCTCGCCGTCGGGATCTTCTTCCTCTCCGCTCGGTCTGCTGCTCCGGCCCGGCCCACGGTGTGTGTGCGCGAGGCGGTGAACTCCGGCGAGCACCGGGCGCGGTGGTTCCGGCTGCGCTGCCCGGGCCGGAGCAGGACGCCAGGTTCCGGTGGAACCGGGTCGGTACGGCCCGCAGGAGCCCCGTAACAGGGGTGGGTGTCAGTGACGGTGTGAATCGCCCCGGGTTTGATGGAGACATCGAAGACCCGGAAGGATGCCGATCATGGCTGCGCCCAAGAAGTACT
>NZ_JAESIF010000172.1:0-3987 GCF_016757295.1 Streptomyces sp. M2CJ-2 | reverse complement strand
CGCCGAACCCAACCAACCAACTGATCAGCCCAGCTCAACGCCCCGGATGCCGATCAGAAAGAACGAACCGCGACATGAGCGAGGCGATCGAGCGGGGCATCCTCGCCGGATTCGAGATCGACGTGCTGGAGATCCGCGACCCCTCCCCCGCCCTCGGGGAAACAGAGGAGGCACAGCGGGGCCGGCGCCTCGCCTTGCTGCAGACCGCACTTTTGGAGCACGCGGCGGCGTACAACCTGCGTACGGTCATGACGTTCCACCAGAAGGTGGAGGAGGCCGCCGCCTTCGCGGACAAGCTGCCCCAGACGGCCGCGGAGCTGTACGCCAGTGACGCCTCCGGCGACGACCTGGCGGCCGCGGACCGGCTCCCCGCGTCGTCGATCGACGCACGGTTCTACGAGCTGGAGGCCGGCCGTCACGTCCCCCCGGAGAGGGTCTGGTCGGCGTGGCTGTGCGGCGACCATTTGGTGTCCGAGCGGCGCGAGGTGATCCGGCAGTTCGCAGGCGGGATCGATGCCGCGGGCCGGCGCGTGCACCGGGCGTTTCTGGCGAGCTGCCGCGTCCTCGGGGAAGGGGTGGACATCACCGGCGAGCGGGGCGTGGAGGCCGTGTGCTTCGCGGACACCCGCGGCTCGCAGGTGGAGATCGTGCAGAACATCGGCCGCGCGCTCCGGCTTAACCGGGACGGCTCCACGAAGGTCGCGCGGATCATCGTGCCGGTGTTCCTTCAGCCCGGCGAGGACCCGACCGACATGATCGCCTCCGCCTCGTTCCGCCCTCTTGTCGCCGTTTTGCAGGGCCTGCGCTCACACGATGAACGACTCGTGGAACAACTCGCCTCCCGCGCCCTCACCCACGGAAAGCGCACCGTGCACGTGAGGCGCGACGAGGACGGGCGCATCATCGGCGCCGGCGACGAGGGTGACGGCGGGGACCAGGAGCAGGGCGACACCGACGGTGCGGTCGAGTCGGCGTTGCTGCGCTTCTCTTCTCCCCGGGACGCCGGCACGATTGCGGCGTTCCTGCGCACCCGGGTGTACCGACCGGAGTCCCTGGTGTGGCTCGAGGGCTACCAGGCGCTGCTGCGGTGGCGGGCCGAGAACGGCATCACCGGCCTGCACGCCGTCCCCTACGACGTCGAGACCGAAGTCGGGGCGACGAAGGACTTCCCGCTGGGCAGGTGGGTGCACCAGCAGAGAAAGGCCCTGCGGACCGGAGAGCTCGAGGAGCGGCGCAAGACCCTGCTCGACTTGCCGGAAGCCGGCATGGTCTGGGAGCCCGGCGAGGAGGCGTGGGAGGCCAAGCTCGCCGCGCTGCGCTCGTACCGGCGGGCCACCGGGCACCTCGCACCCCGCCAGGACGCCGTCTGGGACGACCCGGCCGGCGGCCGGCCCGTACCCGTCGGGCAGCATCTGGCGAACCTGCGGCGCAAGGGCGGCCTCGGCAAGGACCCGCAGCGGGCCCGGGTGCGCGCCAAGCAGCTGGCGGCGATCGACCCGGACTGGAACTGCCCGTGGCCGCTGGACTGGCAACGCCACCACCGCATCCTCGCCCACCTCGCCGAAGACGAGGCCGGCGGCGTGCTGCCCGACATCGCCCCCGGCGTGCTCTTCGACGGCGACGATCTTGGGAAGTGGCTGCAGCGGCAGAAACAGCCCGGCACCTGGAAGCAGCTGTCCACCGAGCAGCAGGAACGGATGTCGAAGCTGGGCGTCGAGCCTGCCCAGGCGCCGTCTGGCGCCCCGGCAGCCGGGCGTACGGCAAAGGGCTCCAGTAAGGCCCAGGCAGCGTTCCAGCGCGGACTCGCGGCCCTCGCACAATGGGTGGCGCGGGAAGGCCAGCGGCCCGTCCCGCGCGGCCACAGCGAACAGATCCCGGTCGACGGCGAGACCGAGCCGGTGACCGTCAAGCTCGGCGTATGGGTCTCCAACACCAAGACCCGCCGCCACAAACTCACCCAAGAGCAGCGCGCCGCGCTCGCCGAGCTGGGGGTGGAGTGGGCGTGACATGGGAGGACGGCCGTCTATCTCAACGGTTCGCTCAGCTCGATGGAGCGCAGAGCCGCCGCCAGGGCCGGTTCGTCGCCGATGTCGAGGGCCGTGTCGGTCAGCTTGATGACGTGTTCGTCGCCGTGCGCCCCGGCCCGTTCGAGGACCTCTTCGGGGGTGAAGGTGCCCGGCGGGCTGTAGGCGACCGGGGCGTCGGGTGCGTACATCGCGGTCACCGCCGCGGACGCCGCCCAGGCGGCCCGCAGGCTCACTCCCCACAGGGCGTGCGGGAGCGCGGGCAGGATGCGCAGCACGGCGTTGGGAGCCGTGGCCGCGTGGACCAGCATCGCGTCTCCTCGCCGTGGCCGTGGGTGGCATACCGGTGGGTGGCCGCCCGCACCAGTTCGGTGAGGCGGTGGTGCGCCTCGTTGGGGTCCGTGTTCGTGGCCGCCCATACCGGCAGGCCCGTGAGGCGGTCGAGCCGGGCGGGAAAGTTGCCGTCCCGTTCGGCGATCGGCGTCACCGCGTCGAGGGCGGCGGCCGCGCTGTCGGCGCCGGGCAGCGGGGCGAGGTCCGTGACGGGGCGGTGGCGGGCGGCCCAGTAGCCGAGGCCGTAGGCGAGTTCGGCCAGACGGGGTTCGGTGCTCTCGCCGGCCAGCAGCGCGCGCACGGCATGCCCCACCCCCTCGGACCGCTGCCCGCCGACATCACCGTCCATCTGGACGCCGGCTACGACTCGGACAAGACCCGCGCTGTGCTCGACGATCGCGGCCTCCACGGCCGTATCGCGCACAAAGGCGAGAAGGCACCCATCCAGGCCAGTCGGCGCTGGCACGTGGAACGCACCCACGCCTGGCAGAACGCCTTCCACCGGCTCGCCCGCTGCTACGAGCGGCGCGCCACCGTCGTCGACGCCTTCTTCGGCCTCGCCGACGCGGTCATCACCGTCCGCAGCCTGATCCGACGCTCCTGGACAACCCACCGCTGGGACAACCGCCCACAACGCCGCCCATGAGATCGCTCGGACTCCGAGCTCATTCCGGCGCCGAGCCGCTCCGGGGCGGTCACGTAAAGTTCTTGGTCATGACTGTGCTGCATGGCGCCTCCGTCGTCCTCCGCCCCACCAGCCGTGAGGACATCCATGCCTTGGCCGCCATCCGGGGCACACCTGAAGTGCGTGCACGATGGAGGGGCGGAGACGATCTCGAGGCAGACATCGCAGCCGATCTCGAGGACTCCGGCACCCGGTCCCTGACCGTCGACCACCGAGAGCGGATCATCGGCATGATCCAGTGGTACGCCGAGGAAGAGCCGGACTACCGGCACGCCGGCCTCGACCTCTTCCTCGATCCCACGGTGCACGGCAGGGGCCTGGGCACCGACGCCGTACGGACACTGGCCTGCCATCTCATCGATGTCCACGGCTATCACCGTCTGATCATCGACCCAGCAGCCGACAACACTGCGGCGATCCGCTGTTACACCAAGGTCGGCTTCCGGCCGGTCGGCATCATGCGGCAGTACGAGCGTGGCCCGGACGGCACCTGGCACAACGGCCTCCTGATGGACCTTCTGGCCACCGAGCTGGTGCGCTGACCGCTCTCACCCACAGCCGGTCGCCTGCACTGACTCCGTGACGGCAGTACAGGCACAGATCTCCCCGATGATCACAGAGCGTCGCAACTCCATGATCAAGGAATCTGTGCCTGCCTCACATGCCACCCCCACTCTGGCCACCGCCTATCTGCGCGACCTCTTACGGGTGGATCACCCAGCTCGGGGTCTTCCGCCTTACCGGAAACGTGCACAGGGCGACGGCGCATGTCAGTCGGTGAACGATGTCGGAAAGCCGTGCGCGGGAGAACCGTGCGCACGGTTTGAAGCGGCGGGGACTGGAAACGGAGCGTCAGCCACCGCGCCAGTCCCCGACCCTACTCAGCCGCCCAGCGTGATCAGGGCCGCGATTGCCGGGCCGAAGGCGCCGCCCAGCTGGTAGCAG
>NZ_JAESIF010000171.1:0-4052 GCF_016757295.1 Streptomyces sp. M2CJ-2 | reverse complement strand
CAGGCCGTATCGCGCTGACCTGCGACAACGACGCCCCGGACCCATTCATGTGCCCATCAACTGATGAACTCGGGTGAATGATCGCAGCTTCCCAAGCTGAGGACCCGGCCGCACGACTGCGCCATGGGCCATAGAGTCGCCACAGAGGAGGGGAGATGTCGTCTCTGACGATCACATGGACGCCGCACAATCACGGCTGGGCCTTCGTCAAAGTGGCTGACGATCACGGCGAGGCAGAGGCCATCGCCTCATACCTCACTGATGCACCCGAGCAGTTCCTCTACGCCGTTGCCCGACTCGCCCTCGGTGACGAGGACACACGGGCCGAATTGGAGGGAGAGCCGCAGGTGTACCGGTGGTTCTTCCAGAGAGACGGGACTGTGGTCGATGTCCGCCTGGTGCTGGCCGACGACGCCCGAGCCCCGGACAGCTCAGGGACGGTTCTCTGGTCAGGCCGCCACACTGTTACGGCACTCGCACGGTCGACCGTCCGGACCTTCGACCGGATCGATTACGAACAGGGCGAAGACTCCTATGAGTCCCAGTGGGGCCGGCCGTTTCCCCGAACCGAGCTCGAAGCTCTGCGAACCGCGATGCGGGCGCATCAGAGAGCCACAGCGGCCGAGGACACCACCTCCGAAGGCGGCCCGATGAGCGGAAGCCTGGGCCGTCTCTGGGCCGTCCGAGGCCGCTCGGCAGTGGCCAATGATGACCAACGACAACCACCAGGCGCACGAGCCCACCAGCAAGGACACACACCGTCACAGCGGCTTGACCCGGTCGAGGCTCCGCCGACCTCGCGATAGGATCACCGTCCTCACAGACAGGCCTCAGAGCCGCAGGGGGAGGAGCGGTGCAGCTCACCGTGCACTGGTGGGACCTGTGGACGCCCGTTTCGATGATGGCCCTGAGCGTCGTCCTCAGCCTGGTGACTCGTCGACGCCGGCACAAGCGGCAGACCGCGGTGAGGTGGCGCTCACGGACTCACTGGGAATGGCTGCCGTTCATGTTCGGGCTGGTCGCAGTGATCGTAGAGCTCTCGCTCCTCCTTGACGTACCCGATCCGTGGACCACGATCTCTGACGTGGTTGCCCGTGCACTCGCCCTCACCACCGTGTTCATGGCCGTCCGGACGGTGTTCATCCTTTTCACGCGCGGCATCCGGCTCCTGTTCCGGCGCCGAGGAGCCGACACCGACAGCGGTGGACGAACACCCGACGGGCGGCGCCCCACCGGCTTGACCCGGCCATCGAGACTCCACCGACCTCACACCCCGGAGAACATATGAGACTCGCACCTGTAGCCGCCGTGGTTCTCTCGTCTGTCGCCCTGCTCGCAGGGTGTGCGCAGGGAGAGACCGACTTGCAGCCGCCCAGGTCGGCGGCAGAGGGCGCCTGGTACGCGAGCAGCCAGGAACAGCGCCAGGAGTACTGCGAGGCTTACCGCGCGCACGACCCGCAGCACCCCATCCGCATCCCTTCGTACCCGTCAGCAGAGTCGGAGGACGAGTTCGCCGACAACTTCTACAACGTGCTGAAGGAGAAGTGCTGAGCGCGAGCGGGCCGTGTGCCGAGGGGCGCCTCTTGCTGACATCACCTTCTGACAGCGATGATCGAGTCGGCAGGCAGCGACCCGCGTCCCTGCGCGTCGTCGGCGTCGGCGTCGGGGCCAGCGCCTCACGTTCGCCGGGAAGCCGGGGTTGTGCACCTCGGCCCGGTGCGAAGCCTCCTTTCGGCACCACTCCACCCGCACGAGCCACGGTTCATCCGCTCACTCGTAGCGGATGGCGTCGGTCACCGGTTCCGAGATCATCAGCACCCAGTCACCGGCCGAGCAGGCCAGGTTGTACGGGGTGACGAACCTCCGGCACCAACGCCAGGCCCGGGGCGACGAACCGACACCGGAGAGCCCACTCGCCCGCTCCCCGGCACTGGCAGCATGCGCCCAGGCCAGCGCGTCCATCCGTCTGTCGGTCGTCGGCCCCGGCCTCGACGGCGAACTGTCGTACGAGGAGCTTCGATTCACCCACCACCGGGCCTGAATTGACGTCACCACCAACGCGACCGGACGAAGAAGAGCCCGTCAGCAAGCTGACGGGCTCCCGCGAAAGACCGAGACTAACCTGCCATCAGGTCAGATCGTCGGTGTCTCGTCGACGACCTCTTTGTGCGGTTCGACAATGAACCTCCAGCCGTCGCTGGGCTCCATGAATCGCACTCGGGTCGGGTAGATGTCCAAGGCGCGGCGGTCACGGTTCTGGCTGCTCGCGTTCTTCCGCCCCCGGGCCGGCTCCTCGAACAAGTCGACCTTGACATCCGGCACCGTGAGGACTTCCTCGCTCCAGCGCTGAACGATCCCCGCGCCGAAGGCGTCCCGGGCGGCGGAGTAGAGCAACTCCAGGGATTCCTTGTTCCCGTCGGGAACGAAGAGGGCGAGATTCAGGAGGACACCGGCGTTCTGAAGAACCTCGATTTCCTCCCCCGCCTCGTCGGCAACCCAGATCCCGGGCTCTTCGGCATTGTCCGGGAGAACGCGGATCTCCTGACCGAAGATCGTCCTCGCAGTGAAGGAACCTCCCTCGAAGTTCTTACCCGGCTCCGTAAGGGAAGCCGGGGCATAGCAGTCGAGAGGAAGGCCGTCCATCTCTGCCGAGACGAAGATTCCGTCCTGGAGACCCAACTCCGAAACCTCTTCGGCCGTAAGACGTCGAGCCGTGACCTTCTCGGTGTTCACGCCATTCCCCTTTTTCTCGTGGCGCCTTGCGAATTCATTGAAACTCTACCACGAAAACGATCACTCAGTTCTCGCTCATTTCCCCCTGGGGGACAGCAGAAGAATCGTCTCACGTCACCGGCGAAACGTGGCAAGCGCAGAAAAATGCCGCGACGCCCAAAAGCGTTACCCATCCGCTTCGACGGCGCTTTCAGTAACCAAGCCAGCCGTCAAGTGGAATGCGCGCAAACTTAGCCGAATGGAAAAAGCGGACAGAAGGCGCCTCGGCGCTCAGCATTGCACTGTGCTTGCGTTCCCATCGCGAGTCGACGGCCACGCCCGGGATCTCGCCCCGGCGGACGTGAGCCGAGGCAGGGGAAGGCGTGCAGCCGTGGTTGCGACTCCATCGAGGCTCGGATGCCCGTGCCGCGCGCCCGGCAGCCTGCCCGTCCGACGTCTGACGTCAGACTGGTCGCGGTCGCGCTGTGCCCGTCCGTTTCCCTGCGCACCCCGAAGGCGACCACCAGCCCGGCGACCAGCGTGACCACGAAAGATGCGAGCACCAGCCAGCCCCAGGCGTCCGCCCCGACGCCAAAGGCCAGCGCGGTCACCCCGGCGCCGATCAGCGCGAAGACGGCGATGCGGAGCGCGCGGTGTCCGTAGCTGCCTCCGGGGTCGGCCAGCGCCGCGAACAGCAGGCCGAACAGGGCGCTGAGAAGGTACTGCTCATGCCCGATCGCCCAGAAGTCGAACATCGACACCAGCCCGGCGTCCAGGAACGCCACCGCTCGCGGGCCAGTTGAGCCCTGCGGGGTTGAGCTCGACCACCTTCGACAGCCAGGTCATGACCTTTCCCCGGCGAACGGGCCGTGCTGCTCGTCTGCTCTCCGTGACCACGGTCGCCCCCTCTTGCTTGACTCGCTCGACTCGCCGGGTATGCCCCTTGAGTGAAGAATCTCCAGATTCCGTCGAGGTCGCCACGAAGCAACCCGCCGGTCGACGCCCCGAAGGCGTGACCGAGGCCGGCGACGAGCGGGGCTTCGCGGTGGCAGTACGCGTCGTCCCGGCCGCCCGCCACGGCCGAATCATCAGACCGATCACGTCCGACCAGGGGACCTCGACAAGATCGTGTGACGAGCTCTACGCGGAGACGGCCGCGCTTGAACGGCTTTTCCATGCAGTCCGAAATGTGCCTCACTGGCAAACATTTGAGTACGTGCCCGAACAGGCCGCCATATGTGGCACTGCGACAGATCACGTGTAACGCACTGAGGTCTTCTCGGCAACGTGACGGTTGCGGTGCGTGATGATGCCGGGCGGCGGGATGGTGACTCGATGCC
>NZ_JAESIF010000170.1:0-4095 GCF_016757295.1 Streptomyces sp. M2CJ-2 | reverse complement strand
GGCTCCACAAAGGTCGCCAGGATCATCGTGCCGGTCTTCCTGGAGCCGGGCGAGGACCCGACCGACATGGTCGCCAGTGCCTCGTTCCGCCCCCTGGTCGCCGTTTTGCAGGGCCTGCGCTCGCACGATGAGCGCCTGGTGGAGCAGCTCGCCTCCCGCGCGCTCACCAGCGGAAAGCGCACCGTGCACGTCCGGCGCGATGAGGACGGGCGGATCATCGGGGCCGGCGGCGAGGGCGAGGACCAGGAGCAGGACGACACCCAGGCCGCCGTCGAGTCGGCCCTGCTCCACTTCTCCTCTCCCCGGGATGCCGCCACCATCGCCGCGTTCCTGCGCACCCGGGTCTACCGGCCCGAGTCCCTGGTGTGGCTGGAGGGCTACCAGGCCCTGCTGCGGTGGCGGGCGGAGAACGAGATCACCGGCCTGCACGCCGTTCCCTATGACGTCGAGGTCGAAGTCGGGGTGACGAAGGACTTTCCGCTGGGCAGGTGGGTGCACCAGCAGAGGAAGGCGCTGCGGGCCGGGGAACTGGAGGAGCGCCGCAAGACCCTGCTGGACTTGCCGGAGGCCGGGATGGTGTGGGAGCCGGGTGAGGAGGCGTGGGAGAGCAAGCTCGCCGCGTTGCGGTCGTACCGGCGCGCCACGGGGCACCTTGCTCCGCGGCAGGACGCGGTGTGGGGTGAGGGCGAGGCGATGGTGCCGGTGGGGCAGCACATGGCCAACCTGCGCAGGAAGGGGGGCCTGGGGAAGGACGCAGAGCGGGCCGCCGTGCGCGCGCAGCAGCTGACGGCCCTCGACGAGGACTGGAACTGTCCCTGGCCGCTGGACTGGCAGCGGCACTACCGCGTCCTCGCCGACCTCGCCACCGACGAACCAGGGGGCCACCTGCCCGACATCCAGCCGGGTGTGCTGATGGACGGCGACGACCTGGGGAAGTGGCTGAAGCGACAGAAACAGCCGGGCACCTGGAAGCAGCTGTCGGAAGAGCAGCAGGAACGGCTCTCCGCGCTGGGCGTGCAGCCGCTTGAGGCGCCGTCTCCGGCCCCGGCAGCCGGGCGTGCGGCGAAGGGGCCGGGCAAGGCACAGCAAGCCTTCCAACGCGGCCTGACCGCCCTCGCGCAATGGGTCGAACGGGAAGGCGCCCACCGGCCGGTACCACGCGGCCACAGCGAACAGATCACGCTCGACTGCAAGACGGAGCCGGTGACCGTGAAGCTCGGTGTGTGGGTCTCCAACACCAAATCGAGGCGCGACAAGCTCAGCGCGGAGCAGTTGGAGGCGCTGCGGGAGCTGGGCATGCCGTGGGTGTAGGCCCGTCTGCTGGCCGGCGGGCTGTACGAGAGGACCGTGCCAGTACCGCAGTCGGCACAGTGCCCCTGTGTGATTGTGGCGGGGCACGCTTCTGACACTTTGTTGGCTTCGTCTGGTCATTGCGAGGGCTCGTCTTCGCGAGCGATCTCTGCTGGGTGCGTGAGTCGTTTTGCGGTGCTGGAAATGCGGCAGCGGCCCGCCGGTGTGGCGGGCCGCTGCCTCAACGAGTCGTTGTGCCTCAGCGTGAGGCACTCATGATGGGTCTGCCTATAGAGCGGCTCCCGGTTCCTTGGGGCATGGCAGAAGAGTGTTGCGCATCAGCGCCGCCTTCCGTCTGTCATGCGATCGGGGTGCTGCAAGTACTCCTTGATCTCCCTCACTAGCTGTTTCGCGTCTTCGCTCAGCTCTGGGTTTGCTGCAGCACTCAATGCCAGTTGAATGGCTGCGAACGTGTGTGACCCGGCAGTTGTTCTGCTGGTTTTCCACACATACAGTGCTGCACTTTTTTCCAGTTCCGAGGTTGGAGAGTCAGCTACTGAGTTCTCTTGCTCCTGCCTTTCGGTATGAAGCATTTCGAGGTAGTCCCGCGCGTCCTGGTCACCTCGTTCTGCTGCCCATTGCCACCAGTTGAGTGCCTCCGCGTCGCGGTCTAGGTACTCCAGGAGCTCCGCGATTCGGCGGGTTTCTTGTGCGGTGGTTTTCCGTGCGCACTCGCGTGCCAGCAGGAGTACGAGTTCGCTCTTAGCTTCGGTGTGCTCTCGGTCGTCCGGGCAGGGGGCGGGGGCCGGGGGCCAGCCGGCGAGCTGGCCCCCCTCCGCCTGTGCCGAGTCCTCGGGTGTCCGCGAACTCCTCGTAAGCGCCTGCTCGGAGCGTTCGAGCAGGGCCCATACGGCGAGGAGCCGGATGGTGTTCTTCCTGTTTTCCTTGTCCCAGGTGCTCATGCGGTTCCCTCCTCGCCGGTCTCGTTGACGAACTTCTTCAGGTTCTTGATGGCCATGCGGATGTTGCGCTTCACCGACTCCTCCTTAAGGCGCAGGCGCTTCCCGGCGTCTTCAGGGCTGAGGTCCTGGAGAACGCACAGGGTGATGACCTGCCGCTGCCGGTCGGGAAGTTTGGCGACTAGTTCATCGATACCCTCTTTGATCATTTCGTAGGCGGCATCGGGGATGCCGATCTGGGATTCCTGCTCGGGCAGGTCTTGTAACGGTGCAGGAGTCATGCGCTGGTTACGCCGGAATTGGTCGATCACCGTGTTCCTGACCGCGGTGCGGCCGTAGGCGGCCCGGTTTCCGGGCCGCGCTACGATTTTTTCCCACGACGTGAACATGCGCATGTACGCGACCTGCACAGCATCTTCCGCGCTGTGCAGGTCGCCGCCTGCTTCGGCCCGGGCCACGCGGGAGAACGCCGCGCTGGTTTCGAGGACGAACGCCTCGAAGTCCGTGCCCCGGTCGGGCTCGGTCACGCGGCCTCCCGCGTGACGATCGCCGGTTGGCCCTGCTCCGAGTGCTTGTAGAACAGCCAGGCCGGCTGCCCTTCCTCGAAGCGGGCCGCGGCCCCGCCCTCCGGCAGCGCCGCCGCCATCGCGATCATCGTCGCGCGCTGTTCGCGCTCCGTGCGGGCCTGCAGGTACGTCTTCAGGCACGTCTCCACTGCGCTCTTGGTACGGCGCAGCGCGTAGTACGCCAGGAACATCAGCGGGACCGAGATCCCACCCGCTCCCATCCACTTGAGCCAGGTCACCAGACCGGCCTCCCATCATCGACTCGTTGATGAGGGCGTTGACGCCCTCACCCTCTTACACGCGCCGGGGTGCCTGAATCCGGATGCCACGGACCAACTTTTTTCCCACCAACCTCAGTTGTCGCGAGAGACCCCCTTTGATCAGCGGAAACACAAGTCGCCGCCGATCGAAATGAGGCAGGCCACCCGCGGGGACCCCGCCTGGAGGACCGGCGCCCGGTGTCCCTCGACGAAGGGGCGAGCTGCGGATCTTCGGACGTGCTCACCGTCGTGAGCATCGGCGCTGCCGGATCCGCTTCGTGTGCTGGCGGGGTGTTGTTGCATCACTTCGGTGAGGTAACAACATCAACCTCACCGCTGGAGCGTGCATGCCGGCGGATGGCGCGCGCCAGGCGGGGACGGTAGCGGCCATGACGGCCCGGACGGTCGCGCGCCTCGGTGCGTCGCCCGCGCTGTGGAGCTGTCCTGGAGGCCCTGGGGCCGATGTGCGGGGCTTGGGGACGACGAAGCCGGCACCCCGAGTAGCGGAGGCCGGCGTCGTGCGGACAGATCACGCGCCAACGTAGATCTGCCGGTGTCCCTGTCAGCGTCGGTTGCAGCCAGTAGCAGTTCAAGGACGTTCGCGGGCCGGGAGCACCGGCCTCGTCGTGTTCTGAGGCCCACCATCACTCATAGACAGGGGCTGCGGCAAGCAGAGCATGGACACAGATGGACCATTCGCGTGCAGTGCGCAGTCGGAGCTCACGGCACGGTGGCCGCTGCCCTGGTCGCCCGGTCTGCGAGGGGCGAAAGGAGATGCGGCGGTGAGAACCGCTCCCTTGGACACCACCGAACCAATCAACGGGCATTGGCGGCATAAGGGTTGTTCCGGTCGGCGATCTTTCTGCGGGAGACGGCGTGGGGCTGGAATGATGGAGGCATGCCCGGCACGAGCGGCGACGCCAATCGCCCCTGTGCCAAAGGGATTGGGTGCGGCTCCTTCCGAGGGAAAGTCGTTGATCAGGCGTCGAGTTGGTAGTGGTGCTGGTCGGGGTAGGTGCG
>NZ_JAESIF010000017.1:0-139531 GCF_016757295.1 Streptomyces sp. M2CJ-2 | reverse complement strand
TTCAGCTGCGCGGCGCCATCATCTGGCTGCGCAGCCTTGCCCCCGCCACATGATCACGATCCCGAACAGGCCCTAGGGGAGGTCCGGGAGCGCCTTGGTTCGGCGTCGTCCCACCTGGGTCCGTACCGCTCCCATGCTCGCCGCGATGACCAGGGCGATGGCGGCGGCCTCGGTGAGGGTGAGGGCCTGGCTGAGGATCAGGAAGCCCGCGGCGGCGGCGATGGCCGGTTCCAGACTCATCAGGATGGCGAACGTGGAGGCGGGCAGGCGGCGCAGGGCGAGAAGTTCCAGGGTGTACGGCAGGACGGAGGAGAGCACCGCGATCGCCGCTCCCAGACCGAGGACCGTCGGGTCGAGGAGCTTGGTGCCGGACTCGGCGATGCCCAGCGGCAGGAACACCAGCGCCGCCACGCCCATGGCGAGGGCGAGCCCGTCGGCCTGCGGGAAGCGGCGGCCCGTACGCGCGCTGAAGACGATGTAGGCCGCCCACATGACACCGGCCCCCAGGGCGAAGGCGGCACCCACGGGGTCGAGGCTGTCGAAGCCTCCGCCGCCGAGCAGGAAGACACCGGCGAGGGCGAGTCCGGCCCAGACGAAGTTGATCGCGCGCCGGGAGGCCAGCACGGACAGGGCGAGCGGACCGAGAACCTCCAGGGTGACCGCCGTACCGAGCGGGATGCGGGCGACGGACTGGTAGAAGAGGCCGTTCATCCCGGCCATCGCGAGCCCGAAGACGATCACCGTGGTCCAGTCGGCGCGCGAGTGCCCGCGCAGCCGGGGCCGGCACACCAGGAGCAGCACGACCGCGGCCACCAGCAGCCGCAGCGTCACGACGCCGAGCGCGCCGGCCCGCGGCATCAGCGTCACCGCGAGCGCCCCGCCGAACTGCACGGAGATTCCCCCGGCGAGCACCAGCCCGACGGGCCCCAGCGCGCTCCGCCCACGCGGAGCGCCCGCCCCGCCGGGCGCATGCCCGGGAGCCGCCGCGGGGACGGCGGCAGGGGCCGGGACGGACGGGGTGGCGGAGCTGGGGGTGGTCACGGCGCCTTCCATGGGCTCGGTACGGGGAGCGGGTGACCCCCCTCAGGGATTGTGCATGGCGATGAACTGCCCGGTCCAGAGTAATGGACCCGGTCAGCAGCATGCAGCTTTCACGTACCTGACGATGAGGCCCGCGCCCCGCCCGGGTCAATCCGGTCCGTCATACGGACGACCGGACGGGCGACGACACGACCCCGTAGGTCAACGGAAGGTCACCCACCGGTCTCGGCGGCCGTCGCCCGTGCCCGCTTCGAGACGCACCTGTGACGCCCCGTACCGCACGTTCCGCCACGCCCCGGCGTCACAGTCGCATGAGTCGGATTCAACGGACCGAGGGGGCACGGACGATGAAGTGGCACATGACGACGGAGCAACGCAGAGCGACGAAGCGGCACAGGGCACGGCGGCTGAGCGGCGCGCTGCTGGCGTTCACGGCGGCGAGCGGCCTGCTGCTGACCGGATGCAACGCGGGCGGCGGCGACGAGAACGCGACGGCCGACAGCGGGTACGACCGCAAGGGGAACGGCTCGGCCCAGCTCCCCGCCCCCGACGGCCCCCGGGGCCCGGGCGAGCAGCGCGAGGGTGAGCAGGACTCCCGCGACATCGCTCCCGCGCCGGACTACCTGTCCACCTTCGCCCTCGACGTCGACACCGCCTCCTACGGCTTTGCCCGCCGCACCCTCGCCGAGGGCCGGCTGCCCGACCCGTCGACGGTCCGCCCCGAGGAGTTCGTCAACAGCTTCCGCCAGGACTACGAACGACCCGACGGCGACGGCTTCACGGTCACCGTCGACGGCGCCCGCACCGACGAGGACGACTGGTCCCTGGTCCGCGTCGGCCTCGCCACCCGCCCCGCCGAACCGAACGGCGAACGCCCGCCCGCGGCCCTCACCTTCGTCGTCGACATCTCCGGCTCCATGGCCGAACCGGGCCGCCTCGACCTCGCCCGGCGGTCCCTCGGCACCATGACGGACCGGCTGCGCGACGAGGACTCCGTGGCGATCGTCACCTTCAGCGACGAGGCCGAGACCGTGCTGCCGATGACCCGCCTCGACGGCAACCGGGGCAGGATCCACGACGCCGTCGACAGTCTGGAACCCGCTCAGTCCACCAATCTCGGCGCGGGCGTCGAGACCGGCTACGAGACCGCCGTCGAGGGTCTGCGCGAGGGCGCCACCAACCGGGTCGTCCTCGTCTCCGACGCGCTCGCCAACACCGGCGAGACCGACGCCGACGCGATCCTCGAACGCATCTCGACGTCCCGTCGCGAGCACGGCATCACCCTCTTCGGCGTGGGCGTCGGCAGCAACTACGGCGACGCCCTGATGGAACGCCTCGCCGACAAGGGCGACGGGCACACGGTGTACGTGTCCGACGAGGAGGAGGCCCGCGAGGTCTTCTGCGAACAGCTCCCCCGCAACATCGAGCTGACCGCCCGCGACGCCAAGGCCCAGGTCGCCTTCGACCCGCGGACCGTCGCCGAGTTCCGCCTCGTCGGCTACGACAACCGCCGCGTCGCCGACGAGGACTTCCGCGACGACGACGTCGACGGCGGCGAGGTCGGCCCCGGCCACACCGTCACCGCCCTGTACGCGGTCCGTACGAGGTCCGGCGCCGACGGCCACCTCGCCACGGCCACGGTCCGCTGGCTCGACCCCGACACCCGCGCCCCGCACGAGGAGACCGGTGCCCTGGAGACCGACGCCCTCGACGACTCCGTCTGGACCGCGAACCGCGGCCTCACGCTCACCGCGACCGCCGCCTACTTCGCCGACGCCCTGCGCTCCACCGACCACCGCCACAGCGCCCTGCCCGGCGCCCCCGGCCTCGACGAGCTCGTCGACCACGCCGCCGCCCTGTCCTCCCGAACCGAGGACAAGGCCCTCCGCGACCTGACCCAGGCCATCCGCGACGCGAACCGCCTGGCATGAATCCTCACGAGTCTTTCTGCAAGGCCTCCGCCAGCACCTCCGCCAGGTGGCGGCCCCGTACGTTCGCCAGCTGGTCCAGCTGGGTGCGGCAGGAGTAGCCGTCGGCCAGGATCAGGGCGTCCTGCGGTGCCTCCCGCACCGCGGGGAGGAGCTGGTCCTCGGCGCAGGCGACCGAGACCTCGTAGTGGCCCTTCTCGAAGCCGAAGTTGCCGGCGAGGCCGCAGCAGCCGCCGCTCAGGTCGCCGGTGAGGCCCGCGGCGGCGCGCAGCCGGCGGTCGGCCGTGTCGCCGAGGACCGCGTGCTGGTGGCAGTGGGTCTGGCCGGTGACGGGGCGGTCCAGGGACGGTGGGGTCCAGTCCGGCGCGTACTGCTCCAGGGTCTCCGCGAACGTGCGGACGCGGGAGGCCAGTCGTGCCGCGCGGGGGTCGTCGTGCAGGAGTTCCGGTGCGTCCGTGCGCAGGGTCGCCGCGCAGCTCGGTTCCAGGACGACCACCGGGGCGTCGGTGGCGAGCACCGGTTCCATCAGGTCGAGGGTGCGGCGCAGCACCGCGCGGGCGCGGTCGAGCTGGCCCGTGGAGATGTACGTCAGGCCGCAGCAGACCCGGCCGCGGCGGGCCGACAGCAGCCGCAGCGCCGAGCGGGAGCGGGCGTCCCCCACCAGGCCCCGGGCTCCGGCCAGGCGCAGCGTCGGGGGCAGCGCGACCCGCAGGCCCGCCGCCTCCAGGACCCGTACGGCCGCGCGGCCCACGGAGGGCGAGAGGTGCTCGGTGAAGGTGTCCGGCCAGAGGACCACCAGAGCACCGCTGTCAGAGGGCACGGCGGTCCGCCGTCCCCGCCACCAGCGGGTGAACGGCTCCCCGGCCAGGCGCGGGATCTCCCGCTCCCCCGCGATCCCGCCCAGCCGTTTCGCCGCCCGCGCGAGCGGGCCCACCGAGGCGCCCGCGTTGACCAGCGCCGCCGACCTGGTGCGCGCCACCCAGCCCAGCCACAGCGGCAGCCGCCCCATCGTGTGGTGGGCGGCGGGCCGGCGGCGGCCGGCGTAGTGGTGGTGGAGGAACTCCGCCTTGTAGGTGGCCATGTCGACCTCGACCGGGCAGTCCGAACGGCAGCCCTTGCAGGACAGGCACAGGTCCAGTGCGTCCCTTACCTCCGTGGACCGCCAGCCGTCGGTCACCAGCTCGCCGGCGAGCATCTCGTGCAGCAGGCGCGCGCGCCCGCGCGTGGAGTGCTCCTCCCGGCCCGTGGCCCGGAACGACGGGCACATCACCGCCGGCCCCGACACCGACTCCGTACGGCACTTGGCGACGCCCACGCAGCGGCGGACCGCCGCGGAGAAGTCGCCGCCGTCGGCGGGGTAGCCGAAGGCGACGTCCACCGGTTCGCGCGGGAGGACGGCGAAGCGGAGGTTCGCGTCCAGGGGCTCGGGACGCACCAGCATCCCCGGGTTGAGCAGGTCGTCCGGGTCCCAGACGCCCTTGACCCGCTCGAAGAGGGCCACCGTCTCCGGGCCGTACATGCGCGGCAGCAGCTCCGCGCGTGCCTGCCCGTCGCCGTGCTCGCCGGACAGCGAGCCGCCGTGGGCCACGACCAGGTCGGCGAGTTCCCCGGAGAAGGTCCGGAAGCGGGCGATGCCCGGTTCCGTCAGCAGGTCGAAGTCGATGCGGACGTGGATGCAGCCGTCCCCGAAGTGCCCGTACGGCGCCCCGCGCAGCCCGTGGGCGGCCAGCAGCCCCCGGAAGTCCCGCAGGTACGCGCCGAGCCGGGCGGGCGGCACCGCGCAGTCCTCCCAGCCGGGCCAGGCCTCCGTGCCGTCCGGCATCCGGGTCGCCGTGCCGCTCGCGTCCTCCCGGATGCGCCACAGGGCGCGCTGCCGGGCCGGGTCGGTCACCACCAGGGAGTCGACGACGTCCGCCGCGCGGACGATCGCGTCCGCACGCGCGCGTGCCTCGCCCTCCGTGTCCCCGCCGGTCTCGACGAACAGCCAGGCGCCACCGCGCGGAAGGTCCACCGAGGACGGCACCAGATCGGCCGCCATGCCCTCCACGGTCAGCGGCTCGTACGGCAGCAGCCCGGCCGCGGCCTCGGCGGCGCCGCTCTCGTCGGCGTACGCCAGCACGGCGAGCGCACGCGCGCGGGGGGCGCGCACCAGCTCCACGACCGCCTCCGTCAGCACGCCCAGCGTGCCCTCGGAGCCGCAGAAGGAGCGAGCGACGTCGGCGCCCCTCTCGGGCAGCAGGGCGTCCAGGGCGTATCCGGAGATACGGCGGGGCAGCTCGGGGAAGCCGGTGCGCAGGCGGGCGAGTTCGCCGTCCACCAGCTCCCGCAGCCCCGCCGGGGCCCCGGCCCACCCCGGTCCGGGCCGCAGCCGCTCCCCGCGCGGGGTGATCACCGACAGTTCCCGCACGTTGTCCGCCGTCGTCCCCCAGGCGACCGAGTGGGAGCCGCAGGAGTTGTTGCCGATCATGCCGCCGAGGGTGCAGCGGCTGTGCGTGGAGGGGTCCGGGCCGAAGCGCAGCCCGTGCGGGGCGGCGGCCTCCTGGAGCCGGTCGAGGACGAGGCCGGGCTGGACGACGGCCGTGCGGGTCTCCGGGTCGAGGGACAGCAGCCGGTTCATGTGCCGGGTGAGGTCGAGCACCACGCCGGTACCGGTCGCCTGGCCCGCGATCGACGTGCCGCCGCCGCGCGGCACCACGGGGACTCCGTGCTCCCCGCAGACGGCGAGGGCCGCCGCCACGTCGTCGGCGTCCCGCGGCGACACCACGCCGAGTGGCACCCGGCGGTAGTTGGAGGCGTCCATGGTGGTCAGCGCCCGCGCGGTGACGCCGAAGTCCACCTCGCCGCGCACGTCCGCGCGCAGTCCGGCCCGCAGTTCCCGGAGATCCGTCATGCCTCCAGGATGCCCCCGGGGCGGGCGGAACAGCGGTGACGGCGCACACCCCGCGCGGCGCACGGGGCGAGGGCTCCGGGGAACCGATTCCCTCAGGAGGGACTCAAATCCCAAGAACGAGAACGGAATCTTCCCAAGCAGATCACGAACTTGCATATAGTGACCGCGAGTTGAGCGCAGTTGTCGGCCTTCGTTCCGGAAGCGACCCCGGAACCGGGTCCGGCGACCCCATGGACCGCTCGAGGGCCGCGCAGACCACACGTGCAGACCACACGTGCAGACAACGACGTATGCCCCGCGGACCCGACCGAGGACCCGACCGAGGACCCTGATTGATGACCTCCCCCCTGCTCCCCGGCGACCGCCCCACCCCCCGCAGCCTGCTGCCCGTGCCCCTGTTCACCGCGGCGCTCTCCGCGATCGGGGTCGTCGTCGCGGTGCTCCTGGGACCGGCCTCCGCACGCGCCGCCCTCACGGCTGCCGGAGTGATCGCCGCCCTGCTGCTGTGCGCGGCCGTCACCTGGGCCACCCACGCCGTCCTGACGGCGCGGGCGCTCCGCGGTCGGCTGGAGGAGGTCTCCCGGGACGTCGGCCGGCTGCTCCAGGAGCGCGCCCGGCAGGCGGAGGAGGCCCGCCGCCAGCACGAGCGGCTGACCGGTGAACTCACCCGGGAACGGGCTAGGTTGTCGGCCGACCTGGACCAGGAGCGGGCCCGCCTCGCGAAGTCCGTGGCGGCGGAGCGCGAACGCCTCAACGAGCAACACGCCACTGCCACGGCCCGGTTGACGCAGGAGCACACCACCGAGCGGGTGCGGCTCACCGAGGAGCACACCGCTGAACGGGCCCGCCTGGCCGACGGCCACGCCGCCGAGCTCTCCCGGCTCGCCGAGGAGCACGCCGGGGAACTGCGCCGGCGCGCCGAGGAACACGACGCCCGCACCGCCGAACTGGTCCAGCAGCACGCCGACGAGCGCGACCGGCTCGACGCGGAACTCAAGCGGATCGGCGAGGAGCGGGCGCGGCTGTCCCAGGACCGGGACCGGCACATCGGGGAGAACGCTCGGCTGGCCGTCCGGCTGCGCGAGGCCGACGGCGCCCGCGCCGCCGCGCTGTCCGCGACGGCCAACGCGGCCGGCCGGATGCAGGCCCTGTCCACCGGCATGCTCGCGGACCTGCGCGCGATGGAGGACAAGCACCACGACGAGGAGGTCCTCGCCGACCTCCTCCACCTCGACCACCGCACCGCTCAGGCGGGCAGGCTCGCCGACTCCGTCGCCGTCCTCACCGGCGCCCGCTCGGGCCGCCGCTGGGCCAGGCCGATCCGCATGGAGTCGATCCTGCGCGGCGCCATGGGCAGGATCAGCGGCTACCGGCGCGTCCGCGTCCACTCCGCCGCCGACACCGCCGTCGCCGGGCACGCCGCCGAGGGCGTGATGCACGCGCTCGCCGAACTCCTCGACAACGCGGCCAACTTCTCGCCGCCGACCGCCGAGGTCCACGTCTACGTGGAGGAGGTGCCGGCCGGCGTCATCGTCTCCGTCGAGGACAGCGGGCTCGTCATGGGCGAGGCCCAGCTGCGGCGCGCCGAGCGTGCCGTCTCCGGCGAGACCAGCGGGTTCGGCGGCCTCACCGGCACCCGGCTCGGACTCGCCGTGGTGGGCCGGCTGGCCCGGCGCTACGGCCTCCGGGTCTCCTACCGGCCCTCGGCCCGCGGCGGCACGGGCGTCCTGATGCTCGTACCGCAGGACATCCTCGTATCGCCGGACGCACCCCACACCCCGCCCACCGGCACCCCCACCCGCTCCGAAACCCACACCCGGCCCGCACGCTCCGGGCCCGAGGCACCGGCGGGCACCGCACCCGAGCCGTCCGCGCCGGGCCTCCCCCAGCGCCACAGCACCCGCCCGGCCGGGGCACCGGCCGTCCACCCCGCCGACGCCACGGCCCCGACGGAAACGGACCCCGCGGCCACGTCGGCGCCCGCGCCGACATCGGCGGCGGCCGACAGCCACTCGTACGCGGCACACCGCGCCGGAGCCGACCTCGACCCCGACCCGGTGCCCACCCACGAGTCCCCGGACCGGCCCACGGACCCGAGCCCGAACACAGGCGCAGGCACGGACGCATCCGCGCCGGACGCGCCCCCGCTCGACCTCCCCCGCCGCCGCCGCGGCCGCACCCTCGCCGAGGCCGAGCGCACCCGAAGCGCCGGGACCCGCACCACCGCCCCGCGCCCCGCGGCACCCACCGCCGAGGAGACGAGGGCCCGCACCGCCCGCTTCAGCAGCTTCCGCCAGGCCGTCCGCGCCACCGCCCCGGACGACACGGCGCCCTGCCCGGAAGCAGCACCCTGCACAGAAACGGACACAGGCACAGGCACGAGCACGGACACCGGCACAAGCACCGCCCCCCTCGACACCCCCACCCCGACTCCCACCCCCGTGACACCGGAAGGCGACACCACCTCATGACCGGCACGACGACCGCCGACGAGAAGCTGACCTGGCTGATAGAAGGCCTGCTGGAGCGCACGCCGGGCGCGCGGCACGCGCTCGTGCTGTCCAGGGACGGCCTGAAACTGTGCCGCACCCCCGAGCTCTCCGCCGACCAGGCCGACCAGCTCGCCGCGATCGCCGCGGGCATCCAGTCCCTGTCGCACGGCGCGTCCGTGGAGTTCGGCGACGGCAGCGGAGGCGTCAGGTCGGCGATGACCGAGTTCTACGGCGGCGTGCTGTTCATCGTGGAGGCCGGCCAGGGCGCGCATCTGGCCGTCATCACCGACGAGGACGCCGACGCCGGGCTCATCGGGCACAACATGAGCGAGCTGGTGGAGCAGCTCGGGGAGCACCTGACCGCGCCGCCGCGCACCTCATGAGCAGGCCGGGCAGGGACGACGCCCCCGACCGCCTCTACACCGTCACCGGCGGGCGCAGCCGGTCCGGGGCCGACAACCCCTTCGACCTGGTGACCCTGGTCGTCGCCGAATGCGATCCGGTGCCGGGCATGCAGTCCGAGCACGCCGCGATCCTGCGGCTGACCGAACGACCCACGGCGGTCGTGGAGATCGCGGCCGAGCTGAAGCTGCCGGTGAGCATCACCCGCATCCTGCTCGCCGACCTCCAGGCGGCGGGCCGCGTCAGCGCCCGCCACCCCCGCCAGGCCGCCGTACCCGACCCCGACATCCTGGAGCAGGTGCTCGTTGGACTCCGCAACCTCTGAGACGCGTACACCGCTGGGCGCGTCGGCCGACAACGGCCTCAAGATCGTGGTCGTGGGCGGCTTCGGCGCCGGCAAGACGACGATGGTCCGCTCGGTGAGCGAGATACGTCCCCTCAACACCGAGGAGACGATGACCCGGGCCGGGGAGGCCGTCGACGACGTCAGCGCGGTGAGCGGCAAGACCGCGACCACCGTCGCCTTCGACTTCGGCCGCATCACCCTGGACCGGCGCAATGTGCTGTACCTGTTCGGGGCGCCCGGCCAGGAACGCTTCTGGTTCCTGTGGGACCGGCTGTTCTCCGGCACCCTGGGCGCGGTCGTCCTGGTCGACACCCGGCGCATCGACGAATCCTGGTACGCCATCGACCGGCTGGAGAAGCACGGCACGCCGTTCATCGTGGCCTGCAACGACTTCGGCGGCCCCGCCTTCGCCCCGGAGCAGATCCGCGAGGCCCTCGACCTCGACCCGCACGTCCCGCTGGTCACCTGCGACGCGCGGTCCCGGGAGTCCAGCAAGCTGGTGCTGATCACGCTGGTGGAGCACATCCAGGCCCACTACGCCGATTCGGCCCGAGCCCCCCGTCAGGAGCTGGTGTGAGCCCCACTCCCGCGTCCCCGGCCGCCCCCGTCGCCCTCAGCGGGCCCCTGCTCCAGGACGACCCCGCCGGGGTGTACCGGAAGATGCGGCGCGACCACGGCAGCGTGGTGCCGGTACTGCTCGACGGCGACGTACCGGCCTGGCTGGTGCTCGGCTACCGCGAGCTGCACCAGATCACCGGCGACCCGGTGCTGTTCAGCCGCGACTCCGACCTGTGGAGCCAGTGGGGGAACATCCCCGACGACTGGCCGCTGCTGCCGATGATCGGCCGCAAGCAGCCCTCCATCCTCTACACCGTCGGCGAGCGGCACCGCGAGCGGGCCGCGATGATGGTCCACGCGCTGGAGGCGGTGGACCCGTTCGAACTGCGCGGCTACGCCGAGAAGTTCGCCGACGAGCTGATCGACGGCATCTGCCCCGAGGGCACCGCCGACATCATCGGCGAGTTCGCGATGCTCCTGCCGGTACGCGTACTGGCCCGGCTCTACGGCTTCTCCGACGAGCAGGGGCCGGCCCTGGTCACCGCCCTCAACGACATGATCGACGGGCGGGAACGGGCGCTGGCGGGCCAGGCCCACCTGTTCACGTCGATGACCGAACTGGTGGCCGCCCGCCGGAACGAGCCCGCCGAGGACGTGGCGTCGCGGATGCTCGCCGACACCTCCGGGTTCACCGACGAGGAGATCGTCCAGGACCTGATGGTGATGATGGCGGCCGGGCACCAGCCGAGCGCCGACTGGATCGGCAACTCCCTGCACCTGATGCTGACGGACAACCGGTTCGCCGCGTCCCTGTTCGGCGGCCGCAACAGCGTCGCCGAGGCGATGAACGAGGTGCTGTGGGAGGACACCCCCACCCAGAACGTGGCCGGCCGCTGGGCCTCCCGCGACACCCAGCTGGGCGGTCGCCGCATCCGCGCCGGTGACATGCTGCTCCTCGGCCTCCAGGGCGCCAACTCCGATCCCCAGGTGCGTACCGACGGCTCCGCCCTGACCGGCGGGAACGGCGCGCACTTCTCCTTCGGCCACGGGGAGCACCGGTGCCCGTTCCCGGCGCAGGAGATCGCCGAGGTGATCGCGCGGACCGGCATCGAGGTCGTCCTGGACCGGCTGCCGGACATCGACCTCGCGATACCGGCCACGTCCCTGACCCGCCGCCCCTCGCCGTGGCTGCGCGGACTGTCCGAACTTCCGGTCACGTTCACACCCACTCCCGCCCTTGGAGGAAAACTCAGATGACGGCTGCTGGTACGGACTCTCCCACCGCCACGACGGACACCGGCCGGACCCCCATCCACCTCGACCCGTTCGTCTCCGACCTGGAGGCGGAGAGCGCGGCGCTGCGGGCCGCCGGGCCCCTCGCACGCGTGGTGCTGCCGGGCGACGTACCGGTGTGGGCGGTCACGCACCACGCCGAGGCGAAGAAGCTGCTCACCGACCCCCGGCTGGTGAAGGACATCAACGTCTGGGGCGCCTGGCAGCGCGGCGAGATCGCCCCCGACTGGCCGCTGATCGGACTCGCCAACCCGCCCCGCTCCATGCTCACCGTGGACGGCGCCGACCACCGCCGCCTGCGCACCCTGGTCGCCCAGGCGCTCACGCCTCGCCGGGTGGAGCAGATGCGCGACCGGATCACGGAGCTGACCGAGGGCCTGCTGGACAAGGTGGCCGCGGAGCCGGGCGAAACGGTCGACCTGAAGGCCCTGTTCGCCTACCCGCTGCCGATGTACGTGGTCGCCGACCTGATGGGGCTCGCCGAGGAGCGGCTGCCGCGGCTGAAGGAGCTGTTCGAGAAGTTCTTCTCGACGCAGACCCCGCCCGAGGAGGTCATCGCGACGCTGACCGAACTGGCGCAGATCATGGCCGAGACGGTCGCGCACAAGCGGGAGAACCCCGGCGACGACCTGACGTCCGCGCTGATCCAGGCGTCCGAGGACGGCAGCCGGCTCACCGACCAGGAGATCGTCTCCACGCTCCAGCTGATGATCGCGGCCGGTCACGAGACGACGATCTCGCTCATCGTCAACGCGGTGGTCAACCTCTCCACCCACCCCGAGCAGCGCGAGCTGGTGCTGTCCGGCAAGGCGGACTGGTCGGCGGTGGTCGAGGAGACCCTGCGGTACTCCACGCCCACCTCCCACGTGCTGATCCGGTTCGCCACCGAGGACGTACCGGTCGGTGACGAGGTCCTGCCCGCCGGGGAGGCGCTGATCGTGTCGTACGCCGCGATCGGCCGCGACGAGCAGGCGCACGGCCCCACCGCCGGCGCCTTCGACATCACCCGCGAGACCGCCAACCGGCACATCTCCTTCGGCCACGGCCCGCACGTGTGCCCCGGAGCCGCCCTCTCCCGCCTGGAGGCGGGCGTCGCCCTGCCGGCCCTGTACGCGCGCTTCCCGAAGCTGGACCTGGCGGTCCCGGCGACCGAACTCCGCAACAAGCCGGTCGTCACCCAGAACGACCTGTACGAACTGCCGGTGACCCTCGGCGGCTGACCTTCCCGGGCCGGCCTTCGGGACGACTTCCGAGGCGACTTCCACGGCGGCGGGACGAGGACTCGACCCCGGCCCGCCGCCCCACCGCCCTGCCCCGCCCCTCCCTCCCCCCACCGGCTGATTCGTGTCTCAGCCGACGGACGAGATTGCACCCGGGTTTCCCGGAGCCGCTAGGCTCCTTTCGTGGCTGAGATCCGGATTCCTGCTGACATCAAGCCCGCCGACGGTCGTTTCGGCGCGGGTCCCTCCAAGGTGCGGACGGAGGCGCTGGACGCACTGGCCGCGACCGGCACGTCCCTGCTGGGCACCTCCCACCGCCAGGCCCCGGTGAAGAACCTGGTCGGCGAAGTGCGCGAGGGCATCAGTGAGCTGTTCCAGCTCCCCGAGGGCTACGAGGTCGTCCTCGGCAACGGCGGCTCCACCGCGTTCTGGGACATCGCGACCCACGGCCTGATCGAGAACAAGTCGCAGCACCTCACCTTCGGCGAGTTCAGCTCCAAGTTCGCCAAGGCGGCCAAGCTCGCCCCCTGGCTGGCCGAGCCGACCGTCGTCGCCGCCGACCCGGGCACGCACCCCGAGCCGGTCGCCGAAGCGGGCGTGGACGTCTACGCCTTCACCCACAACGAGACCTCCACCGGCGTCGCCATGCCCATCAAGCGGGTGCACGGCGCCGACGAGGGCTCCCTGGTCCTCGTGGACGCGACGAGCGGCGCCGGCGGCCTGCCCGTCGACATCGCCGAGACGGACGTCTACTACTTCGCCCCGCAGAAGTCCTTCGCCTCCGAGGGCGGCCTGTGGATCGGCGTCTTCTCCCCGGCCGCCATCGAGCGCGCCGAGCGGATCCACGCGTCCGGCCGCCACATCCCGGAGTTCTTCTCGCTGCCCACGGCGATCGACAACTCCCGCAAGAACCAGACGTACAACACCCCCGCCCTGTCCACCCTCTTCCTCCTCAACGAGCAGCTGAAGTGGATCAACGGCCAGGGCGGCCTGGACTGGGCGGTCCGCCGCACCGCCACCTCGGCCCGCACGCTGTACGGCTGGGCGGAGGACGTGAAGTTCGCGAACCCGTTCGTCACCGACCCGGCCAAGCGCTCCCAGGTCATCGGCACCGTCGACTTCACCGACGAGGTCGACGCCGCCGCGGTCGCCAAGGTGCTGCGCGCCAACGGCATCGTCGACACCGAGCCCTACCGCAAGCTCGGCCGCAACCAGCTCCGCGTCGCCATGTTCCCGGCCATCGACCCGGCGGACGTCGAGGCCCTGACGAAGTGCGTCGACTACGTCATCGAGCAGCTCTGACCGCTCCCCCGCACGACGACGAAGGGCGCCCGGCGATGTCCCGCCGGGCGCCCTTCGGCTGTGCGATCCCTACGCGAACTGCCGCAGGAACGCCTGCCAGCTCTCACGTGAGACGGTGAGCAGGGGACCGTCGTACTGCTTGCTGTCACGGACGGCCCGGCCGCCCGGAGCCGTTTCGGCGACCTCGACGCAGGCGTTCTCCTGTCCCGAGTACGACGACTTCTGGAAGGGTTTTATGACCTCGGTCATGATGCGTCTTCCTTCAAGCTCCGCAGTATGCCCCGTATGAGCTTCGCGCTCGCGTCCGGGGCCAACGCCGCCGAGCGTAGTAGGTCGTATGCGTTGGCGTAAGCGGCGAGGTCCTCGGGACCTTCGAGGACCGACGTGCCGCGCAGATTGTCCATGGCGACGGCTTCTACCGTCGGTTCCTCGTCGAAGCTGAAGGAGGAGAAGGCGGAGGAGTACCCGGCCAGGACACCCGCACTGAACGGCAGCACCTGCACAGTGACGTTCTTGCGCTTCCCGATCTCCAGGATCGCGGCCAACTGCTCCCGGTGGATCTCGGCGGCCACCAGCGGTTGCTCGACGACCGCTTCCCAGAGGATCGTCGTGTACGACGCTCCGCCCTCGTCGATCTTCGCCTGCCGCCCCTCGCGCACCTTCACCAACTGCGTGACCCGTTCAGGCTCGATGCAGTGAGGACCGCCGGCGATCACCGCCTCCGCGTAGGCCGGAGTTTGCAGGAGTCCCGGCACCATGACGGGCTGCCACTCACGGATATAGGTGGCGTCGTCCTCCAGGGCGATGTGGTCGACGTAGTCCGGCCGCAGGTGCGCCGCATGTTCGAGCCACCAGCCCCGGTTCTTCGAGTGCTTGGCCAAGTACTCCAGCTTGGCCCGTACTTCCGGGTCCGTGATGCCGTACGCGTCCAGCAGCAGCCGCACCTCGATGACTCGCGCGGTGACATGCCCGGTCTCAAGGCGGCTGACTCTGGCCTGACTTGACGCGATGATCTCGGCAGCCTGCGGCTGGTCGAGCTTGGCGGCCAACCGGTACTGCCTGAGCGCCGTACCCAGACGCCTGCTGCGCACCGTCGGCCGTCCACCTGCGGGCATGGGCTCTCCCCTCTCCTGCGGCAACGATGCCACACAGGGCGACACCTCCGAGGGCACATCACTCGATCGAGTGGACGAGTGCATGCATTCACTCAAGCGCATTGCATGCATGCCGATTTCAGCCTTAGCTTCCCAAAAGCGCCGCAGATCAGCACGCGTTGGCGTTACGTCAGGAGGAACGGCACCCCATGCCCGCAACCGAAACCTTCCGCATCCCCAAGCACAGACGGCACGTCCCCACCGCCCGCCGGCAGGTGCGCAAAGCCCTCGCGAACCGGGGAGTCACCGACCAACTCGCCGACAGCGTGACGCTCCTCGCCAACGAACTCGTCACCAACGCCGTGACCCACTGCCGGACCTCCTGCGCCCAGGTCGAGGTGAAACTCAGCCTGCACGAGGCGCAGTTGATGTTGGAGGTCTCCGACCCCGACAGGGACAGGCTCCCCCGGTTGCACGACTCCGCTCCGGACGAGGAGGGCGGACGCGGACTGGTCCTCGTGGCGGCCCTGGCCGACGAGTGGGGTTGCTGGCAGGGGCCGTACACGAAGTGCGTGTGGGCGCTGTTCGCGCTCGGCGAGGCGGAGAGCGCTCGCACCCCGTCAACTCTGTGAGGTGCTCGCTCGACACCGCGGGGCCGGAGACGGGTGCCGTGCCGAAAACCGTGAGCACTCGGCGGGCATGTGTCACGTGAACGCTCAAATGAGCGCCATACGTACAGAAACGGCCAAAGCGGTCACGCCTTTGGAACGGTGTGTCCTCCCCTGGCCGTGGACGCATGTCCCGGCATCGCCACGTCGAGGCCGCCGCCCCACCGGGCAGTCGTGGAAAGCCACCCGTACCAGCTCGGCAAACGGTTCCAGAAGCGGTGGTCCTTCCGGCCATCGAGGTTCACCGGCAGTGGTCAGGATCTTGTGCCAAGCCGCTTCGACTGTGTTGGCTATGCCGTGATCGTGCAGGTCCTGCGGCTGGGGCCATGCCGCGGTCCTGTCAGCGGCTGTCGCAGCATCGGCCTCCTGACCACGACACCGATGGCATCGTCGGCTCGGCGCGGATGATGTCCGGAAACGCAGAAACCCCCGGCATGCCGGGGGCCCACGAGAGCAAGATCCTTTGGTTGCCCTCCGGGGAGCACATAGGACCTTGCCCAGCCAATGTCGCACTCCTCAAGCCGGACAGCAAGCCGCCTGGGGCCCGGCGCTGTGTACAGCCACTGCGCCGGGCCCCTGGTCACACGTCGCTCACGTCGCCGTGCAGGTCACGCTCGGTACGCTCCCGCCGCCGGGGGCGCCCCCGAAGCCGAAGCTCGTCGAACCGCCCGTCGGGACCGCGCCGTTGTGGGTGGCGTTGGTCGCGGTGACGGTCGTACCGGACTGGGTGTACGAGGCGTTCCACATGGTGGTGATCCGCTGGGTGCCGCTCCAGGTCCACGTCACCTTCCAGGACTTCAGCGGTACGGTCCCGGTGTTGGTGACCTTCACGTCGGCGTTGAAGCCGCCGCCCCAGTCGCTGCTGACGGTGTAGGCGGCACTGCACGCGGGCCCGTCGCCCCCGGGACCACCCGGGTCGCCCGGGCCGCCGGGGTCGCCCGCCGGGAACCCCGGCGCCTTGACGGCCGCGAGGTAGCCGTCCTTGGCCGTGTCCACGGTCGTCCAGTCGTCCTTCAGGATGCCCCCGGTGTCACCGGAGTTGGGATTCCAGGACCAGAAGGTCCAGTGGAAGCTGTCGGCGCCGTGCTCCGACGTCGACCGCAGGTACGTCACCAGTGCGGACAGCCACCGCTGGTCCACGCCCGACTGGAGCGTCGTGCCGAACTCGCCGAGCCAGACCGGGGCGATGTTCTGCTTGAAGATGTAGCCCCAGTACTTGTCCCAGATCCCGGGCATGTTGGCGGGGAACGACGGGTCCTCGAACCAGGGCTGCCGGCCCACGCTGGTGGCGTAGTCGTGGGCGGAGTAGACGAGCCGGTCCGGCACGGCCAGGCGGACCGGGTGCTCGGCGACGCCCATCAGGTTGCCGCCCCACCAGCCGTTGACCCCGTTGTACGACTGCACGCCCTCGACGAAGACCAGCAGGTCGGGATTGACGGACAGCACCGCGTTGCCGGCCCGCTCGGCGGCCAGTCGCCAGTCCCTCGCGGTGTCGCCGCAGCCCCAGCAGGCGGGATCGTGGGGCTCGTTGTGCAGGTCGATGCCGATGACGGTCGGATCACCCTTGTAACGGGCCGCGAGCGCCTTGAGGTTGGTGATCCACGTCGATTCGGGGACGGCGGAGGTGTACCAGAGCGCGGACTGCCCGGCCGCGTCCGGACGGTGCCGGTCGAGCACGACCTTCAGGCCCGACTGCCCCGCGTACGCCACGATCCGGTCCATGACCTGGAGCGAGGTCAGGCCGCGCAGGTCGGTGTTGATGTCGTCGTGGCTGATGCTGTCGGGCACGGCGCCCGGTTTGAGGACGTCGTCGCTGTAGGGGAGGCGGATCGTGTTGTAGCCCAGCGACTTCATCTGGTCGATCATGCTCTTGTAGTCGCGGGCCCACAGGCCGTGGGCCGCACGGGTGTCGGTCTCGAAGCCGAACCAGTTGACGCCGGCGATGCGTACGGACCGCCCGGCCGCGTCCAGGATCCGCCGGCCGTCGGTGTGCCAGTAGCCCTCGCCCGCCATCGCGGTGCGCGCCGGGCCGTCGCCCCGCTCCACCGAACCGGCCGACGGCGCGCCCGCCAGCGGCAGCAGGAACGCCGCCACGGCCACGCACAGCGCTCTTCGCAAGCTGCGGAACATGTCGCTGCTTCCTCTCGGAGGGACAGGCCCGGAACAGATGGGAGCGCTCCCATCGCCTTGCACCCCCATGCAAGCCATCTCGCATGGGCACGTCAAGAAGGCGGACGGTATTCGCGCCTCCGAACACCGTCTCGGCTGCGCATCCTGACTGGAACGGGGAGGTGCCGGTACGTCGACGTGCCAGCGGATGACAGACCGGCGGATCGGTGCCTGTATGGAGGTATGACCACCTCGCACACCCACCCGGAACGCACCCACCCGGAACTGACGGACTTCGCCGGGCAGTGGGCGGTGCTGCTCACCAGCCACCGCAGGAACGGCACGGGCGTGGGCACCGCCGTGAACCTCGCCGTGGAGGGCGACCACGCCTATTTCCGCACCCCAGGCAAGGCCAAGAAGGTCAAACGCCTGCGCCTCGACCCAGTGGTGGAACTGGCCCCCGCCACCCCCGACGGCAAGCCGGTCGGACCGGAGATGCGTGCCCAGGTCCGGCTGCTGAACCAGGGGAGCGGGGAGGACCGGCACGCGGCACGGCTGCTACGGCGCAAGTACCCGGTCGTGCAGGGCGCCCTGGTCCCGCTCGCGCACCGGCTGATGCGGACGCAGACGCTCCACTACGAGGTGCGGACGGCGCCCGCGGACGGCACCGCGTGACCGCCCGCCGGATCAGCCCCGTCGGCGCCGGCGCCCCAGCCCGAACAGGACCGCGCAGACGACGGCCACGGCGGCCACGGCGGCCACGGCACCGATCGTGAGGCCGTCACCGGAACCGGCGCCGACACCGCCCTCCGAGCCCTCGTCCCCCGCCTGTGAGCCTCCGCCCGAGGAGCCCGACGAGCCCGACGAGGACGCCGACCCCGAGCCGCCACCGCCGGGCGCCTCCCGGGCCTCGACCGGGCTCTGCTCGCCCTCGCTCCCGTACATCAGCCGGGAGCCGTCGGCGGAGTAGCTGACGGACTCGCCCTGCCCCTGGAGCGGCACGCTGAGCCGCCCCTTGCGCTCGATCTTCCCGTCCCGGGCGTCGTCCCACGCGTAGTGGATCCCGCCGAAGTACCCGCGCACGGCGAGCTGCCGGCCGTCCGGGGAGAACGCGGCGTCGGTGGCCCACAGCTCGACGGGCGCGACGGGCTCGAAGACGTTGCCGCCCGAGGCGGAGAGTTCGGCCGGCCCCTCGTACAGGTGCCCGCCCTCCTCCTTCTTGTCGACGATGTAGACGCGTCCGGTCTTCGGGTGCACCACGAGGGACTCGGCGTCGCGGGCCCCGTCGGAGTACGTCACGACGTACTGCGTGGCCCGCACGGTCTGGTCCCGCAACTCCTTCGGCTCGGGCAGCTCGTAGATCCACACATGCGGCCAGGTGCCCCCGAGGTTGTCGCCGATGTCGCCGACGAAGATCCGGTTGTCCGGCCCGATGGAGATCGCCTCGACGTCCCGGGGTTCGCCGATGCCGGTGAGGGTGAGCCGGGCGACGGTGTCGCCGGTGGCACTGTCCACGGCGTAGAGGTAGGGGCCGTCGTCGCTGTCGTTGTGGGTCCAGTAGACGCCCGGGTGGAGGCGGGAGGCGGCGAGACCGCTGGACTCGGTGATGCGCGGGTCCTTGATCGTGAACCCCTCGTCGCCGTCGGCTGCGGAGGCGGGGGCGGCGGGTGCGGTGAGCGAGGCGGTCGCTCCGAGGAGAAGGGCCGCGGCGAGCAGGGCGGAGGGTCGGCGCATGGCCCAAGACTGCCATCCCGCCGCCGTCTTGACGGCAGGTGGTCGGTCTCACATCGCGGCGGCCGGGCCGATCGACGATGATGACCGGGTGCTCAGGTTCATGCCCGTCGGCGACTCGATGACCATCGGGAGCGCGGGTGAACACACCTGGCGCTACCGCCTGTGGCAGCACCTGTGCACGGAGTACGGCGGCCCCTTCACCTTCGTCGGCCCGCGCGAGACGCTGCACGACCGGGCGACGGACGCCCCCACCTCGTACGCCTACGCCGAGCCCGACTTCCCCCGGGCCCACCTGGCCGGCTGGGGCGAGGGCTGGCAGCACATGGCGCCGCTGATCGGCGAGACCGTCCGCTCCCAGCGCGTCGACGTGCTCCTGGTCTCCCTGGGCCTGATCGACCTCGGCTTCTACACCAACGCCGAGCAGACCGCGGACAACGTCCGTGCCTTCGTCGCCGGGGCGCGGGCGGCCAACCGCCGCGTCCGGCTGGTCCTGCTCCCGGTGATCCCCAACATCCGCGCGGAGGCCGACCCGTCCTTCGCCACCGAGGTCACCCGCTTCAACGAACTCCTCGCGAAGACGGCCGCCGACCTCGACACCCCGGGCTCCCCGCTCCTCCTGGCCGCCGTCCCGCCGTCGTACGACATCCACACCGACACCTACGACGGCACCCACCCCAACACGACCGGCGAACACAAGATCGCGGAGGCCTTCGCGGAGGCGATGTACGGGGGCTGGGAGCTGGGCGGGCCCTACGCCGCGTCCTGCACGCCGTAACCGGCGACGGCGCTGCGGCGGCATATGCGCCTTTCCCCGTGTCCCGGTCACCGTGCGTATCGTTGTACCGCGCGGCCGTACTCGTCCGTGGAGCGGCCGGGGAGGAGCGCCACGATGACCGTCCTTGAAGACAGGATCACCATGGCCGACAGCAACACGCAGCGCTTGGACGAGTGGTTCGAGCGGCTGGAGCGGATGCCCGTCCCCGAAGGATTCAGGGTCGAGATCGTCGGGGGCAACGTCTACATGACACCGCAGCGGGACACCCATTGGGCAATCATCTTCAAGATGGCCATGGCCGTTGAGGCCCGGTTCGGGGAGGACGTCAAGGTCTTCTCGGACGTCCGCATCGACTTCCCCGGCCACGAGAACGGCCTCTGCCCCGACGTGGCCGTGCTTCGCGCCTCCGCCGAGAAGGACGGCGAAGGCCGCTGGCGCTACGAGGACGTCGAGTTCGTCTTCGAGGTCATCTCCGAGGGCACGGCCGCCAACGACTACGGCCCGAAGAAGGCCGCCTACGCGACCGCCGAGGTCCCCCTCTACGTCATCGCCGACCCCTACCGGGGTCGCTGCTACATCTACACCGACCCCAAGAACGGCGACTACGTCACCAGGACGCGGGTGGACTTCGGCGACGACATCGATCTGACGGGCACCGTGGCCGACCTGACCATGAGGACCAGCGGCTTCCCCCGGGACCGGCCTCCCCTTGCATAGAGCGCGCTCCAAGACGTTGGCTTGGTGCTCATGGAGTACACGCAGCTCGGACGCACGGGACTCAAGGTCGGTCGGCTCGTCCTCGGGACGATGAACTTCGGTCCGCAGACCGACGAGGCCGACTCTCACGCCATCATGGACGCGGCGCTGGACGCCGGGATCAATCTCTTCGACACCGCCAACGTGTACGGCTGGGGCGAGAACAAGGGCCGTACCGAGAGCATCATCGGCAACTGGTTCGCCAAGGGCGGCGAGCGGCGCGACAAGGTCGTGCTCGCCACCAAGGTGTACGGGAACATGGGCGCCGACGGCGAGGCGTGGCCCAACCACGACAAGCTGTCCGCCCTGAACATCCGGCGGGCCGTGGACGCCTCGCTGAAGCGGCTGCAGACGGACCGCATCGACCTCTACCAGTTCCACCACATCGACCGCAGCACGCGGTTCGACGAGATCTGGCAGGCCGTCGACGTCCTGATCCAGCAGGGGAAGATCCTCTACGTGGGGTCGTCCAACTTCCCCGGGTACAAGATCGCCCAGGCCAACGAGGTCGCGGCCCGGCGCGGCGGGACCATCGGCCTGGTGAGCGAGCAGTGCCTGTACAACCTCGCCGAGCGCCGCGCCGAGATGGAGGTCATCCCGGCCGCGCAGGACTACGGGCTCGGAGTCATCCCCTGGTCGCCGCTGCACGGCGGTCTGCTGGGCGGAGTCATCAAGAAGGAGGTCCAGGGCGGGCGCCGCGCGTCCGGACGGGCCGCCGAGACGCTCGCCGACCCCGCCGCCCGCGCTCAGATCCAGGCGTACGAGGACCTGCTCGACAAGCACGGCGTCGAGCCCGGCGAGGCGGCGCTGGCCTGGCTGCTCACCCGGCCCGGGGTGACGGGCCCGATCGTCGGTCCGCGCACCACCGAGCAGCTGGCGTCGGCGCTGCGGGCGGTCGAGCTGAAGCTGAGCGAGGAGCTGCTGACCTCGCTGGACGAGATCTTCCCGGGCCCGGGACCGTCCCCGGAGGCCTTCGCCTGGTAGGACGCCGCCTTCCCGGCGGGCACGCCGGGAACGCCGGGGGTGCCTGGCGGCGGGGCTAGTATCCGAGCGCCGCCGCCAGGGCCACCACCGCGAACATCATTACGAGCGCACCGGCCATGATCCGGTTCCGGGTTTTCGGGTCCACGCCTTCGAGCCTAACCGGCCGCCCCGAGTGGGCAGCGCGCGACCACCTCGTAACGGGGCTGCTCGCCCGGCACCCCCGACCTCGGCAGGTTGCTGCGCACCAGTGCCAGCTCGCCCACGGTCCAGGTGCGGCTCCGGAACCGCCCCAGGGCCTCCACGTACGGCCGTACGTCGGCGCCGGTCCGGCTGCGGGCCAGCGTCAGGTGGGCCTTGTAGCGGCGGTGCTCCCCCATCGCCACGCCCGCCCTGCGCCCCGCCGCCTCCGTACGGTCGGCGAACAGGCTCAGGGTGCGTAGGTCGCCGTCCGCCCCGGTCCACAGGGCCCGTCCGTGGCCGAACTGACCACCGCCGCACAGCGCCAGCTCGAAGGGTTCGCTCCGGGACGCGGCCCGCTCCAGGCGGGCGGTCAGCTCGGGGACGAGGTCGTCGTCGACCTCACCGTAGAAGGCGAGCGTGAAGTGCCAGCCGGGCCGCCCGGTCCAGCGCAGGGCGTCCGCGCCGGGCAGCCGCCGCAGCTCCTCGACCTCGACGGCGAGCTCACGGATCACGTCCTCGGGCGGCACCACGGCGGCGAAGAGTCTCATGCCTCCAGTCTCACCGGGAACGCGTGTACGCCCACGCGTGTCCCGGTCACCGTGCGCATCGTTGCACTGCGCGGCCGCACCCGTGCGGGTGCGGCCGGGAGGAGCACCATCGATGACCGAGTGCACCGGCGAACTCACGCTCGACATGATGTTCGAGTGGCTGGAGAAGGCGCCCGTTCCCGAGGAATACAAGACCGAGATCGTCGGGGGCCACATCTTCCTGACGCCCCACCGGGACACCCACTGGGAGATCATCGCGAACATCTACGACCGGCTGCGCGCCGAGTACCCACGCAAGCGCGTGAAGTCCGACGTCCGCATCGACTACCCGGGGTACCTCAACGGCTTCGCCTCCGATGTCACGTTGCTGGCCGAAGGCGCCGACAAGAATGCCAAAGGGCTGTGGAGCTGCGAGGACGTCGAATTCGTCGCCGAGGTGATCTCCAAGAAGACCGGCGCCGACGACTACGGCTCCAAGAAGGACGCCTACGCCACCGCCGGTGTGCCCGTGTACCTGATCGTGGATCCGTACACCGGCGAGTGGCACCTGTACACCCTGCCGAAGGACGGCGCGTACCGCGGGGCGGTCCGGCTTCCCTCCGGTGAGGAGGTCGACCTGACCGGGACGGTCGTCGGTCTGGTGCTCAAGACCGACGAGTTCCCCCGCGACTGACCGCGGGGGAACTCGTCGGGGCAGCGGGTCCGGCCGTCAGGCCACCGCTGTCAGCTCCCGTTGCCGTTCCCTCGGCACGAACCGCACCTGGGGGTGGCCCCTGGTCCAGCCGACCGTCAGGCGCAGGTTGCCGACGCGGGCCAGGATCAGGCCGATCACCGCGGCGGCGAGGGCCGCGACGGCACCGCCCACCGCGAAGCCGAGACGGGCGCCGTAGGTGTCGGTGATCCAGCCGACGATCGGGGCGCCGACGGGTGCGCCACCGAGGAAGACCATCATGTACAGGGCCATGACGCGGCCGCGTACGGCCGGGTCGGTGGACATCTGGATGCTGGTGTTGGTGGTGACGTTGACCGTCATGGCGAACAGGCCGATCGGGATCATGAGCAGGGCGAACAGCCACAGGGTGGGCGCCCCGGCCGCCACGATCTCCAGTCCGCCGAAGGCCAGCGCGGCCAGGATCAGCAGCCGCAGGCGGGCCGTGCCGCGCCGGGCGGCGAGCAGGGCGCCGGCCAGGGAGCCGACCGCCATCAGGGTGTTGAACAGGCTGTAGACGCCCGCGCCCCCGTGGAAGACGTCGTCGGCGAAGGCCGAGAGGTAGACGGGGAAGTTGAAGGCGAACGTGCCGATGAAGCCGACCAGGACGATCGGCCAGACCAGCTCGGGGCGCCCGGCGACGTAGCGCAGCCCCTCCCGCAGCTGCCCCTTGCCGCGCGGGGACGGCGTGACGGCGTGCAGTTCGCGGGCCCGCATCATCATCAGGCCGGCCAGCGGCGCGATGAAGGACAGGCCGTTGAGGAGGAACGCCCAGCCCGTGCCGACGCCGGTGATCAGCAGGCCCGCGACGGCGGGACCGACCAGGCGGGCGGACTGGAAGTTCGCGGAGTTCAGGCTGACCGCGTTCTGCAGCTGACCGGGGCCGACCAGCTCGGCGACGAAGGACTGGCGGGCGGGGTTGTCGACCACCGTCGCCAGACCGGTGACGAAGGCGGCGACGTAGACGTGCCAGACCTCGACCTGTCCGGTGAGGGTGAGGGCGGCGAGCGCCAGCGAGGTGAGGGCCATCGCCGACTGGGTGACGAGCAGTGTGGGGCGCTTGCGCAGGCGGTCCACGAGGACGCCGCCGTACAGGCCGAACAGCAGCATCGGCAGGAACTGCAGGGCCGTGGTGATGCCGACGGCGGCCGAGGAGGCGGTGAGGGTGAGCACCAGCCAGTCCTGGGCGATGCGCTGCATCCAGGTGCCGATGTTGGAGACGACCTGGCCGATGAAGAACAGGCGGTAGTTCCTGACCTGCAACGAGGAGAACATCCGGGACGTGCGGATGTTCCGCCCCTGCTTTTCGGGGGCGGGCGGCGTGTCGACGCCGGTGGGGATGTCGTGGGTGTCCGGTCCGGGGGCGGAGTCTGCTCCGGGTCCCGTACTCAAGGTTCGCCTCCTGGTGACAGCTGCTGGATTGCTGGATTGCTGGATCGCTGGATTGCTCAGATGTGCGCGAGCTTCTCCAGCACGGGGGCGGCGGCACGGAGCTTCGCCCATTCGTCCTCGTCGAGTTCCTCGGCGAGGGTGGCCAGGAAGACGTTCCGCTTGCGGCGGCTCTCGGCGAGCATCGCCTCGGCCTGCTCGGTCTGCGTCACGACCTTCTGGCGCCGGTCGTCGGGGTGCGGCTC
This sequence comes from Streptomyces sp. M2CJ-2, assembly GCF_016757295.1. Classification (NCBI taxonomy): domain Bacteria; kingdom Bacillati; phylum Actinomycetota; class Actinomycetes; order Kitasatosporales; family Streptomycetaceae; genus Streptomyces; species Streptomyces sp. M2CJ-2. The sequence goes on along the minus strand of NZ_JAESIF010000017.1, from coordinate 114,868 downwards.
CAGCCGGACCAGCCCCTTGCCCTCCAGCAGGGCCACGATGCGGGTCATCGAGGGCGGCTGGACGTGCTCCTTGCGGGCGAGCTCGCCCGGGGTGGCTTGGCCGCAGCGGGCCAGGGTGCCCAGCACCGACATCTCGGCGGGACTGAGCGACTCGTCGACGCGCTGGTGCCTGAGCCGACGGGACAGTCGCATCACGGCGGATCGAAGGGCGTTGACGGCGGCCGCGTCGTCGCCATGGCTGAGGTCGGGCATGTTCTTTAGCATAACTCATTACCTTCGCTAAAGGACCGGTCGGGACGCACTCGAACCCCGTCCGCGCCCGTGACATCGGCCACTCGTGTCACAGAGCACGCCATACGGCACGCCATAGATCACTCGTACGGGTGATCTCTGCGCGGAACGGGGCACACCGGGCCGGAGAGTGCGGCAAGGCTCATGCCCATGGGGACCGACGTACTCAGCCTGCGCATGGACCAGGAACTGCTCGAAAGACTCCGGAGCCATGCCGCCAAACGCGGAATGAGCGTCCAGGACTATGTCGTCCAGACGCTCATTCGCGATGACTTCGACCAGCGGTTCCAGACCGCCGTCGAGGAGACGGAGAAGTTCTACGGCGTGACCTGAGCCCGTACCGGGCCGGTCAGGTCGGTACGGGCTCAGGTCAGACCGTGTCGGGTCAGGTCAGCCCCAGGGCCGGCATCAGGTAGTAGAAGGCGAAGACCGCCGACACCGCGTACATCGCCACCGGGACATCCCGGCCGCGCCCGGCCGCCAGGCGCAGCAGCACGAAGGCGATGAAGCCCATGCCGATGCCGTTGGTGATCGAGTAGGTGAACGGCATCATCACCATGGTCACGAAGGCCGGGACGGCGATCGTGTAGTCCGCCCAGTCGATCTCCTTGATCGAGCCCGCCAGGATCAGGAAGCCGACCGCGAACAGCGCCGGGGTGGCCGCCTGGGACGGCACCATCGTGGCGACGGGCGTGAGGAACAGCGCGGCGGCGAACAGCGCGCCGGTGACGACGTTCGCGAAGCCGGTGCGCGCGCCCTCGCCGACGCCGGCCGTGGACTCCACGAAGGCGGTGGTGGCGGAGGCGGAGCCGACACCGCCCGCGGCGACCCCGACACCGTCGATGAACAGGACCTTGTTGATGCCGGGCATCTGGCCGTCGGCGTCGGTCAGCTTGGCCTCGTCGGAGACGCCCATGATCGTGCCCATCGCGTCGAAGAAGCACGACAGCAGCACGGTGAAGACGAACAGGACGCCGGTCAGCACGCCGACCTTGGCGAAGCCGCCGAACAGGCTGACCTCGCCGATCAGGCCGAAGTCGGGGGTGGCGACGGGGTTGCCGGGCCAGGTCGGGTTCGTCAGGCCCCAGGAGGGGATGTCGGCCACGGCGTTGATGACCATGGCGAGGACCGTCATCGCGACGATCGAGATGAGGATCGCGCCGGGCACCTTGCGCACGATCAGCGCCAGCGTGAGCAGCGCGCCGAGGATGAAGACGAGGACCGGCCAGCCGGTGAGGTGGCCGCCGGTGCCGAGCTGGAGCGGGACGGTGGTCTGGGCGGCGTCCGGGATCCGGGAGACGAAACCGGAGTCGACCAGGCCGATCAGCATGATGAACAGGCCGATACCGATGGCGATGGCCTTGCGCAGACCGTACGGGACGGCGTTCATCACGCGCTCGCGCAGACCGGTGGCGACCAGCAGCATGACGACGAAGCCGGCCAGCACCACCATGCCCATCGCGTCGGGCCACGACATGCGCGGGGCGAGCTGGAGGGCGACGACCGAGTTCACGCCGAGGCCGGCGGCCAGCGCGATCGGCACGTTGCCGATGACGCCCATGAGCAGCGTGGTGAACGCCGCCGTCAGGGCGGTCGCGGTGACCAGCTGGCCGTTGTCGAGCTGGTTGCCGTACATGTCCTTCGCGCTGCCGAGGATGATCGGGTTCAGCACGATGATGTAGGCCATCGCGAAGAAGGTGGCGAATCCGCCACGGATCTCGCGGGGCAGGCTGCTGCCCCGCTCGGAGATCTTGAAGTAGCGGTCGAGTGCGCCGTACGCGGGCGCGGGCCCCGACTGATCGGGCAGGGGGGCCTTGCTGGGGGCCGACGTGGACATGCAGAACCTCATCACCGTCGGACTTCCGTCAAAGCCCTTTGGCGTTTCCTACGAGCAGAATGGGCCAGAGACAAACAGATTCAGTATGAAGATATAACGACATCCACGCTATCTCCGCGCGTAGACACATGCGGCTCGATGCGGCGAACCTCACCTTCGTCCACCCTCGTAAGCTGTCCGCATGGCCGCTTTCTTCTCGGGTCTCTCGCGCTGGTTCACGGGGACCCCCAAACACGAGGCGCCGGAGCCCCTGGAGGGCCCCGTGGTCGCCACCATCGTCGGCGGCACGATCATCTGGTTCGCGCTCTTCCTGGTGCAGCTGCCCTTCTACGGCTGGTTCGACGACCACGGCCACACCTGGTGGCTGTGGACCTGCCTGGCCGGCGGCGGGCTCGGGTTCATCGGCATCTGGTACGTCCGCCGGCGCGACGCCGCGATCAAGCGCGACCAAGCCGCGACAGCCGCGCGGGGCACGGAGACGGCAGCGTCGGTGGAAACGGTGGAGACAGCTGAGTCGGTGGAGACGGAACCGGCCGGCGGCCCCTCCGGCACCCCCTCCCCGTCGTCGGCCGACTGACCCCTCACCACTCCCGTACGACCACGGCACTACGGTCGCCCCGCGCCTCTCCTCCCCTGGTCGGATCTTCCGCGCATCCGGTGGGTGAAGCCGTGAAGCCGCACGTACCGTCGACTGCATGACGCATCTCGACGCGGACCCGCAGGCCGGTGCCGCGCGGCCCGGCACCGTCACCTCGCCGGTGACCGGCCTGACCGCCGCGGAGGTGGCGGAGCGGGTGGCCCTCGGGCAGGTCAACGACGTGCCGGTGCGCAGCAGCCGGTCCATGATCGAGATCGTCCGCGCGAACGTCTTCACCCGGTTCAACGCGATCATCGGCGTCCTCTGGGTGATCATGCTGAGCGTCGCGCCCATCCAGGACAGCCTGTTCGGCTTCGTGATCCTCGCCAACACCGGGATCGGCATCATCCAGGAGTGGCGGGCGAAGAAGACCCTGGACTCACTGGCGCTGATCGGCGAGGTGCGGCCCACGGTGCGCCGGGACGGGGCGAGCGCCGGGATCGGCACGTCCGAGATCGTGCTGGACGACCTGATCGAGATCGGGCCGGGCGACAAGGTCGTCGTCGACGGGGTGTGCGCCGAGGCGGACGCGCTGGAGATCGACGAGTCGCTGCTCACCGGCGAGGCCGATCCCGTGGTCAAGCGGCCCGGGGACCGGCTCATGTCCGGAAGCTTCGTGGTCGCGGGCGGCGGTTCCTTCCAGGCGACCAGGGTGGGACGCGAGGCGTACGCGGCGCAGCTCGCCGAGGAGGCGTCCCGGTTCACGCTGGTCCACTCCGAGCTGCGCTCGGGCATCTCCACGATCCTCAAGTACGTGACGTGGATGATGATCCCGACCGCGACCGGGCTGATCATCAGCCAGCTGGTCGTGAAGCACAACGAGCTGAAGAACTCCATCGCCCGCACGGTCGGCGGGATCGTGCCGATGGTGCCCGAGGGGCTGGTGCTGCTCACCTCGGTGGCCTTCGCCATCGGGGTGATCCGGCTGGGGCGCAAGCAGTGCCTGGTGCAGGAACTGCCCGCCATCGAGGGACTGGCCCGCGTCGACACGGTCTGCCTGGACAAGACCGGCACCCTCACCGAGGGCGGCATGGACGTCACCGGACTGCGGCTGCTCGACGGCGGCGACGAGACGTACGTGCGGAAGGTGCTGGGGGCCCTCGGCGCGTCCGATCCGCGGCCGAACGCGTCCCTCCGAGCTGTCGCCGACGCCTACCCGGACGCCGGGGACTGGCGCTGCACCGGCACCCTGCCGTTCTCCTCGGCCCGCAAGTACAGCGGCGCCACCTTCGCCGAGGGCGCCGAGGGCGACGAGGGCACCGGGCAACCGCCCGTCACCTGGCTGCTCGGAGCGCCCGACGTGCTGCTGGACGCCGACGACCCGGCCCTGGCCCGGACCACGCGGCTGAACGAGCAGGGGCTGCGGGTGCTGCTGCTCGCCCGCGCCGAGCGCGACGTGGACGTGGACGACCCTGACGCGGCCAAGGGTGTCCGCCCGACCGCGCTGGTACTGCTGGAGCAGCGGCTGCGGCCGGACGCGGCCGACACCCTGCGGTACTTCTCCGAGCAGAACGTCCGCGCCAAGGTCATCTCCGGCGACAACGCCGTGTCGGTCGGTGCGGTCGCGGCCAAGCTCGGGCTGAGCGGTACGACGGTCGACGCGCGCCGGCTGCCCGCCGAGCGGGACGAGATGGCCGAGGCGCTGGACCGGGGCACGGTGTTCGGACGGGTCGCCCCGCAGCAGAAGCGGGACATGGTGGGCGCGCTCCAGTCGCGCGGGCACACGGTCGCCATGACCGGCGACGGGGTGAACGACGTGCTGGCGCTGAAGGACGCCGACATCGGGGTGGCGATGGGCTCCGGCTCGGAGGCCACGCGCGCGGTCGCGCAGATCGTGCTGCTGAACAACAGTTTCGCCACCCTGCCGTCGGTGGTGGCCGAGGGGCGGCGGGTGATCGGCAACATCACCCGGGTCGCGACGCTGTTCCTGGTGAAGACCGTCTACTCGGTGCTGCTGGCGGTGCTGGTGGTGTGCTGGCAGGTGGAGTACCCGTTCCTGCCGCGCCATCTGACCCTGCTGTCCACGCTCACCATCGGCGTCCCGGCGTTCTTCCTGGCCCTCGCCCCCAACAAGGAGCGGGCCCGGCCGAACTTCGTACGGCGGGTCATGCGGTACGCGGTCCCGGGCGGGGTGCTGGCCGCGCTGGCGACGTTCGCCACGTACCTGCTCGCCCGCCACCACTACAGCGGTGAGGGGGCGTTGGAGGCGGAGACGAGCGCGGCGACGCTGACGCTGTTCCTGATCTCGCTGTGGGTGCTGGCGATCATCGCCCGGCCCTACACCTGGTGGCGGATCGGGCTGGTGGCGACGATGGCCGCGGGGTTCCTGCTGGTGCTGGTCGTGCCGTGGCTGCAGGAGTTCTTCGCGCTGAGGCTGGTGGGGATGACGATGCCGTGGATCGCGGTCGGCATCGCGGTGCTGGCGGCGGCCGTCCTGGAGTTCCTGTGGAGGCGGGTGGACCGCGTTTCCGCTTAGCGCTCGGCCCGCAGGGAGCGCTGGTTGCTTGTTTCCCTGCGGGCCGGTGGGGGCTGGTCGCGCCCGCGCGGCGGAGCCGCATGTCGACACAGCCCCGCGCCCCTTGCAGGGGCGTTTCGGTGAACCGCGTGACCAGCCCGGGCAGGGCTTACTTCACGTCGACGAAGTCACCGGCGGCCTTGACGGCCGGGGTGGTCGAGGTGCCCTCGAAGTTGTAGCGGTAGTAGCCGTCGACGGAGGCCTTGACCGTGGTCTTCAGGTCGCCCTTCGAGTTGGTCTTGATGGTCTTGATGGTGGTGTAGGTGCTGGAGTTCTTCTTGCGGAACTGCAGCTTCACCGACTGGTTCGTGTATCCGGCGTACCGGAGGGTCTCCCAGTTGGCGCGGGTCAGCTTGCCGGTGACCGTGATGGTCGCGCCCTTCTTCACCGGCTCGGGGGAGGCGTTGACGGTCAGCTTGGAGGCGCGCTGGAATTTGAAGGAGCCGGCCTTCTCCTTCCACAGGTAGTCGTCGTCGTTGGCGTCGATCCACGCTTCGACGTACCAGGTACCGGCGTTGGCATTGCTGAGGTAGTCGACCTTCGGGTCCACCAGCACCGAGGCGGTGCAGGTGGAGGTGGTGGAGCTGGAGGCCTTGCAGACGGGCTTGCTGGTCGAGGCGAACCCGTAGCCAGGGCCCATCAGCATGAACTCCTCGGCCCCCTTGATGCCCGAGTTGTCCTTGGCCGTCACGCTGACCTTGATGGTCTTCGGGCTGGAGGTGCCCACGGACACCTTGTTGTCTCCGTCGACGACGACCTTGGTGATCGTGGTGTCGCCCCACCCGCCGTCGGCCTGCGCGGCCGGGGCGGCGAGGGCAGAGAGGGCCAGGGCGCCGGAGACTGCGGCAACGGCGGCGGCTCGGATACGCATGCGTCCCCCATGGGGAGAAGGGGCCCCGCTGGTCGTCGTTCCCAACGGCTCGTCGTCACTTCCGGGGCCCGAGTGACCTGGAGTCTGTTGACTCAGGTGATCAGATACGTCACACCGGCGAATGGTTGTACGCGCAATCGAAAACTTGTGTGCGATTCTTGAAGATCAAGGTCACGGCCGCCGCGCGCCGCAAGCAGAGCCCGAAAGGCCAGAAGCATCTGAAGAACCCGAAGGAGGGTCCCGCATGATCACACCCGTCCGCGACAACCCCTGTCGGCATCATTCCCAGGCCTTGTCCACCATGCGGACGAGTACTGTGATTCAGTGATGAGCCCGACGAAGACTCCGGACACGCAGTCCCGGGCGAAGCGGCGCTCACTGGGCGGGCAGCTCTCCAGCCGCGTGCGTTCCTTCATGGAAACCGAGGCCGGCAGCGCCGGCCTGCTGCTGATAGCCGTCGCGGTGGCCCTGGTCTGGGCGAACTCGCCCTGGTCCGATACGTACACGTCGCTCTGGGCCACCGACCTGTCCTTCTCCCTCGGCAACGCCGAGCTGTCGATGGACCTGGGGCACTGGGTCAACGACGGACTGATGGCCCTGTTCTTCTTCATCATCGGCCTGGAGGTCCGTTACGAGGTCTCCGTGGGCGAGCTGAACAGCCGCAGCCGGCTCATGATCCCGCTCCTCGCCGGGGTCGGCGGCATGCTCGTGCCCGTCCTGCTGTACCTGGCGATCGCGCCCGGGGGCGACGCCGCCATGGGCTGGGGCGTGGTCATCGGCACCGACACGGCGTTCATGCTGGGCGCGCTCGCCATCGTGGGCCCGCGGTTCGTCACACAGCTGCGCGTCTTCCTGCTGGCCATCACCGTCATCGACGACATCGTGGCCGTCACCGTGATCGGCGTGGTCTACTCCGGCAGTGTCAGTGTGCCGGAGCTGATCGTCGCGCTCCTCCTGGGCGTGGTGCTGTCCGCGCTGACCCGCTTCGGCGTCTGGCAGGCGGCCCCGTACGTCCTGATCGTCCTCGTGATGTGGCTCGCCACCCTCCAGGCGGGCCTGCACGCCTCCATCGCCGGCATGCTCGGCGGCCTCCTGATCCCCGCCACGAACCCGTCACGCGAGGGAGTGGAGCAGGCCGCCCGGCTCTTCCGCGCCTTCCGTCAGTCCCCCCTCGCGGACGTCGGCAAGACGGCACGCAGGGGGCTCCAGCAGGCCGTCTCCGTCAACGAACGGCTCCAGACGGTGCTCCACCCCTGGTCCAGCTACGTCATCGTCCCGGTGTTCGCGCTGGCCAACGCCGGTGTCGACCTGCGTGACGGCGTCCTGACCAACGCCCTGACCTCCCCCGTCACCTGGGCCGTGGTCGTGGGTCTCGTCGTCGGAAAGCTGGTCGGCATCTGGGGCGGCGCCTACCTCGGCACCCGGACCGGCCTCGGGAAGCTCCCGACCGGGGTGGGGCAGGGCCACGTCCTGGGCGGCGGTGTCCTGTCCGGCATCGGCTTCACCGTGTCCCTGCTGATCGTCGGGCTCGCCTTCGACGACCCGGTGGTCCGTGCCGAGGCGACCGTCGGTGTCCTGCTGGCCGCCCTGTTCTCCACCCTCGCGGGCTGGCTCGTGTTCCATCTGGCCGCGGTCCTGCGCGGGGAGACCGACGCGGACCTGCCCCGTTATCTGGACCGTCCGGTCGACCCGGAGACGGACCACATCCTCGGGCCTCCCGAGGCGCCCCTCACCCTGGTGGAGTACGGCGACTTCGAGTGCCCCTTCTGCGCCCGCGCCACCGGCGTCACCCAGGAACTGCGGCAGCGTTTCGGTGACCAGTTCCGCTACGTCTTCCGGCACCTGCCCCTGCCCGACGTGCACCCGCACGCCGAGCTCGCCGCACGGGCGGCGACGGCCGCCGGTCTGCAGGGCCGCTTCTGGGAGATGCACGACCTGCTCTACAAGCACCAGGACGAGCTCGACTACCAGGACAGCGCCGGCTACGCCGCCGACCTCGGACTCGACGTCGAGAAGTTCCTCCGCGACCTCGACGACGAGAAGACGGCCGAGCGGGTGCGGGCGGACGCCGCCAGCGCCGAGGCCAGCGGCGCCCGCGGGGTCCCGACGTTCTTCATCGGCAACCGCCGGCACACCGGCCCGTACGACGCGGCGACGCTCGCCCGCGAGCTCGAGGCGTACGCACAGGAGTCCGGCGCCCAGGCGCCCACACAGTAAGCGAGAGGTCCACCGTGGGGGGGGTGGGCCGGGGGCGACCCCGGCCCACCCCCCCCACGCGTTCAGTCGAACCAGCGGTCCCGCGCCAGTTCCTCCGTCCTGGACGGGTCCTCCAGCAGGGCCGCGACCTCGAAGCGGCGCGGCCACTCACCGGCCGCCCAGGCCAGTCCGGCGGCGACGCCCTCCAGGGTGGCGGCGTGCAGCACGCCGTCGCCGGTCAGGCGCCAGTCGATCTCCACGCCGTCCACGACGAGTTCCTCGTGCTCGACGTACGTGGCCGGGGTGCGCGACCCGAGCAGGACCCGCACGGACTCCGGCACGTCGTACTCGGTGCCCCGGGAGCCGACCTCCCCGGTGACGGACTCGCTCAGCCGCCGCACCTGGAACAGTTCGGCCAGCTCCGCCGCCCGCGAGGGGCGGACGGGCAGCAGGGCCACGCCCGCGGTGAACGGCAGCAGGTCGGGCGAGTCGACGACCACCGCGTCGGTGGCGTCCACCACCTCGACCCGGCCGTCGACCACCGCGCGCAGCTCGTCCGGCAGGGTCACCTGTTCCGGCTCCAGGTCGGCCAGCGCCCCGTAGAGGGCGTGCAGCTGGGCGGCGGTGACCGCACGGTCGGGGTCGGCGAGACGGTCGAGGAGTTCGGCCGCGCCGCCCGGTTCGTCGAGCAGCGCGGACACGGAGGTGCGCACGCCGAGTGCCCGCAGCACCTGCTCGTCCTCGAAGCCGGTGGCGTCGGCCTCGTCGTACAGGCCGCGCAGCAGCGGGTCGCTCCCCGCGGCGCGCAGACCGGCCGGGCGGCGGCCGCCGAGCACCGGGTGCCCGCGCAGCCACCAGGCGGTGTACGGGCGGACGACCTCATGGGTGCCGTCGGGCAGCAGGACGCGCACCGGCTGGGTGAGCGCGTCGCGCAGCGGCGGGCGCGCGATCAGGGCGAGGGCCCGGGGCCACTGGTCGTCGTCGACGAGGTCGAGGTCGCGCACGGCGACGATCTCGGTGGCGACCGGCGGCACCGGGCTGTCGGGGAAGCGGTCGAGGACGTCCTCGCTCCACACGTCCACGGCGTCGAGCAGGCCCGCGTCGTCGGGTTCTGTGAAGTCACCTTCCCGCGGCTCGAGTTCGTCCGGGTCGAGGACGACGTCGGTGGCGCGGACGAGGGCGAAGTCGACCAGCACACCGCAGGCGGCCAGCGGGGCCTCGCCCCACCTCTGCGCCAACTCGGCATCCACGGAGGCGAGTTCACCCTCGCGCATGACGCGGGCGAAGGGACCGTCGGGGAAGACCAGTTCGCAGGCCGGGGAGAGTTCGCCGTCCTCGTCGGGCAGGGCGAGGGCGCCCAGCCAGGGCTCTTCGCCGGGTTCGAGACCGGCGTCGCGCACCAGGCCGAGCACGGTGTCGGCGAGTTCCTCGGCGTCGAGCGCCTCCTCCTCCCAGCCCATGGCGGTCATGCCGCCCTCGTCGTCGAGGGAGGCGGCGACGGCGGCCCGCACCTGCGGGGTGGTGAGCACCGCGCGCGGGGTGGCCGGGAGGGCGCCGAGCTTCTCCAGCAGGGGGTGCGCGGCGTCCGGGTGGGCGACCTTGAGGCCGAGCCGGGCCAGCACCTCGGGGTCGATCCGGGCGGCCTCCGCGCCGGGCAGCAGCACCTGCCGGGGGCCGATGGTGGTACGCCGTCCCCCCGTGCCGAAAGCCTGGGAGGTACCCCCGGCGAGCGGCACGGGCAGCCCGGAGAGCCGGTCCGGGTCGACCCCGGCGAGGCTCTCGTACAGCCGCCGCCACCAGTCGGGCGCCTTCTCCAGACCGGCGAGCCGGTCGATCGCGTCGGCCAGCGGGACCCGGGCCACGCCCAGGGTGCGCAGTTCCGTCCGCCGTTCGAGCCCGGCGGGCAGCAGGGTGGGCAGCACCTCGGCGAGCACCCGCACGGTGTCGGCCCCGGCCCCCTCGACGATCTCGGCGTCCCGGGGCCGCAGGGACTCGGGCAGAGCGGAGTCGTCGTCCTGCTCGCGCGGGGGGACGGCGGGGGGCAGGAAGGAGGTGCGGGGCAGCCGCCCGAGGACCGCCTGCCGCAGGGCGCCGTCCAGTTCGCCCTTGCCGAGCGGGCCCGGCACGAGGTCGATGATCCCGGCGGTCACCGGATGCCACTCCGCGAGGAGACCGGCGTAGGCGTCGGCCGCGCGCTCCACCAGGAAGTCGGTGAGCGGGCCGGGGGCGGCGTGCCGGCGGGTGGAGTCCAGCGGGAAGGAGGCGATGAGCAGGGCGGGGACGCCGAGCGGCTCGTCGCTCGGGGTGGGGGCGTGCACGACGGGGCTGGTGCGGGGCCGGACCGGGCTGCCGTCGGAGTCGACGGGGACGGCCCAGGTGACCGACCAGTGGGGCCTCAGCCGCTCCTCGACGGGACGGTCGGCGAGCAGGTCCGGGGTGAGCGGGCCGTGCGCGGTGGAGGTGCGCCAGCGGGTGGCGCCGTCGCGGGAGTCCGCGACGACGGTGAGGGCGCCCTCCTCGCTCCGGCGCACGGTACGGGGCTCGGCGTCGCCGATCTCGACGACGACCTCCTCCAGGCCGGGCAGGGCGAGCAGCAGGGCGTCGTCGACCGCGTGCAGCAGCCGCTCGGCGAGGTCGGCGGCGGCCGTGTCGCGCAACGGCAGGATGACGGCGGTGTCGTACGGGTCGGGGGCGGTGCCCTCGGCGGCGAAGGGCAGGCGCAGCAGCGGCACGTGTCCGTCGCGGCGGCGGATCTCGTCGCCGAGCCCGGCGCTGTGCCCCGCGCTGGCACCGGCGAGTTCCCGGGCCTCGGCCAGCGACCACCGCACCCCGCCCTGCCGCCCGACGAGGGCGGGCTCGTCGGTGACGGCGAGGACGGCGGCGAACCCGACACCGAACCGGCCCACGGCTCCGGCGGGCTCGTCCCGCTTCGCGGACGCCCGCAGGGTGGACAGTGACTCGACCCCGGCCGCGTCCAGGGGAGCACCGGTGTTGGCGGCGACGAGCACCCCGTCGCGCAACGTGAGCCGGAGTCGCCCCGGCACCCCCGCGCGGGCGGCGGCGTCGGCGGCGTTCTGCGCCAGCTCGACGACGAGGCGGTCCCGGTACCCGCCGAGGACGAGATCCTCCTCGGCGTTGGCGTCCTCACGGAACCGGGCGGGACTGGTGGCCCAGGCGTCCAGCACCCCACGCCGCAGCCGTGCCGTCCCGAACGGGTCGGCGCCCTCGTCCGCAGGCCGTACGAACATGCTCACGGTCACTCTCCTCATCGGCCCTGATCGGCGTGAGACCGAAGGTACCCCTCCGCGGGGTCCCGACGAGGACAGCGGGCACCGCACACGGCCCGCTGCGGGGTCCCGGGTGCGCGAAGTGGCATGGATCACGGTGCCGGAGCGGGACCGGGCCACCGCCCGGGCCCTCCTCACCGACGTCCGCGGCGGGAGCGGGTGCCGTGCCGAAAAGCGTGAGCAGTCAGCGGGTATATGTCACGTGAGCGCTCAGATGAGCGCCATTACGAGTGCCCCAGTTCCGCCGAGGCCGAATCCTCCGTCGCCGGGACCGATCCGGAGTCCGGTGCCGGGCGCAGCGGGAAGGGGTCGACGCGGGTCTCGTCGATCCGGGGCGGGGTGGGCTGGGGCGGCTTGGGCATGACCGCGGCCTCCGAGTGGCCGCCGCAGCCGTAGGACAGGGAGACGACACGGCCGTCGGCCGGGGAGAACTCGTTGGCGCACACGCCGAAGGCCTGGCCGAGCGAGCCGCCGATCGGGGTGAGGAAGCCGCAGGACACACAGGACGCGGGAGCCGCCTGCGCCATCGGGGTCTTGGCGCCGAAGGCCTCCTCCCAGCGGTCGGCGGCGGTGTGCAGGCCGTAGCGGGACAGGACGCGGGCGCGCCGCATGCCGAGTTCCTCGGCGACCGCCGCGATCGAGCCGCGGGCCGGGGCGGTCACCTGGTGCGCCGGGGTGCCCTCGGTGACGTCCGCGTCCTCGGCCTCCGCCAGTTCGGCGAACTCGCCGAAGACCGGCGAGTTCGGCGGCGGCGCGTCCTCACCGGAGAAGCCGGGCTCCAGCCGCAGGTCCTCGGCGTCGGTGGGCAGCAGATCGCCGGGGCCCATGTCGCCGGGACGCAGCCGCTCGCTCCACGGCACCCACTCCGGCGCGAGGATCGCGTCGGGGCCGGGCAGCAGGACCGCCTCGTCCACCGTGACGATCTTGGCGCGGGAGGCGCGGGCGACGGTGACGGCCCAGCGCCAGCCGCGGTAGCCGAGCTCCCCGCACGCGAAGTAGTGGGTGACGACCCGGTCGCCCTCGGAGAGCATTCCTTCGTGTTCGCCGACGACCCCGGGCGCGGCGGCCTCCTCGGCTGCTGCGCGGGCGAGGTCGACGGCCTCGGCGCACAGCCGGTCGGGGGTGCGGCTTCGCGTTGTCGCTGCCTTCACAGGTATCGCTTCTCTCCTACGCCGTCTCACGAGTGCGCCACCCCGGCGCGAGGGCGGACGGAGCGGACCGGAGGACCGCGTCGACGTCCACGCCTGATCGTGCTCGGGCGCGCCTCCATCCATTCTGCGGGATGGCTGAGATACGCACGCTACCTGCTCGCGTGCGCTGGGCCTACACCGACGGTTGTTCTCGAGTGTTCTCACTCGCTCTCGGGCGCCGCGCGCCGGTTGCCGCGTTCCGCCGGAAGCCGCACACCGTGGGGCCGTCGAGGCGGTCGGGGCACTACGGACCGCCGTATCGGGGCACTATGAACGTCGTGGCTACCGCGAGGACACCCCAGGGCGCCACCGGGACCGGTGGGCCGAACGGGGCCAGAGTCAAAGGAAAGGGCCGACGCGTCACAGTGGGCGGGTCGGGCGGCCGTCTGCGCGCGGTCGGCCGCGTCCTGCGCTTCCCGGTGACCGGAACCGCACGCGGAATCCGCCGGGCCACCCACGCGCACGGCGCCGGGGAGTCCGGGCTCGGCAAACTGATCGAGCTGCACGGCGTGAACGGCGCCGGCGACGTCATGATCACCATCGCGCTCGCGTCCACCGTCTTCTTCTCCGTGCCGACGGACGAGGCCCGCGGCCGGGTCGCGCTCTACCTCGCCATCACGATGGCGCCGTTCACCCTCCTGGCCCCGGTGATCGGCCCGCTCCTGGACCGCCTCCCGCACGGCCGCCGGGCCGCGATGGCGGGCGCCATGCTCGCCCGCGCGCTGCTCGCCCTGGTGCTGTCCGGCGCGGTGGTCACCGGCGGCCTCGAGCTGTATCCGGCCGCGCTCGGCGTACTGGTCTCCTCGAAGGCGTACGGGGTGGTCAGAAGCGCCGTCGTGCCCCGGCTGCTGCCGCCCGCGTTCTCCCTGGTGAAAGCCAACTCGCGGGTCACCCTCGGCGGGCTGCTGGCCACCGGCATCGCGGCACCGATCGGCGCGGGGCTGCACCAGATCGGACCGCGCTGGCCGCTGTACGGCGCGTTCGTACTCTTCGTCACGGGCATGTTCCTGTCCTTCCGGCTGCCGTCGAAGGTGGACTCCGCCAAGGGCGAGGACACGGCGCTGCTCGCGGCGGACGAGACCCACCTGCACGGCCCGCACCGCAGGCCCGTCAAGCGGCCCGGTCTGCGCACGGTCGGCCCGGCCGTCACCCACGCGCTGGCCGCCAACGCCTCCATCCGCTGCCTGACCGGCTTCCTGATCTTCTTCCTGGCGTTCCTGCTGCGCGAGCATCCGATGACCGGCCAGAGCGCCGCCGTGTCCCTGGCCATCGTGGGGGTGGCGGCGGGCGCGGGCAACGCGCTCGGTACGGCCGTCGGCGCGTCGCTCAGGTCCCGCGCGCCGGAGGTCATCATCGTGACGGTGGTGGCCTGTGTGGTGGCCACGGCGATCACGGCGGCGGCGCTGTTCGGCGCGGTCGTGGTGGCCTGCCTCGCCGGGGTCGCCGGCTTCGCGCAGGCGCTGGCCAAGCTGTCCCTGGACGCGCTGATCCAGCGGGACGTGCCCGAGACGGTCCGCACGTCGGCGTTCGCACGCTCCGAGACGCTGCTGCAGATGTCGTGGGTGCTGGGCGGGGCGATCGGTATCGCGATGCCGTTGATCGGGTCGCTGGGCCTCGCGGTGGGCTCCGCGATCGTCGCCGCGGGCTGGCTGACCACCGTCCGCGCGCTGATCGGCTCCGCCCGGCACGGGGGCCACGGGCGCGCGCGAGTGGCGTAACGCTCCGGCCACGCCGTACCCCCACGTGGGAGGCGGACCGGACGTGCCCGATAACCTTCGCCCATGACCACGTTGCCCCGCGGCACAGCCGCTCGAAGTGACCGCGCTGTGCGACGGCGCCGTGCCGTCGTCGTCGCCGGTACCGTATCCGCCGGACTGCTCCTCCTGTCCGCCTGTGGTGAGAAGCCGACGGCGATCTCCACGATCACCGTGGGCGGTGACTCGGTGTCCTCCGAGGCCACCTGCGGCGGTGAGGGCACGCCCCTGAAGGCCTCCGACCTGACGTCGTGCCTGAAGGACAAGGACATCAAGGAGATCTCGGTCGACCCGGACGAGACCGTGCGCTTCGGTGTCGACCCGGACCTCGCCGACCAGGGCTGGACGATCCTGATGAACGGCCAGCCGCTGACCGACTCCAGCACCAAGACCTACCGCACCATCCCCGGCAGCGTGTTCTTCAACGCCCAGTACGGCGCCCAGGGCAACTCGACCCTGGTGTCGATCAAGGAGGGCGAGAACGAGGCCACGGGCCTGTGGTCCTTCCGGCTGAAGAAGGACGCCTGATCACGTCGTCCGCCGGGGCGCACCCCACTCCCACGAGACCGGGAGCGCGGGGAGGCGTCCTCGTGGCCACCGCCGTCCCCGCCGAACGGGACGCGGTGGCCCGGGCCTTCCCGGGTGCCGCGCACGAGAGGGCCCTGCCCGGGGCGAGTGTCGTCGAGATCGCCGACGGCCCCGATCTGATCGCCGCCGGTGTCGGCCCGGCCCTGGCCGCCGCCTCCACGGCCACCGCGCTCACCGCCGCCGCTCTGGACGGCCGCCCCTACGGCCTGGTCGTCTCGGCCGGCATCGCGGGCGGTTTCCCGCCGCACGCGCCCCTCGCCTCGCTCGTCGTCGCCGACGAGATCACCGCCGCCGACCTGGGCGCCGAGACGGCCGACGGCTTCCTGCCGGTGACCGACCTCGGCTTCGGCACCGTCACCCACCGTCCCCCCGCCGCCCTGGTCCGGGAGGTGGCCGCCGCGTCCGGCGCGCTCACCGGTGCCGTGCTCACCGTGTCGACGGTGACCGGCACCGCGGCCCGCGCCGCCCGGCTCCGCGACCGCCACCCCGGCGCGCTCGCCGAGGCCATGGAGGGCTTCGGCGTCGCCGAGGCCGCCGCCGCGCACGGCGTACCCGTGCTGGAGATACGGGCGGTGTCGAATCCCGTCGGCCCGCGCGACCGCGCCGCCTGGCGCGTCGGTGATGCCCTGAACGCCCTCACCGAGGGCTTCGGGAAGATCGCGCCCGTCCTGGAGAGTTGGAACCGGTATGACAGTTGAGCAGCAGCGGCTGGGGATCGTGTACTCCCCCTGCCCGAACGACACCTTCGTCTTCGACGCCCTCGCGCACGGCCGCGTCCCCGGCGCGCCCGCCCTCGACGTCACCTTCGCCGACATCGACGTCACCAACGGCATGGCCGAGCGCGGCGAGTCGGACGTGCTGAAGGTGTCGTACGCGGCCCTCCCCTACGTCCTCGACGAGTACGCGCTGCTGCCCTGCGGGGGCGCGCTGGGCCGGGGCTGCGGACCGCTGGTGCTGACCAGGGAGCCCGGGGAACTCACCGGGCGCACGGTCGCCGTGCCCAGCGAGCGGTCGACGGCGTACCTGCTGTTCCGGCTGTGGGCGGCGGACGTGGTGCCCGGTGGGGTCGGGAAGATCGTGGTGATGCCGTTCCACGAGATCATGCCCGCCGTGCGGGACGGGAAGGTGGACGCCGGACTCGTCATCCACGAGGCGCGCTTCACGTACCAGGACTACGGGCTGCACCGGCTCGCGGACATGGGCGAGCACTGGGAGCGGACCACCGGGCTGCCGATCCCGCTGGGCGCGATCATCGCCAGGCGGTCCCTCGGAGCGCGGACGCTGACCCTGCTCGCCGACTCGATCCGCAGCTCCGTACGGGCCGCCTGGGACGACCCCGAAACGGCGCGGCCGTACGTCATGGCGCACGCCCAGGAGATGGACCCGGCCGTCGCCGACCAGCACATCGGGCTGTACGTCAACGAGTTCACCGCCGACCTCGGCGAGGACGGCTACGCGGCCGTACGGGGCCTGCTGACGCGTGCGGCGGCCGAGGGACTGGTACCGCCCCTCGGCCCGGACGCACTGCGGTTCCCCTGACCCGTGCCGGTGCCGGACGTCCGGCCGGATCAGACGTCCAGCTGGTCGGCGACGGCGCGCAGGAGCCCCGCGATCTGCTTCCCGGAGGTGCGGTCCGGGTAGCGGCCCTTCTCCAGGTTCGGCGTGAGGTTCTCCAGCAGGGTCGTCAGGTCCTGGACGATGGAGGCCAGCTCGTCGGGCTTCTTGCGCTGGGCCGCCGCGACCGACGGGGTCGGGTCGATGACGGTCAGGGAGAGGGCCTGGTCACCTCGCTGCCCGGCGACCACACCGAACTCCACCCGCTGACCCGGCTTCAGGGTCTCGACTCCGGCGGGGAGGACCGAGGAATGGACGAAGACGTCACCGCCGTCGTCGCGGGAGAGGAAGCCGAAGCCCTTCTCACTGTTGAACCACTTGACTTTGCCGGTGGGCACGTCCGTCCTCGTCCTCGTACTCGTCGGGAAACCGCTTCTGAAACGGCTCTTGATAACGCTCGGGCGGGTCCTGGTGACCCGCCGCAACCAAGGCTAATGGTCTTCGGGCAGGTGACAAGACGTCGCCCGGTAGTTCCCTCCGGCCAGGAACTACCCTGGTGCGGTGGCTGACAAAACCCAAGCGAATTCCGCGGCGCCGGGCGACGGCCTGGTCCGGGCCGGCGGCGTCGTCTTCATCATCGGTGCCGTGGCCACTCTGGTCACGGTGGCCCCGTTGTTTCTCGGCACGGAGCCCTTTCCGACGTACATGTTCGTACTGAGCATGCTCATGGGGGTCGGATTCCTGATGGCCGGCGCGGGAGTACTCCGCTCGGCCGCAGCGGGCCGCCGTCAGGCACGCGCCGGGCGGTGAGCCGTCAGGGGCGTGCCGCGCGGTCAGCCGTCGCGGGCGCGCCGCGCGCTGAGCCATCAGGCCCTCGCCGGGCAGCACCCCGTCAGGGCGCGCGCCGGGCAATGCCCCCGTCAGGCGCGTCCCGGGCGGTGAGCCGTCAGGGGCGTGCCGAGCGGTGGTCCGAGAGCCAGCCGGGGAACTCGGTCAGGTCGGCGAGGACGACGTCCGCGCCCGCCGCGCGCAGTTCCGCCGGGTCGCACGGGCCGGTGGCGACCGCGACCGCCAGCGCTCCGGCGGTCCGCGCGCCGCGCACATCACCCACATGGTCGCCGACGTACACACCCGCGTCGTACTCGCGCAGCGCCAGCGCCTTCTGCTCGGCCCACAGATCGCCGATCACCGCGTCCGGTTCGATGCCGAGGTGGGCGAGGTGCAGCTTGGCGTTGGGCTCGTGCTTCGCGGTGACGACGATCGCGCGTCCGCCCGCCTCCCGCACGGCCGCCATGGCGTCGCGGGCGCCGGGCAGCGCCGGTGTGGGGGCTATGGCGTACGTCGGGTACATCGCCCGGTACAGGTCCGCCGCCTCCTCGACCCGCTCGGCCGGGAACCAGTTGACCAGTTCGTCCTCCAGGGGCGGCCCCAGCCGGGTGACGACGAGATCGGCGTCTATGGGGGTGCCGGTCCGCTCGGCCAGCGCCAGGTAGCAGGCGCGGATACCCGGCCGGGAGTCGATGAGCGTCATGTCGAGGTCGAAGCCGACGGTGAGCGGGAGCGGAATTGTGGACACCATACGATCCATTGTGCCCAGCCCACGCAATTAACAGCCGCCCGCCCCTTGCGCGCCACCTACGGCAGCCCTTCCTTCGCCGTGCCGACAGCAGCGGCGAGGACGGCACGATGTCCTACCTGCTCGCTGACATCAGTCGAACCGGACCGCCCGGACCCACACGGTGACTGTACGGCGTACCGCTCTGCGCATGGCATTGCAATGCAAAGAGCGGTACCGTGGGCACAAGTCAGCTGCCGCGGGCGGCTGGAAGTGGAGCCAGGTGACCTGGGGCAGACCAGGAGCCTGGCTCGGCGTCTGTTCGGCGCTACTTCCTTCAGCAGTCGGTGTCGACGTCAAAATCGATCAGTGTCTGTCCCAGCAAGTCTGTGTATCGGCTGTCGCCCTGTCGCTGAGCACGGACTGCCCCGGCCACGATGTCCGAGACCCACAGAAGCGGCTCTGCGGCGCCGGGGATGTGATGTGCACGCATCTGGATGCCCTTGGGCAGAACAGTCTGCCGGGCCGTGGCGATGGTGCGGATGTCCCGGGCGTTCAGTTCCGCCTCCCGGGCTTCCAGGCAGAGACGGCCGACCCCGAAGCCATGGAGTTCAAAGATCAGCGTGAGCAGGCACTTGCTGCGGGCTCGCTCCTGTTTACGCCTGGGCACGGGTGAACCGACGGAGACGACGTGAAGTCCGTCCTGCTGGGCAACGAGCCGTGCGGCATCCTTGCGCTCGGTGCGGTCCATCTCGTTCCAGTGCAACTTCGCGGTGTTCCGTGGTCCCTTCAAGCGGCGCATGGTCTCGCGGGTGGCATCAGCTGTCGAGGGTTCGAGGATCGTGGCCGCGATGATGTAGAAGCCGGCGGTCTCGTGCTCGCGGAAGGACTCGTCCAGCCAGGCAGTTCTCACCTCATGATCGTTTTGGGTACGCGTACGTTCCCCCCCAGGACTGGCCTATGACGTCACCTCCCTCGCCGGGCTGCAGGAGCCGCGGACTTCTTCGTCTCGTTGGTGCCACCCGTCTTGCTGCCGTTGCCGCCGGCCTTGGTGGTGGCCTGCCCTCTGGCCTTGCGGGGCCGCATGGCGGCGGTGCGCTGGTACTGGTAGGCCATGGCGACGCCGCTGGGTGCCAGAGGGGCCTTGGTGTACTGCTCACGGCGCTCGACCAGTCCCAGGTCGAGCAGTTTCTTCAGACCTCGTTCGTGAGTGTCCGCCGACCAGCCGTACCAGTCCGGCGCCTTCTCCGCGGGAAACTTCGACCAGTTCTTCTCCCGCAGGACCACCAGCAGCAGGGCCAGGGCGGGCAGGTCGATCTTCTCGTCGTAGCCCTTGGTCCAGAACGAGGAGGGGATCTGCAGGTACAGGTCCTGCTCCGTCTGTCCCACCGGCCGGTCGTAAGGGGCGCCGCTTCCGTCCTCGCGCAGCAGCGTCACGGCGATCATTGTCCCGGTGCGGGTGCACGTGATGAGATTGCGCTCCTGCAGTCGGCACAGAGTGCGCCAGGCCCCCGTCCGGGCAGCCTGTTCAGTAGCGGTCCGGTCGATGTCCATCATTCGCGCCCACACGGCGCTGTCGTGCTTGGTGCACCAGCCGTCCGTTCCGTTGCTGCACGCAGCCACAATCAACAGGTAGGCCTTGAGTCCCCGCAGATCGCGACCGGTCACGAAGTTGCGGAGCGGTCCGTGTCGACTCGTGGAGCCTCTCGGTGCCTGTACGAACGTCTTACGCAAGGGCACGTTGTGGCGGATCGAGCGCCTGAGGATCTCGGCCCGAGTGTCGCGGCCGGTCGCCTTGACCGCCTGCATGTCCCGCTCAGTGGGCGATATCGTCTTCATGCTGCTGAAGTTAGACGTCCCACTCCTCTCAACTCAACTGATTCATCGGCTCGTTGAATGGACGCGTGAGCGGGTGTATGAGAGAGCCAAGTTGAAAGATCAAAGTGAGAGAACAACCTGTGACGACTATGTAAGGACCGTTGGGAATCGAGTCCGTTTCGGCTCCTCGATCTGCACATGGTGCGCAGCTTTGTCTGACGGCACGGCACGTGGTGCCGACCACTTCACCCTTTCGTGCGACCGCCCGACCGGATGTAGCGGCCGCACGCACGTTCATTCGGCGATTCCGACCTTGGTGACGCACTCGTTCCGGCCCCACTGCGAGCCCAGATCGATGATCCCCACACGTGGCCGCCACGGAGCGAGATGCGGTGAGTCGTTCAGCGGGTCGTCGGTCTTCACGTGCAGTGGCAAGGGAGTCCAACTCTTTTTTCACGCACTGACGTTGGACTCCCTCTCCTTGTACACGCGGCCGATCCCTTGGAATCGATGATCTAGTGCCGGCGCTGGGAGCGCCAGGTGAGGAACAGGGCCGAGGCCACCGCCGCGGCCCGGACCACCCAGGGCCAGGTTTCGGAGACGGCGTCGTTCATGGTGCCGTCGGCGATGGGGGTGCCCCAGCGTTCCTCGGTCCGGCCCCAGAGCCAGACGATTCCGCCCGCGATCGCGAGGCCCGGCAGGACGACGACCGCCCACTTGATCTCGGCCTGGGTGAGGCGGCGGGAGGCGTAGGCGATGACCCAGCCGAGGAGCAGGGCGAACCAGTTGCCCAGGACGGCGCCCACGACCAGCAGGCCCGCGGCGACCAGCAGCAGGGGGTTGCTCCAGCGGCCGGACGGGAGGCGCGGGAACCGGCGCCTGACGGACCCGGTGCCGGTCTCGGTTCCGGGCCCGGCTTCGACGACGGCCGCCGCGGGCGCCTTCCCGTCCGGGCCCGTCGCCCCGCCCGATTCCTTCGACGGCGGGGGTTTGAGCAGTTCGGGGATCTCCACGCCGCCGACGAAACCGGTGACCTCGTCGCCGACGCCGAAGGGGCTGTCGTCCACCCGCCACCAATCGGGCTGGTCGGCGCTGTCCCCGAGTTCGTCCGTACCGGCCTGGTGCGGCGGGGACGGTACGCCGGGGGCGGGCGCGGAGTGCGGGTTCCCGGCCGGGCGGGGGCGGGGGACGGCGCGGCGCAGGACGTCCCTCGCGCGCCCGCCGCGGTCCCCGCTCCGCTGGGCGGGGACCGCGGCGGGCGGCGGTGCGGGTCTGTTCGCGGTGGGCTCCTTTGGCCGAGGATCCGCGCCGTCGGCCCCGGCATCCCCTGCCGCCCCGGCCGTCCCGGAGGGGTCCGCGGCCGCCGCCACGACCTCGTCCGGGGTGCCCATGCGGGAGATGATGCGGCGCACGGCGGCCGGGGAGTCGACCGCGGACCTCGCCCGGCGCCGGTCGATCTCGTCACGCAGCCGGGCGACCAGACCCATCCGGGTCGCCGACGGCAGTTGCCGCTGCTGCGCCACGTCACCGACGCGGCTCAGGTACTCGTAGACGACCTGGTCACTCTCGATACCCACGAAGTGCCCTCCGGGGCGGATGCGTTGGTACACGACGTCGGACGACGGTACCGCGAGTCCGGTCGGCCGACCCAACTCCGCGCACCCCACCGGCGTACCCACCCGCTACCGTGATGCGGATGAGCACCGAGGAGAAGCCCGCGGCGGCCCCCCGATCCCTCGCGGAGGATCTCCGGGGACGGGACGACGTCGGACTTGCCGCGCTCCTGCGCAGCAGGCCGGACCTCGTCACGCCCGTGCCCTCCGACCTCACCCAGCTCGCCACCCGGGCCGGGACCCGGGCCTCGGTCGTGCGGGCCCTGGAGCGGCTGGACCGGTTCGCGCTGCAGACCGCCCAGGCGCTGGCCGTGGCGGCCGATCCGACGCCGTACGACGAACTGCTCGGGCTGCTGGCGGGCGACCAGGGCGACCCCGCGGTGTCCGCCGCGCTGCCGCACGCCGTGCGGACACTGCGCGAACAGGCGCTGGTGTGGGGCGGCGACGACCGGATGCGGCTGGTCCGTACGGCCCGTGAGCTGCTCTCCCCCTCCGCGCAGCACCCCTCGCCGACCGGTCTCGGCCCGACCGTGCGGGAGGCGACGGCCGGGATGTCCCCGGGGCGGATCCAGGAGATCGTCACGGCGGCCGGGCTGCCGTCCACCCATGACTCGGTCTCCGCGGTGACCGCCCTGACCGGGCTGTTCACGGACCGGGCGCGGATGTCGGCGTTGCTCGCCGAGGTTCCGTCCGAGTCGACGGAGGTGCTGGAGCGGCTGGTGTGGGGACCGCCCTACGGTCAGGTCACCGCCGATCCGGCGCCCCGGCTGCGCCTGCTGCTGGACCGGGGGCTGCTGCTTCCGACGGCGCCCGGGACGGTCGTCCTGCCGCGTGAGGTGGCGCTGCATCTGCGGGGCGGGCGGGCGCACCGGGTGACCGAGCCGGTGCCGCCGCCTGTCGAACCCGCGACCGCGCACCGTCCACAGGTTGTGGACGCGGCGGCGGCCGGACAGGCGTACACGGCGCTGGCGGCCGTCGAGGAACTGCTGAAGGACTGGGACGAGGGCGGTCCGGCGGTGCTGCGGTCCGGCGGGCTGAGTGTGCGGGACCTGAAGCGGACCGCCGTCGCCCTGGACGTGCCCGAGCCGACCGCCGCGTTCTGGGTCGAACTGGCTTACGCAGCGGGGTTGTTGGCCTCCGACGGGGAGGAGGACGAGCGGTACGCGGCGACCCCGGCGTACGACACCTGGCTGGAGCGGCCCGCCGCCGAGCGCTGGACGGTGCTGGCCACGGCGTGGCTGGCGGCGACCCGGACCCCGGGTCTGGTCGGCGGGCGGGACGCGAAGGACCACACGGTGGCGGCGCTCGGTCCGGGGCTCGACCGGTCGGCGGCGCCCGAGGTGCGGCACCGGGTGCTGGCGCTGCTGGCGGGGCTGCCGGAGGGAGCGGCTCCGGTGGCCGATTCGGTGTGGGCGCGGCTGCGGTGGGAACGCCCGCCGCGCACCGGCGGGGACGACGGCGAGGACCTGCGCTCCCGGCTCGCCCGGTGGACGCTCACCGAGGCGGAGATGCTGGGGATCACCGGCCGGGGCGCGCTGTCGGCCCACGGGCGGGCGCTGCTCGGCCTGCCCGCGCCGAAACCGGCCCGTCCGGCCCACCCGGCCGAACCGGAGCCCCGGGGGCCGGGCGACCGGTTGCCGGTACACCACCGGCCGACCCCGCCGCCGGCTCCCCTCTCCCCCGCCGAGCCGAGGAACATCGCCGCCGCCCGGCTGCTGGCACCGCTGCTGCCCGAACCGCTGGACCACGTCCTGCTCCAGGCCGACCTGACGGCCGTCGCGCCGGGCCCGCTGCAACGGCCGCTCGCGGACATGCTGGACATACTCGCGGACGTGGAGTCGAAGGGCGGGGCGACCGTCTACCGGTTCACGCCGGGCTCGGTACGCCGTGCCCTGGACGCCGGACAGACCGCCGCGGACCTGCACGCCTTCCTCGCGGCGCACTCCCGCACACCGGTTCCGCAGCCGCTGACGTATCTGATCGACGACGTGGCCCGCAGGCACGGGCATCTGCGGGTGGGCGCGGCCTCCGCGTACGTGCGCTGCGACGACGAGGCGGTACTGAACGAGATCCTCGCCGACAAGCGGGCCGCGGGGCTGGGGCTGCGCCGTCTCGCGCCGACCGTACTGGCCGCGCGGGCCGATCCGGCCGGCCTGCTGGAGGGGCTGCGTCAGATGGGGTTCGCGCCGGCCGCCGAGTCCGCCGAGGGCGATGTGCTGATCACCCGCGCCCATGCCCGCCGCACCCCGCCGCGCACGCCGCCCGAGCCGGTTCCGGAGGGGCCGCCGGTGCCCGACGACACCCTGCTCACGGCGGCGATCCGGGCCGTACGGGCGGGTGACCTCGCCGCCACCGCGCCGCGCAAGCCCCGGGACGGGGACGGGGAAGCGGCCGGGAACGGGGGCGGCGCGCTGCCGCGCACCGGGTCCGCCGAGACCCTCGCCACCCTGCAGGCCGCCGTCCTCACCGGCGAGGCGTTGTGGATCGGCTACGTCAACGCCGAGGGCGCGGCCAGCCAGCGCGTCATCGCCCCGGTCCGTGTCGAGGGCGGCTTCGTCACGGCGTACGACCACACCGCCGACGAGGTCCGCACCTATCCGCTGCACCGGATCACGGGCGTCGCGGAACTGGCGGAACCGGCGGACGACGAAAGCTGAGCCCGCTCCGCGGCGCGGCGTAGGCTCCACCCATGGTGCGGAGCACGGTGCAGGACGTCGAAAGCTACCTCGCGGAGGTCCCGGAGCCACGCAGGGCCGCGCTGGCCGAACTGCGGCGGTTGTGCAGGGCGGAGCTCACGGGCTTCACCGAGGTGATGGCGTACGGCATGCCCGCCTACGAACGGGACGGCACGGCCGAGATCGCCTTCGCCTCCCAGAAGCAGTACCTGTCCTTCTACCTCCTGCGTGGCGACGTCCGTGCGGCCTTCGAGAACCGGCTGGCCGGGCAGGACATGGGCAAGGGCTGTCTGCGGTTCCGCAAGCCGGAGGATCCGGCGACCATCGACTTCGACCTGGTGCGCGACCTGCTCCGGGCCACAGCGGCCGAGCCGGGCCCGGTCTGCTGACGAACACCGGCGATCTGCTGACGGGGTCCCGCTCTCCGGGCCCGAAGTGGCGGGCGTCACTCCGGGGCCCGGAGGGCGGGCGATCAGGCAAACTGGACGTTTGGCCGAGCTGTGCCCGTGCAGTGCCGTGCAACGCCCGTGCCGAGCCCGTCGCAGAAAGGCAGCCGCGCGTGAATGGTCCGCTCATCGTCCAGTCCGACAAGACGCTTCTCCTGGAAGTCGACCACGAGCAGGCGGACGACTGCCGTCGCGCCATCGCGCCCTTCGCCGAACTGGAGCGGGCCCCGGAACACATCCACACCTACCGGGTGACCCCGCTCGGCCTGTGGAACGCCCGGGCCGCCGGCCATGACGCCGAGCAGGTGGTGGACGCGCTGGTGCAGTACAGCCGCTACCCGGTGCCGCACGCGCTGCTCGTCGACGTCGCCGAGACGATGGACCGCTACGGCCGGCTCAGCCTGCTCAAGCACCCGGCGCACGGTCTCGTCCTCACCAGCACCGACCGGCCCGTACTGGAGGAGGTGCTGCGCTCCAAGCGGATCGCCCCGCTGGTCGGCGCCCGCATCGACCCGGACACCGTCGTCGTGCACCCCTCGGAGCGCGGGCAGATCAAGCAGACGCTGCTGAAGCTGGGCTGGCCCGCCGAGGACCTCGCCGGGTACGTGGACGGCGAGGCGCACCCCATCGAGCTGGTCGAGGACGGGTGGGCGCTACGGCCGTACCAGAAGCAGGCCGTGGAGAACTTCTGGCACGGCGGCTCCGGTGTGGTCGTCCTCCCCTGCGGCGCGGGCAAGACGCTGGTCGGCGCCGGTTCGATGGCGCAGGCGAAGTCGACCACGCTGATCCTGGTCACCAACACTGTCTCGGCCCGGCAGTGGAAGCACGAGCTGGTGAAGCGGACCTCGCTGACCGAGGACGAGATCGGCGAGTACAGCGGGACGAGGAAGGAGATCCGTCCCGTCACCATCGCCACCTACCAGGTGCTGACGACCCGCCGGAAGGGCGTCTACCCCCACCTGGAACTCTTCGACTCCCGGGACTGGGGCCTGATCCTCTACGACGAGGTGCACCTGCTGCCCGCCCCCGTCTTCAAGTTCACCGCCGATCTCCAGGCCCGGCGGCGGCTCGGCCTGACGGCGACCCTGGTGCGTGAGGACGGCCGCGAGTCGGACGTGTTCTCGCTGATCGGCCCGAAGCGGTTCGACGCGCCGTGGAAGGAGATCGAGGCGCAGGGCTACATCGCACCCGCCGACTGCGTGGAGGTCCGGGTCAACCTCACCGACTCCGAACGGATCGCGTACGCGACGGCGGAGACCGAGGAGAAGTACCGCTTCTGCGCGACGACCGCCACCAAGCGGAAGGTGACGGAGGCGATCGTGCGCCGGTTCGCGGGGCAGCAGATCCTCGTCATCGGGCAGTACATCGACCAGCTGGACGAGCTGGGCGAACACCTGAACGCCCCCGTGATCAAGGGCGAGACGTCGAACGCGCAGCGGGAGAAGCTGTTCGAGGCGTTCCGGCAGGGCGAGATCGGCGTGCTGGTCGTGTCCAAGGTCGCGAACTTCTCGGTCGACCTGCCGGAGGCCACGGTCGCCGTCCAGGTGTCGGGCACCTTCGGGTCCCGGCAGGAGGAGGCCCAGCGGCTGGGCCGGGTCCTGCGGCCCAAGGCGGACGGCCACCAGGCCCACTTCTACTCCGTGGTCGCCCGCGACACCATCGACCAGGACTTCGCGGCCCACCGCCAGCGCTTCCTGGCGGAACAGGGCTACGCCTACCGCATCGTCGACGCGGACGAACTCCTCGCGGAGAGCTGAGCGCGCCTTCGAGGCGTCCAGGAGCACGGTCGCTCGGACGGACGGGGCGGGTCACTCGCTTCAGCACCCGAACGGACGCGTGTCGGTTGCCCGGCCGGCGGACCGCCGATGGTATGACAGCGGGCCCGCCGCTGCGGGCCCGACTCCCGGTCGCCGCGAGGGAAGGGCCTGCCCATGCCATGGACCGCCACCGCCACACGGATACCCCTCACCCGAACCGCCGGCGCGGCGGCCGGGGCGCTGATACTGCTGCTCGGGGCGGTCGGCCCGGCGTCCGCGGGCGGACCGGGCGGTGGCGACGGCGGCGGCGACGGCGGGGTGGTGCTGCGGTGGCAGGACTGCCCGGACGTCGCGCAGACCGGGTTCGAGTGCGCGACGGCGAACGTGCCCCTGGACCACACCCGCCCCAAGGACCGCACCATCGAGCTGGCGGTGATCAGGCACCGCGCCGCCGCGCCGGAGAAGCGGGTCGGCACGCTGTTCTTCAACCCCGGCGGCCCGGGCAGTCCCGGCACCGTGGGACTGCCGCGGCTGTACGACAGGTTCCCGGCCGAACTGCGGGACCGCTACGACATCGTCAGCTGGGACCCGCGCGGCGTCGGCGAGAGCACGGCCGTACGCTGCTTCGACACCGCCGAGGAGGCCGCCGCCTGGCAGACGAAGCTCCCGCCGTTCCCGGTGGGCGAGCGCGAGCAGCAGGCGTTCGCCGCCGCGTACGCCGACCTCGCGAAACGGTGCGAGCAGCGCGATCCGCACCTGCTGCGCCATGTCTCGACCGCCGACACCGCCCGCGATCTGGACCTGCTGCGCGCCGCGGTGGGCGAGGAGCAGCTGCGGTACTGGGGCGTCTCGTACGGCACGCTGCTCGGCGCGACCTACGCGAACCTGTTCCCCGAGCGGGCCGGGCGGCTCGTCCTGGACGGGAACGTGGACCCGCTCGCCTGGCTCGGCGAGGGCGGCACGCCGGGCAAGGGGCACGCGGCGGGTGAGTCCGAAGAGGTGAACACGTTCCTGCGGCTCGGCTCCCACCTCGGTTCGGCCGACACGCTGGCACAGTTCCTCGACCACTGCGGGCGCGCACCCGTGACCGGCTGCGTCTTCTCGGCGGGCACCCCGGCGGCCACCCGCGACAAGTACGACACCCTGATGCGGCGCCTCGCCGAACGGCCGGCCGGTGACTGGACGTACGCGAGGGCCGTGAGCGAGGTGCGCGGCGGGCTCTACACCGTGCACCCCGGTTGGACCGGTGTCGCGGACCTGCTGGAGTCGCTGTGGTCCGGCCGGCCCCTCCTGGCACCGGGCGTTCCGACGGGCGGACCGGCGCACTACCCGGGCTTCGAGCAGCCGCTCGCGGTGATGTGCGCGGAGAGCCCCAACCCGCGGTCACCGCTGCGCTACCCCGAGCTGGAGCGGCGGGCGGTGGCGGAGGCCGGGGAGTTGGCCCACTGGTGGGTGTGGGCCAACGAGCCGTGCGCCACGTGGCCGGCCCGGGCGGCCGACCCGTACACCGGCCCGTGGGACCGGGCGACCGCCCACCCGGTGCTGGTGGTGAACACGACCCACGACCCCTCCACCCCGTACCGGGCGGCCCAGCACATGGTCGAGGAACTGGGCGACGCGCGCCTGCTGACCCTGGACGGGTACGGGCACACCGCGCTGGACAACCCGAGTGCGTGCGTGGGACGGCACGTGGTGCGGTACTTCCTCACCGGCGCGCTGCCGCCGAAGGGCGCGCGGTGCACGCAGGACCTCCCGCCGTTCGCCCCGCCGGCCGGGGCGCCGTCGGCGTCGGAACCGATGCGGGCGCAGGCCGGGACGCCTGCCGGAGGCCTGCCGCGGGCCACGACCCCGGACAGGCCACTGCCGGCGCCGTACGGCGCCTGGCCCCTGGAGGTCGTCGAGGGCCTGCTTCCGCCGCGCGCGTGATCAGCGGCGGCGGCGGACGCCCGCCTCCTCGTTGTACTCGCCGAGGACGGTGACCGAGAAGAAGGCCTCGGCGAAGATCCTGACGGCGCGCAGGGCGTTGCCGACACGGTGCGGGGAGTGGTGGACGGAGCCGGTGGCGGTGGCACCGCGGCGCGGAGGGCCCTGGCCGCCGGCCCGGTTGCCTGGGATGAAGGTCGCTGCGCTCATGTGTCCAGAGTGCGCCGGATCACCCGTTCGGGGCATCAGTCCTTGGGCCCAGCTTCGGGTCCCGCCCGGTCCCCCCTGAGGCGGCCGGTCTCCCCTGCGAGAAGGACCCAGAACCCCGAGAACCCCCGAGGGGTACGGCCGGGAGGGAAACCGTTCGCCCCCGGTACCGGCGGCCGACTAGAATCTCCCGCTCGCCCCGGCTGCGTTGTTCGCATTGTCAGCGTTGTTCGGGGATCTTCCCGCCTCCCTCGCCGGAGCGCCACCGCCCGGACGGAAACCGGCCGGTCAGCCATGCCGTGCTCACGCGGCATCACCGTCAGCACCAGCCGGAGGCAGCCCCGTGCCCGCGCACGTCCCCGAACCCGCCCCCACCCCCACGCCCGCGCTCACCCCCACGCCCGCGCCCGCGCTCACCGGCGGCGGCCCGCTGGACCGCGAGCGCGCCCACCTCGCCGCGTCCCGTACCGCCCTGCGGGCCATGCGCGCGGACGTCGAGGCCCTCGACCTGAGCGACGTCACCGCGAACTGGGTCAACGCGCAGATCCTGGAACGCCAGATGGCGGAGCGCGTCAAGGCACTGGCCGACCTCAGCGACACCCCGCTGTTCTTCGGCCGGCTCGACTACCTGCACGCCCCGGGCGCAGAAGGGGCGGAAGGGGCCGAGGGCGAGGTCTTCTACGTCGGGCGCCGCCATGTGCACGACGCCGACGGCGATCCGATGGTGATCGACTGGCGGGCGCCGGTCTCCCAGCCGTTCTACCGGGCGTCCAAGAAGGACCCGATGGACATCGCGCTGCGCCGCCGTTTCGGCTACACCGGCGGCGACCTCACGGCGTACGAGGACGAGCACCTGTCCGACCCGACCGAGGCCGCCGTCACCAGCAAGCTGCTCCAACGGGAGATCGAACGGCCGCGCGTCGGCCCGATGCGGGACATCGTCGCCACCATCCAGCCCGAGCAGGACGAGATCGTACGGTCCGGCCTGTCGGGCAGCGTCTGCGTGCAGGGCGGCCCCGGCACCGGGAAGACCGCCGTCGGCCTGCACCGGGTGGCGTACCTCCTGTACGCCCACCGCGAGCGGCTGGCCCGCACGGGCACGCTGGTCGTCGGGCCGAACCGGTCCTTCCTGCACTACATCGAGCAGGTGCTGCCCGCGCTGGGCGAACTGGCGGTCGGGCAGGCGACGGTGGACGACCTGGTGGCCCACGTCGAGGTGCGCGGGACGGACGACGCGCGGACCGCGCTCGTCAAGGGCGACGCCAGGATGGCCGAGGTCCTGCGCCGGGCCCTCTACGCGCACGTGACGATGCCCACCGAACCGGTCGTCGTCGTGCGCGGCTCACGCCGCTGGCGGGTACCGGCGTACGAACTGGAAGAGATCGTCCGCCAGTTGCTCGACCGCGACATCCGCTACGGCGCCGCCCGCGAGGCCCTCCCGCAGCGCGTCGCGCACGCCGTGCTGGTGCGGATGGAGCGCGCCGGGGAGGCGCCGGACGACAGGGTGCAGGACACGGTGGCCCGCAACAGCGCGGTGAAGGCGGCGGTGAAGACGGTCTGGCCGGCCGTCGACCCGGTGAAACTCGTCCTGCGCCTGCTGGCGGACCCTGACTTCCTGGCCGAGCACGCGGCCGGACTGCTGGACGAGGACGAGCAGAAGGCGATCCTGTGGACGAGGCCGGCGCGGTCGGTGCGGTCCGCGAAGTGGTCGGCGGCCGACGCGGTCCTGATCGACGAGGCCACCGACCTGATCCGGCGCACCCCCTCCCTCGGGCACGTGGTGCTCGACGAGGCGCAGGACCTCTCCCCCATGCAGTACCGGGCGGTGGGCCGCCGCTGCACCACCGGCTCGGCGACCGTCCTCGGCGACCTGGCGCAGGGCACCACGCCGTGGGCGACCCGGAGTTGGCAGGAGGCACTGGCCCACCTGGGCAAGCGGGACGTGGTGGTCGAGGAGCTGACCGCGGGTTTCCGCGTTCCGACAGACGTGATCGCGTACGCCTCCCGGCTGCTCCCGCACATCGCGCCGGGGCTGACGCCGGTGGCGTCGATCCGCGACAACCCGGGCTTCTTCGAGGTCCGTCCGATCACCGGCAGCGGCGAAGTGGTGTCGGCCTGCCGGGAGTTGCTGGGTCACGAGGGCTCGGTCGGTCTGATCGCCGCGGACGCCCGCGTCCCGGAACTGGCCCGGGAGCTCACCGCGGCGGGCCTCGGACACGTCGCACCCGGCGAGGAGACGACGCACGACACCCGGCTCACCCTGGTCCCGGCGTCCCTGGCGAAGGGCCTGGAGTACGACTACGTGGTCCTGGACGAGCCCCGCGCAGTCGTCGACGCCGAGCCCGACGAACGCACCGGTCTGCGCCGCCTGTACGTGGCCCTGACCCGAGCGGTCTCAGGCCTGATCGTGACCCACGCGGCCCCGCTGCCGGAGCAGTTGCTGGACTGAGCCGGGCCGGGCCGGGGGCCGGCGTCAGCCCCCGTCCACCACCCGGCGCCACTCGGTCACGGCCTCCGCCGAGACGGGCCCGTTCCACCCGTCCGGCCGGGCCGCGCCGCCGATGTGAAAGGCACGGAGCCCGGCGCCGAGCAGCGTGGGCACCTGCTCCAGCCGCAGCCCGCCGCCCACGAGCAGCTGCTGCTCGTACCCGGGTTCGCCCTGCCCCCCTCGCCGGGCCTCGGCGAGCAGCGTCGGCAGCCCGTCGGCCACCCCGCCGGGCGCGCCGGCCGTGAGGTAGGCGTCGAGGCCCGGCAGCCCGTCGAGTTGCTTGCGCAGGGCGTCGCGGTCGGCGGCGCGGTCGATGGCGCGGTGGAAGGTCCAGCGGCAGCCGTCCAGCGCGCCGACGACCCGCTCCACCGCGCCCAGATCCACACCGCCGTCCGCGTCCAGGAACCCGAGGACGAACTCCTCGGCCCCCGCGTCCCGCATCTCCCGCGCCGTGTCCACCAGCCGGCCGAGGTCACCCGCGGCGAACCCGTCCGCCAGCCGCAGCATCACCCGCGGCGGGATGTCGACGGCCGCGCGCACGGCGGCGACGGTGCGGGCGGACGGGGTGAGCCCGTCGGCGGCCATGTCGGTGACCAGCTCGAGCCGGTCCGCGCCCCCGGCCTGCGCGGCGACGGCGTCCTCGACGTCGAGGGCGATCACCTCCAGGACTGCACGCTTGCTCATGGGACCCCATTCCTCGGCATCGTTCGGCGGCGACTAGAGGTCTAGTCCAATCCACCCTACGCCCGCCACCCGAAGATCCGCGCCCCGAGCCCGATTCGCACGGCGGTACCTCATCCGGCGAACTGGAGAAAGTCATGGCCGAGTGCTCAGCAACTCCGGTACCCGACTGTTCTGCCCCAGCCAGGTGGCGACGTCCTTGTCGATGTACTCGACCAGGTGCAGGACCTCGGCATGCGCGTCGGCGAGGGTGAGCCGACGGGCCCGGCCCCGGCGGTCTGTCTGACCGGGCAGGGGAACCCCGTCGAACAGTGGCTCGTGATGTGCGACGCGATTGCGCAGTGAGCGGACGTGGCTGGCGGTAGTGAGCACGGTGCTCCGTTTGCCTCCGCTGTTCGGGAATGCGTTGTGGAGAGCCTTGCGCCACAGAGTGGAGTCGTAGTCGACGTTCTTCTTGTACGGGCCGTCGCCGCGGGTGCCCCCCTTGTCGAGCAGGTTGACCCAGCAGCCGAAGGTGGACTCGGCCACGAGCTTCCCTGCTGGAACGGCACTCAGGGTTTTCTGCGTCGTTTTCCCGGTCGCCGGGTCAGTAGGCATGGTGATGTTGCGCCATGTGGTGCGGAAGCCGCTGATGGTGCGGTCATCGAACAGCTCGGCGCGTGCGTACCAGGTGGCTCCGTACGTGGCGGCGAGCTGCTCCGCCATGGCGTTCCGCAGGATGATCTCAGCGAGAGCGATCACCTCGGCGAAGGCCGCCGAGAGGCGCACGTTCCACAGGTACAGCTCCATCGCCGCCGCCGGCGTGCCCGCGGCCGCCAGATAGGGCGCCAGACGAGGCCGGGAGATCAGCGGTTCCAGCAGTGTCAGCTGCGCTGCCGTCGGTTGTATCTGCACCTCCCTGATGTATCATGGCCGTCAGATTCCCCGGTTCAGCCTCTGGCTTGCGCCAAGCGACCGGGGTCAGACTTTTGAGGGCCTTCACCAGCCGGTGAAGGCCCTCTGCTTTGCCCTTCATGCCCCTCGAACGTCAACCGCGGTGATGCGACACCGCCCGTTTCAGTGACCGTCGGAGGACAGCCGCCACGGTGACGGCGCTCGCGTCACAGGACTCGCACCGAGGTGGCCTCCTGCCGGGGCCGCGCCCGGGACAGCCTCATCCGGGTCGACTCCTCACTCCCCGAAGATGTTCAGCTCCGCGGCCGCCGCCCCGGCCAGCTCGTACGAGACCCCGTCCACCGGCCGCCCCGCGTACAGCCGCACCAGCGTCGGCCCGTCCCCGATGTACCGCGCGGGGGGCCGTCGGCCCGAGGTGTCGCCCAGCCGCAGGGGCTCGTCCACGTCGTCGAGGTCGGCGTGCAGCGGAAGGTGCTCCTTGCGACCGGTCACGTAGGCCAGGAGGGAGAGCGCGGACGGCAGCCCCGCACCCGCGTACGCGCCGGGTTCCCCGAACGCCTCACGCACGTCCCCCGCGTGCACCCACTCGCCCAGCGCGAGGACGTCCAGCGCCCCGTCCGCCTTCGCGATCATCGGCCCGGCCTCGCTCATCCCGCGCTCCAGCTCGTCCACGACGCGCCGGTTGCTCCACCCGGCCCGCTCGGCGATGTCCCGGTCGTTGGACGCGGGCGAGAACACCCCCTCCTCGAACCGGCGCTCCACCACCCGCGTCAGCGCGGCCGAGCAGTGCGCCAGCACATCCCGCACCGTCCACCCCGGACACGCCACCACCGGCGATGCGAAGTCCGCGTCGGCCCTCCCCCGCAGCAACGGGATCAGCTCGTCCCGCTCGACGGTCAGCAGCCGCCCGGGCAGCTCCGGGTCTCGTACGTTCTGCACATCCGCAGGAGTCGTCATGCCACCCACGCTAGTGGCGGCTCCGCCCCCAGGAGGGGAATCGTTGCGGGGTGGGCGCGGGAGTCACTCCGTGGACGGGGCCGGGGCCGGGGCTGGGAGCGTGGCGAGTTCGCCCAGGGTCCGGGCCGCCGGCGCCGGATCGACCAGCCACTTCAGGTGGCTGCCCGCGAGCGTGCGGACGTCGTACGGGTTGTCCGGCGTCAGCTCGTCGCCCTCGCGGATCAGCCGGTCCTGCAGGGCGAGCGGCATGCTCGCGTCGTCGGCCAGGCGGACGAAGGTCTTCGGGACGCGCCCCCAGGTCGCCGCCTGCGCCCGGTCGGCGGAGGTGCCGACGTCCAGGTTCTCGTCGGGCTGGAAGGTGTTCAGGAAGGTCAGGAACTCCTCGTCGGTGCCGTCGGCGAGGAAGGCCGCCTTGAGCGCCGCGAGGGCGGCCGGGTCCGCGGTGCGGAAGTTGACGCGGAGCAGACCGAGTTCGGCGGGGTTCCCGGCCATCGCCAGCCCCAGGGAGGCGGCGTCGACCGTGGCCATCTCCGGCTCGGCGTAGTAGTCGCCGACGTCGAGCGCGACCGGGCACCAGGCCGCGACGTAGACGATGCGGTCGATCAGGTCGGGCCGCGCGTTGGCCGCGGCCGTGGCCGTGACGCCGCCGCGGCTGTGGGCGACGAGGATCACCGGGCCGTTCCGCTTGGCCCGCTCCAGGACCCCGATCAGGTGCGCGGCGTTGTCGGCGAGCGTGACGCCCTTGATCGCACCGGGCGCGGCGGCGAGCCCTTCGGGATCCTGCGGCGCCTGGTAGGCGCGGGTGTAGGTCGCCGCGAAGCCGTGGCCGGGCAGGTCGACGGCGACCGAACGGTGCCCGAGCAGGCCGAGTTCGGCCTGGAGCGGCGCGAAGGAGAAGGAGTTCGCGAAGGCTCCGTGGACCAGTACGAACGTCGGTTGCACCTGGTTGCTCACTTTCTGCTTTCTCGCGGCACCGGCGGTCTTTTCCGGGAAGCACTCGGGCCGCCCCCGAAGGAGCGGCCCCAGGACCTGGTGCGGCGATATGCACCGTGTTTTGTTTGCTGCCGCCGAT
The DNA here is from genome assembly GCF_016757295.1 of Streptomyces sp. M2CJ-2. Lineage (NCBI taxonomy): Bacteria > Bacillati > Actinomycetota > Actinomycetes > Kitasatosporales > Streptomycetaceae > Streptomyces > Streptomyces sp. M2CJ-2. Next base: position 80,062 of record NZ_JAESIF010000017.1, on the reverse strand, counting down.
GCTGCCAAGGCCGACGGAAGCGGTCCAAGCCGACGCCACGCCATTTTTACGGCGCTTTTCGGTCAGTGCGCGCGGCGTACATGAGCCATGAACGCGGACCATGCGGCCGGGGCCCCGGCGACAGGGGCGTACGGCACGCACCCGCCCGGGCAAAATGTGTGGCACCGGTGAAGATTGCGGGCAGTGATGTCCTCGACCGTCGTTTCGCACGGGGCGAGCTCCGGGACGCCGTGCCACAAACAGGGAGAAGCATGGTCATGTCGGTGGGGTTCTTACCGATACGGCGTTTGCGGGCAGTGTGGGGGACGACAGGGGTGGGGTCGGGTCTCCAGCGTGCCCGGGCCTTCATGATCCTGGCCACGCTCCTCTACCGGGCGAGCCATCTCACGGTCGGCGTTCTCGCGGTCGCCCAGGGCCATCGGATCCTTTCCCTTCACTACGCGGGTCTCCTCGCGGCTCTGGGGCTGAGTGTGCTGGGTTACTCCACGGCCCTGCGGCACGGCTGGTTCGACCGACGGCACGTCTGGGCGGACGTCCTCGTCACCGGCTGCCTTCTGCCGTTGGCCCTCTGCGCATGGGGCGGTGTGCGAGAGCCCGCCTCGCTCGGGTGGGCGATGCTGCTCGGCGGATCGGCGAGCGCCACCGCCGCCATCGCCCTCGAACGGAGCCACGTGCTCACCGCGCTCGCCCTCCTCGTGGTGACCCACCTCATCGGCTACCAGCTGGTGGGCGCCAGCCGCGCGATCCTCGGCGGCCACGTCAACTCACTGCTGTCGTCGGCCGTGATGGCCTGGGTCTTCTGGTGGTACCTGCGCCGTCAGGGACGCTTCCTCGACGACGCCAACGCCCGTGCGCTGGCGGCCGAGGCACACAAGGCGCGCTACGCCGAGCGGTTGGAGCACCACCGGGCCCTGCACGACACGGTCCTCGCCACGCTGACCACCCTCGCGACCGGCGCGATAGACGCCAACACCCCGGAAGTGAGGGAGCGTTGCGCCCGTGAAGCCGCGTATCTGCGCCGACTGGTCCAACAGACCGCCGACCAGGACGGCCACCGGGAGATCGGGGCCGCCCTGGAGGAGGCGGTCGGCTCCGTGGAGCGGCTCCAACTGCGGGTCACCGCGCAGTACCACGACCTGCCGGAGGTGCCCCCCGAGGTCGCCGCCGCGTTCGCCGACGCCGTGACCGAGGCTCTCAACAACGTGCTGCGGCACGCGGGCACCGGACACGCGTACCTCACCGCGACCCGGGCTGCCGAGGGGCGTGAGGGGGCCGTCGTCACGGTGGTCGACCGGGGGTCCGGATTCGACCCCGAGCGATACGTGCCCGGTCTCGGCCTGCGTGGTTCGGTGCTCGGTCGGATGGCGGAGGTGGGCGGCCGGGCCACCGTGGACACCGCCCCCGGTGAGGGGGTACGGGTGGAGATGCGGTGGCCGGGATGATCACGGTCGCGGTGGTCGACGACGACCGGATGCTCCTCGACGGCATGCGGGCCTGGCTGGGAGGGGTGCCGGAGCTGCGGTTGGTGGCGACGGAGGCCACCGTGGGGGCGCTCATCGGCGCGCCCGGCACGGAACACCCGCCGGCTCCGGCCGAGTCGGGGTACACCCCGCCCGACGTCGTCCTCCTCGACCTGATGCTGCGGGACGGCTCCGCCCCCGCCGACAACATCCGACGACTGCTGCGCACCGGAAGCCGTGTCCTGGTGATCAGCACCGTCCCGGACCGCTCCCGGATCATCGAGTCGATCCGGGCCGGTGCCGACGGCTATCTGACCAAGGACAACGACCTGCCGACGCTCGTCGCCGCCGTCAAGGACGTCGCGGCGGGCCACAACGCCCATTCCACGGAACTCGCCTTCGCCTGTGCCCACGACGACGGTCCCGACCGGCCCCGGCTCTCGCCGCGGGAGCGGCAGATCCTGCTCGACTACGCGTCGGGGATGACTCTCAAGTCCGCAGCCCGGCGCGCAGGCATCACGGTCCACACGGCCAAGGACTACCTGGACCGGGTCAAAGCCAAGTACCAGCAGGCGGGGCGCCCCACGTACACGAAGCTCGACCTGGCCCGCCGGGTGCACGAGGACAGCCTCGACGGGGTCTGACAACCCGGCGCAAGCCCCCCAAACAGACGGCTACAGGGAGCGGTCGCACCCTTCGTATCGTCGTCCCCGACGTCGCAGCAGCCCCGCCGGGGACGACGACACCAAGGGTGCGAGTGTCCGGCTCATGGCCGGCATCGGCGGACGAAACGTTCCACCGACAGAGCTCTCACCCACCCGGGCAAGCCGACCCTTCCCTTCCCGCGCACGAGGAGAGGCAGATGACAGAGTCGCACGACCGCACCGCCGCGGACCTCGACGGCCATCGCACGAGGCGCGGGAGACTGATCGGACGGGAGGCCGAGACGGAGGAGGTCGTGACCTTGCTGGCTGCCGCCCGGTCAGGGCGCGGCGGGACGGTGTTCGTCACCGGCGAGCCCGGCGTCGGCAGGACCCGGTTCGCCGCCGAGGCGACCGCCGTGGCCGCAGTGGCGGGCATGGCCACGGCGCAGGGCCGGGCCGGCACCGTGGGCCCCGTCGTTCCTTACCGGCCGCTGGCCGAAGCGCTGCTCTCGCTGGCCCGCGCCGGTCTGCTGCCGGACCTTGACGAGCTGGGCCGCTACGGGCCGGTCCTGGCCCCTCTGCTGGCCGGCACCAGGGACACCGGGGCCGGCAGCGCGTCGTACCTCGTGATCGCCGAGGCGGTGCTGCGCCTGCTCGCCGTCGTCGGGCGGCAGCGGGGCTGCCTGCTGGTCCTCGACGACCTGCACGATGCGGACGCCGGGACGCTGGCGATCGTCGAGTACCTGCTGGACAACATCGGACAACAGCCGACGGCGCTCCTGCTCACCGTCGGGCGCGAACCCTGCGCGGCGGCGGAGCTGGCCGCGCGGGCGCGTCAGCGCGGAGCCGCGGCTCTGCTCACCCTGCGTCCCCTCGACCGCGCCGATGTGCGCCTCCTCGTCGCGACCGAGCTGGGCACAACCCCGGCCGGCGTCAGCCGCGAGTTCGTCGACAGGCTGGCGACCAGCAGCGCCGGGATCCCGTTCGTGGTCCAGGAGCTCGTCCACAGCCTCACCGGCCAGGCTCTCGACGACAACCGGACGCCATCCGTCCCCTCCACCGTCGCGGACAGCGTCAGACGCAGAGCCGGGAGGCTCGGCCCTCGCGGAGTGGGATTCCTCAGCATGGCGGCGCTGTTCGGGCAGCGTTTCCCACCGCCGGTGCTGCAGCACGCGATCGGCTGCGACCCCAGTGAGGCGTCCGCGATCCTGCGCGCCGCGGTCGCTTCCCACCTGGTCGTGCCGGACAGACCGCGCGCCCAGTGGTACACCTTCCGGTACCCGTTGGCGGCACAGGCTCTGCTGGACGGCCTCGGCCCGGGTGAGCGTGCCACGTACGCGGGGCGGGCGGCGCGCGCGCTGGCCGAGCTGTACCCGGGGCTGCCCGGAGTGTGGTGCGTACAAGCGGCCGAGCTGCACGGGCACGCCGGCGACACCGGGGAGGCCATTGCCCTGTACTGCGAGGCCGCACAGCGGGCGATGGGCGACGGAGCGGTGGAACGGGCGGTGGAGTTGCTGATCCGGGCGCACCTGCTCGTCGATCCCGGGACCGCCCCGGAGCCGCACGCCATGGTGCTGGAACAACTGCTGGACGCGGTCGTCTGCTCGGCCCGGTTCGACCGGGTGCCCACGCTGACCGCCGGCCTGGAAGCACTGTGCGGCGCCCACGACCTGCCCGCGCCGCGCCGCGCCGGGCTCCACGCGCGCCTCGCCGAGATCGCCGTCCTGAGGGGCCGGCCCGCGGAAGCTCGGCGGCACCTCGACCTCGCCCGCTGGCTGCTCGGTCCCCGCCCGGCCGACGCGCACGCCGCCCTCGTGGATGTCGCCGCCGCGCACGTCGAGCTGAGCGGGTCGGCGCCCGACCGGCTGCGCACCGCCGCCGAGTCGGCCCGGCGCGCGGCGGACGCGGCCCGGCGCGCCGGCCTGCCCACGGTGCTCTGCAAGGCCTTGCTGGTGCTCGGGCAACTGGCCTGGCAACGGGACGAGCGGACCGCGGTGACGCACTTCACGCGGGTCTGCGCGATCGCCCACGCGCGGCGGCTCCCCGTACTCCGGGTATCGGCGGAAACGTACCTGTCCAGGGTCGCGGCGCGGCGCGGCGGCCTGCCGGGCCGCGTCGAAACGGCCCGGCAGGAGGCCCTGCGGATGGGCGCACTGCCGCTGGCGCACGAGACCGGCTCCGTGCTCGCGCTGGACATGGTCCGGCGCTGCCGGTTCGAGGAAGCCGGTGACCGGATACGCGAGGGGCTGGCCGACGCGACACGGTCGGGACTGGGCCGGACCCTGCCCATGCTGCTGCTGGCCGAGGCGGTCCTGTACGCACACCAGGGCCGGCGCGCCGAGATGCAGGACGCGCTGGAGCGACTGGCACCGCTCGTCGACGCCGCTCCGGGCGTGCGATCGATGTCGTACGGGCTGGCGCGGGCGTTCTGTTCGCTGCTGGAGGAGCGGCACGATGCTGCCGAACAGGAGTTGGCGCAGGCGCCGGCACACGACGCCGAGGACCCGGCGACCGCCGAGTTCGGCCTGCACGGCATCGTCCTGCTGTCGGGTGTGCTGGCCGGGCGCACGGGCCGACGGCACGACGCCGTCCTCGCGGAGGCCGGCACCCGCGGTACCCGTTGGGACCGCCAGTTCGCCGGCCTGGCGCACGCTGTGCTGCTGGGACGCGAGGGCCGGTCCGGCGAGGCCGCGGCCGCGGCGAGCGCGGCGCTGGAGGCGGGCTCGATCTACCCCGTGGCGCGCCACCTCTGTGTGCGCCTGGTGGCGCGGTCGGCGTACGAGGACGGCTGGGGCTCGCCCGTCGACTGGTTACGCGAGGCGGAGGAGTACTTCCACGGTGCCGGCCTGCGGGCGGTCGTCCTCGCCTGCCGGGCCCTGCTCCGCGGGATGGGCGCGTCGGTCCGGCAGCGGCGCACGGGGACCGAGCAGGTGCCGCCGGATCTGCGCCGGTGCGGCATCACCGTCCGCGAGTTCGAGGTGGCCCGGCTGCTCGCCGAACGGATCGGCAACAAGGACATCGCCGGCCGGCTGCACATCTCGCCGCGAACCGTCGAGAAGCACGTGGCGAGCCTGCTCCAGAAGACCGGCCACCCCAACCGGTCGGCCTTCGCCTCCGCCTCCCGCGACCTGGTCATGTAGGGCGCGCGGGGAACTCGCTCAGGAGAGCGCGGTGTTCCCCCGCCAGGGTCACCACCCGGTCGAAGCGGCTGTCGAGATCGTCGTCCCCGTGGTGCACGACGAGGAGCGCACGCCCCTCGGTGCGCTCCCGCAGCATCCGGAGCACCATGTCCCGGCCGGCCCCGTCGAGGTTCGCGAACGGCTCGTCGGCGAGGTACACGTCGGCGTCCTCGCACAGGAGTGCGGCGACGCCGACCCGCTGCCGTTGACCGGACGACAGCCCGGAGGGCAGCTGGTCGGCCAGCTCGTCCAGACCCATCGACGTGCGCAGCCGCTCGTCGGAGACCAGGTCGCACACCGGCAGCGGGGGCAGGTTCACCGGAGCCGTCAGGCTCGCCACCCGGGACGGGAGGGTGACCGTGCCGGCGTCGGGAGCGAGCGTCTTGGAGACGATGTGCAGGAGCGTGGTCTTGCCGCAGCCGTTCGGGCCGCGGAGCAGTACGTGCTCGCCGGCTCGCAGCTCGAAGTCGGCGATCGGGACGTCGGCGCCGTCGCCGTACCTGACCCGGGCTCCGCTGACCAGCACCAGGGACCCCGCTTCGTGGTACGGCGCCTCCCGGGAGGCGCGCAGGGCCTCGATACGTCTGAGGACGGCGGTGCTCCGGCGGACCTGCGGAATCATGTTGATGAGGTCGAAGATCCCGGTGACGGCCCGCCACAACGAGTTCACGAACGCGAGGAAGCTGCCGAACGTCATTCTCCCGGCGAAGACGAACCAGGCTCCGATGATCATCGAAGCGGTGTCCGAGAGGTTCATGACCAGGTCGCTGAGTGTCCTCTGTTTCAGCGACAGCCGGTAGTTGACGAAGGTGATGCCGAGGAACCCGCGCAGCGCCTCCCGGTTGGCCGCGCGGGTCCCGGGCAGCAGCGAGGGCAGACCCCGGAGGGCGTGGAAGGACTCGAGAGTACGGGTCAGCCGGTTGATGTACCGTGCCTCCGCCTCGCGTTCGGGTTCGGTGTTGTCCTCGATCCGCTTGGCCAGCCGGTTGCTCACGAGCACCAGCGGCGGCACGATGACCAGCAGGATGAGGCTGGCCTGCCAGGACAGGTACAGCAGCACGCAGAGGAAGACGACCGACGCCACGGCCTGCTTGGCGATGCGGATCGCGACGTCGACGGCCGGCAGGACGCCCTCGTGGACGTCCTGGTGGATCCGGCTGACGTAGGAGGCGTTGTCCGCCCCCGACACCTTTCGGCCGTCCAGGCCGAGGGTGCGGTCCAGCAGCTCCATCTCCAGCCGCAGTCTCACCGAGTTCTCGAACCGCTTGCGCCACCAGGAGATCCAGTAGCCCGCGATGTTGAGCGCCAGACCGAGCACGAGGTAGAAGGTGCCGAGGAGGAGGAACCTGCGGAAGTCCGCGGCCAGGATCGCCTGGTCGAACAGGGCCTTCAGCAGAAGCGGGTGCAGCAGGGCCTCGAGTCCGCCCGTGGTCGTCTCGGCCACGGTGATCGTGACGAACCGGCCCCGGTGCCCCCGCAGCGTGTGCCACAGCTGCCTCACCGCGTCACCTCGTCCAGCAGGAAGTCCGCCGTGCCGCCGTTGTTCACCCGGTGGAGCACCCGCAGCACGCCCGCCGAGCCGGTCAGGTAGTCGCACGCGCAGCGCAGCAGTCCCTCTCCGGGGACGCCCAGCGGCACCACCCCGCCACGGCGGGGCACCCCGAAGCGCTCAGCCGGCTCGAACAGGAACACCTTCCGGACGAAGTCGAGTTGGCGCAGCGCGGTGTCCCGGTACGAACGGTCGCCGGTGATCTCGGCCGCGTCCAGAAGCGCGTCGGCGATGCCGCTCATGCCGAAGCCGTACCCCGGCAGCACCGAGTGCCGCACGTCCAGCGCGCGCAGGACGTTCCGTGCGGCGTCCAGCTCGCCGTAGCGCAGCAGCACCTGCGCCACGCCCGCGGACCCCACCTCGACGTACGGCTCCATGGTCCCGTCGTGCTCGAACATGACCAGGCCGTCCTCGCCCAGGGGCTTGGCATGGGCCATTTCCCAGGCCAGAGCCCGCCGCCCGAGCCGCAGCAGGCGGTCCTCGCCCGTGATCTGGTGCATCCGCAGCAGGAACATCGCGACCCCCGCCTGGCCGAATCCCAGTCCCGTCAACGGGCCCTTGGCCGCGTAGTCGTTCAGCCAGTAGGCGTGCCGGCCGTCGCCCTGCGCGGAGTCGCACAGCGCGCGTGCGCACCTCCGGGCGGCGGCGAGATCGTCCTGGTGCCGGTCGCGGAGGAAGAAGCGCAGGTTCGTCATCCCCAGGCCGGCGAGGCCGTAGTAGAAGGTGTAGTCGCCGCTCTCGGGCGCACGCCGGTTGGCCTGGGCCAGCAACTCCCTGGCCTGCTGCCGGAGCCCGAGCGAGTCGGCCGCCCAGGCGATGCCCGCCAGACCGCTCATGAGACCGTCCGGGTACTCCGCCGGTTCGATGGCCGCCAGTTCGTCGCTCAGCCAGTCACGCCACTCGGGCCGGACCGGGACGCCGGAGGCGTACAGCGCCCAGAGCACGCCACTGGCCCCGGAGCCGAGGCTCAGCGGGTTGGTGACGTGTGCGAACGGGTCCACGGGGAAGAGCGTCGCCCGGTCGGGGTCCACGACCGCTTCGACGAACGCGGCCACCCCGGCCTCCGCCTCCGCCAGCCCGAGACGCTCCTCGGCGACGGGCCGCACGGGTACCGTCTCGACCCGGTCGAGCAGGTCCGCCTCGTGCTCCAGGATCTCGATCACGTCGGTGAGGGTGATCCGCGCCCGGGCCAGATCGGTGATCACCTGGTGGATCCGCTCCGGCCAGCCCAGGTCGTCGGCGAAGATCCGGTACAGGTCGATGACGTCGTCGCGCAGGTACGACATCGCCGCGATCGGGAAGATGAAGTACGCCATGGTGGTCGCCAGACCGAACAGGTCGCCTTCCGGTCCGGACACCTCGAAGCGGCTCCGGGAGAGGCTGAACCCCGGTGTGTACAGTTCGACCGGCTTCTCCAGAGCCCCCTCCCGGTCCTCGGCCACGATCAGCCGGCACGCCTCCAGGTCGACGATGGTCACCTCGTAGGTTTCGGGGTCGACGAGCAGGTTCGCGGCGGTGAAGTCCCCGAGGATCACGTTGCGTTCGTGGGCGGCCCGGATCGCACGCGCCAGTCCGCGGAAGACGGTGAGGAAGATCCTCAGGAACTCCCGCGACTGTTCGACACCGGCCCCCGGCCGCGCGAGCGGGTTGTGCTCCAGCAGCACCGAGCGGATGTCGGAGCCGTCGACGAACTCCTCGGCGATGAAGTGGTGCTCCCAGTGGGAGAACGTGGTGATCGGAACCGGGTACGAGCCGACGTCGGCCAGCCGGTTGAGGAACGTCCACTCCCGGGCCAGGACGTCCACGGCGTCGTAGCCCCGGCGAGGGTTGACGTTGGTGTGGGGGCGGGCCTCCTTGAGCACCACCGGCCGGTTGCCGTTCGCCGTGTCCTCGGCCTTGTACACCCCACCGCTGTTGGAGAACTGGATCGCCTCGGTCACCCGGAAGCGGCCCCCCAGCAGGTCGCTCTCCTCCCCCTCGTCGGTGGCGGGACTCCAGTCGGTGAACGGCCAGGGCTCCCAGCCCGGCTGGGCGTACCCGATGCTCCGCTCGTCGGGGACCGGACCGTCCGGCCCGATGATGTGCGGCACCCGCCGGCCGAGGACGTCCAGGGTGTGGGTGTCGAGGAACTGGCCGTACCGGAAGTAGAGCGCCTTGCTGTCCCGGTACCGCAGATCCGACAGCACGTAGGCGCCTTCGACGCCCTCCAGGACGCGGGCCAGATCGGCCAGGCACGACCTGAACTCGGCGACGTCTCCCGGGTAGACGGTGATGAACTTGCCGCCGCTGCCGCGGGACATGCCCTTCGAGTTGAGCATCTCGAAGACATCGAGATCGAGGGCGATCTTGAAGTCGATCCCCCGCGTGGTCAGGTACTCGATCACCGCGGCGGCGACCTCGCGCACGGTGCGCGGGCTCGCCGACACGTGGATCTTCCAGCCCTGCGCCGGCAGGGCCGGGTTGTGCCGATGGCTCCACCAGATGCCACTGCGGACGAACCTCGCCCGCACCCGCTCGTCGAGGGCCGCGAGGAAGTGGTCCGCCTTCGGCTCGTAATGGACGTCGAGCGGGTCGAAGAACAACGTGTCGTTCCAGGCGAAGAGGAATCGGTTGACCCATCGTTCGTTGCGCATGTCAGCCTCTTGTTCGTCCGGGAGCCGCCGCCGGCAGCGGCTGGTGACAGCTGGACAAAGCGGCGATCCGTGCGGGGACGCGGCGTCCCCGCACGGATCGCCGTCGGATCAGTTCGGCTGGGTGCTGCAGCAGGTGCTGCTGCTGCTCGTCAGGCTGACGATGGCGGCGCCGTGGGTCGCCGCGGTCGGCTGCAGGGCCTGGAGCTTGAGAACGGCCATGGATTCATCTCCTCGTGGTCTGGCGCTGGAACGCGCCGGCGGATCTGGGGCAGGTACCGGTCGATCGGCACGCCCGCAGTCAACGCCGCCCGGCCTGAACGCACATGCGAGATCGGCCCCCATATTTCCCGCCCGCCTCCCCCAGAAAACGGGTGCACCGCGCGGACGGCACGAAGTCGGCTCTCGCGGGTGAGGAGGTCCCGGAGGCACGGAGCCGGGCACTGCGGGAGGAAGAATGGACGGTATGGCCGACACCGACGTCCTGCGTGACCGTTTCGTGCGTGCTCTGGAGGGGGCCCGGGGTTCCGGGGGCGGGCCCGACCCTGTGCCGTATGCCGAGAACCTGATCGCCCGCTGGCAGGAGCCGCAGCGGCACTACCACACGCTCGCCCACCTCACCTCCGTGCTCGATCACGTCGACGAGCTGGAGGCGTACGCGGACGACCCGGACGTCGTGCGGCTCGCGGCCTGGTTCCACGACGCCGTGTACCTGCCCGACCGCTCCGAGAACGAGGAGCGGTCCGCGCGGCTCGCCGAGCGGGCGCTGGCCGAAGCCGGGGTTCCGGAGGCGAAGGTCGCCGAGGTGGCGCGGCTGGTGCGGCTCACCGTCACGCACGACCCGGCCGAGGACGACAGGGACGGTCAGGTGCTGTGCGACGCCGACCTGGCGATCCTCGCCTCGCCCCCGTCGGCGTACGCCGTCTACACCGCCGCCGTCCGCGCGGAGTACCACTTCGTTCCGGGCGACGCCTTCCGCGAGGGCCGGGCCGCCGTACTGCGCCAACTCCTCGCCCTTCCTCGCCTGTTCCGCACCCCTCACGGGCAGGAGCACTGGGAGGCCACCGCCCGGTACAACCTCGGCGGCGAGCTGGAAATGCTGTCGACCCCGGCGCCGCCGCCCTCATAGCCTGCCCCGCATGCGTGCCTCGGGAGCGGAACAGGTGGAGGAAGCCGTCGCGGACTGCGTGGCGGCGCTGGGAGCGGTCCAGGAGCGGGAGTGGGAGGGGGTACGGGCCGGGCGGCTGGAGTGGGACTGCCGTGCGACGGCGGTGCACATCGCCTCCGACCTCATCGCGTACGCGGGCCAGTTGGCCGGCCGCGCGCAGGGCGCGTACGTGCCCTTCGAGATCACTCCGGACGACGGCACCGACAACGCCGGTCTCCTGACCGTGATCGGGACGACCGGCGCCCTGCTCGCCGCCGCGATCCGCACCACCCCACGCGCGGTCCACGCCTTCCACCCGTACCCCTTCCGGCACGCGAACCGCGAGGGCTTCGCCGCGATGGGCGTGGCCGAGGTGCTGCTGCACACCCACGACATCACCGAGGGCCTGGACATACGGCACGAACCGCCCGCCGGGCTCGCCTCGTTCGTCCTCACCCGGATCTTCCCGCACGTCCAGCCGGGCCCCACCCCCTGGCAGACCCTGCTGTGGGCGACCGGCCGCGGCGGCCTGCCGGGGCGCGAGCCCGTCGGTCAGTGGCGCTGGAGCAACAATCCGGTGCTCCGCAGCGAGCGGCTCGACCTGGAGGGCGTCACGCCCGCGACCGTCGCCGACCTGAGTACGGGCGGCGACGGCGGCTACCGGTGGGTCGGTTCCGCTCCCGCCGACGGCACCCGGGTGGGGGCCGGATTGATGGTCAAGCAGTACGAGGAAGGCGTGTTCCACCCGGAGTGGACCATGTACGTGCTGGTGCGGCGGGCGGACGACCTCGCGGTGGGCGCGATGGGCTTCCACCGTGCTCCGGACGGGGACGGCCGCGTGGAGATCGGCTACGACCTCGTCGAGGGCGCCCGCGGTCACGGCTACGCCACCGAGGCACTGTGCGCGCTGTCGGCGTGGGCGCTCGCGCAGGACGGCGTGCGGACCGTCACCGCCGTCGTCGACCGCGCCAACGTGCCCTCGCAGAAGGTCGTCACCCGCGCCGGATTCACCCGGGTCGCCGAGAACACGGGTGGGAACGCGGGCGAGTACGTCTACGAACTCCGCCGCTGAACCACGCCGTCGCGCACCGTGCTCTTGCGCACCCGCAGCCCCGCCCCGTACAGCAGCCGCACCACCTCGCGGCTGCTGACCTCCAACGCCCCGGCGAGCACGACGTCCGGGTAGCGGTGCTCGGGGATGTCGTAGTGGTCGCGTTCGAAGGCGCGGCGGGGGACTCCGAGGGCGGCGGCGAAGGCGTGCAGTTCCTCGTAGGAGACGTCGCTGACCAGGTGGGACCAGAGTCGGCCGTGCCCCGGCCAGGTGGGCGGGTCGATGTACAGGGTCACGTCGAGGCCGCCCCGCCCAGCGAGCCGACCGCCGCGACCTTCACGCCCGCCAGGTGGCACACCCAGTGCGGATCGGGGCCGAGTTCCGGCTCCACCTCCAGCGCGTGCGGGTCGCCGGAGCCGCACACCGGGCACAGCGGCCAGCGGCCGTACCGCTCCAGCAGGGCGTCCTGCACGTCCTGGGCGATCAGACCGGCGACGAACCTGGCGCCCTCCGGCCACTGCTCGACCCACCAGCGGCGGTGCGCGACGGACTCCTCGACGAGCGAGACGACGTCCGCCTCGGCGACCTCGCGCGCGGCCAGGTCCGCGAGCACCAGCGCGCGGGCCGCGTGCAACGCCTGCTCCAGGGGGCTGACAGGGCCGACGGAGGTGTCGTCGGGATCGCCGGGATCGTCATGGGGGGCCATGCCCCCATTGTGCGCACCCTTGACCGCACCACCGAAACGAAAATATCTTTCAAGGGTGACCCAGGACGTGAAGGAAATTTTCGCTCCGCCCGCCCCCGCCGCCCTCGCGGCCAAGGTGCGCACGCTGGCTCCCTCGATGACCCGTTCCATGCAACGGGTCGCCGAGGCCGTCGCGGGCGACCCGGCCGGCTGCGCGGCCCTCACGGTCACCGGTCTCGCCGAGCTCACCGGCACCAGCGAGGCCACCGTCGTCCGCACCGCCCGCCTGCTCGGCTACCCCGGCTACCGCGACCTGCGGCTCGCCCTCGCCGGGCTCGCCGCCCAGCAGCAGTCCGGCCGCGCGCCCTCCATCACGACCGACATCGCGGTGGACGACCCCATCGCCGACGTCGTCGCCAAGCTCGCCTACGACGAGCAGCAGACCCTCGCCGACACCGCGGCCGGACTGGACACCGTCCAGCTCGGCGCGGCCGTCGCGGCGCTGGCCGGCGCCCGCCGGACGGACGTGTACGGCATCGGCGCCTCCGGCCTGGTCGCCCAGGACCTCACCCAGAAGCTGCTGCGCATAGGTCTGATAGCCCACGCCCCCAGCGACCCGCACCTCGCCGTCACCAACGCGGTGCAGCTGCGCGCCGGTGACGTCGCCGTCGCCATCACGCACTCCGGGTCGACGGGGGACGTCATCGAACCGCTGCGGGTGGCCTTCGAGCGCGGGGCGACGACGATCGCGGTGACCGGCCGCCCGAACGGCCCCGTCACCCAGTACGCCGACCACGTACTGACCACGTCCACGGCCCGCGAGAGCGAGCTGCGCCCGGCCGCGATGTCGTCCCGGACCAGTCAACTCCTGGTGGTGGACTGCCTGTTCGTCGGCATCGCCCAGCGCACCTACGAGTCGGCGGCCCCGGCCCTGTCCGCTTCGTACGAGGCCCTGGCCCACCGCCACCGGAGCGGCCCGCGGTAGCGGACCAGGGCTCGGGGGGACGCAGCGGGGCCGAGCACGCCCACCACGGTTCCGGCACCGGCCGGAGACACCGGACACAGACGCCGCACACAGATCACCGGACACAGACCACCGGAGAGAACCGTTCCATGACCCACACGTCCGAACCCCGCGGCCTCCGCGCCGAGTTGGAGACCCTGACCACCGAGGCGTTCCGTCCGGAGCTGGCGGACGTCGACCGGCTGCCCACCCTCGACATCGCCCGGTTGATGAACGGCGAGGACGCCACCGTGGCCGGTGCCGTGGCCGAGCAGCTTCCGCGGATCGCCGCCGCGATCGACGCCGTCGCCGACCGGATGGCCCGGGGCGGCCGGCTGGTCTACGCGGGCGCGGGCACCGCCGGCCGGCTGGGCATCCTGGACGCCTCCGAGTGCCCGCCGACCTTCAACACCGACCCCGCCAGGGTCGTCGGCCTGATCGCGGGCGGCCCCGGCGCCATGGTGACCTCGGTCGAGGGCGCAGAGGACTCGGCGGAGCTGGCCGCGTCCGACCTGGCCGCGCTGGGGCTGACCCCCGACGACTCGGTGGTCGGCGTCTCCGCCTCCGGGCGCACCCCGTACGCCGTCGGCGCCGTCACCCACGCCCGCGAGCGGGGCGCGCTGACCGTGGGTCTCGCCTGCAACCCGGGCAGCCCGCTCGCCGCGGCGGCCGAGCACGGCGTCGAGGTGGTCGTCGGCCCGGAACTCCTCACCGGCTCCACCCGCCTCAAGGCCGGCACCGCCCAGAAACTCGTCCTGAACATGATCTCGACGATCACGATGATCAGGCTGGGCAAGACGTACGGGAACCTGATGGTCGACGTCCGCGCCTCCAACGAGAAGCTGCGCGCCCGCTCCCGCCGTATCGTCGCCCTCGCGACCGGCGCGGCGGACGCCGACATCGAGCGCGCCCTGGCCGCCACGGACGGCGAGGTCAAGCACGCCATCCTGGTCCTGCTCGCCGACGTGGACGGCCCGACGGCCACCCGCCTGCTGACCGAGGCGGGCGGCCACCTGCGCGTGGCGCTGGCGGCTGCGGCCGGCCGGCCGTGACGGCTGGGATACTGGCCCCACCCCCCACACGGAGACGAAGCACATGAACCACGCGCAGCTCACCGCCCTGGGCCGCGCCCTGCGCGTCCTCGGCGAGCACGGCGAGGCGCTGACCGCCGACACGCCGGACGCCAGGCTGCACGAGGTGCGGGCCGACCTGAAGCGCGCGCTGGACCGGCTGGAGGAGAGCGTCGAGACGGCCGCGCCCAGCACCCGCTGCCCCGAGCACCCGACCGGTCCGGTCGACGAGAGCGCCCCCGACCTGTGCCTGCTGTGCGAGACCCGGCGCCGCACCGCCCGCCGCGCCGAGTTCAACGGGCCGGCACCCCACCAGCCGCCCACCGAGCCCGTCCCGTCCCGGTACGGGATGCACGGCGACCGCCCCCGGCCGCAGCAACGCTGGCTGCCGGAGCTGTGGAACGGTCAGGCGTGGCAGCTGTGCGGCACCCCGCGCCGGGACCGGCGCGAGGCCGAGCTGTACGTCGCGGCACAGCGGCGCGGGCCCCGGCCCGCCATGGCGTACCGGGTGGTGCACGAGTTCACCGACTACGAGGTGCTGCGCGTGTGGGGGGTGCCGGTCCGGGCCGACATCGAGCCGTTGGGCGGCCCGTAGCCGCCGGGGCCCACAGCTCAGCTCAGTGTCCGCAGCGACGCCGCGTCGTACGGCTCGAACTCGTCGCGCTCCAGCCGGTCGAGCAGGTTGTCGAGGCTACCCGGTTCGGCACCGACCGTGACGGCGGGCCTGCCGGTCAGCTTCTTCGTCCAGCCAGTCAGATTCAGCTTGTGCTTGCGAGGAACCCCGGGGCTTCAGCCCCGGGAGGAATCGCATCCTCGTGGATCGCGGCGTGCAGCGCCGCGGTATCGCTGTGTCCATCCGGCCGTGGAGCGGCCGGGTCCCGCCCACGGGCGCGGTGAGGCGGCCCCGGTCATGCCGGATTTCACCCGATGGGGTGGCCGGTGGGGAACGCGTGGTGCGGCATCGTGCGGGTGTCTACGATCGGTGATCGTGAAGCTGGTGGTGCAGGTCAGGCTGCTGCCGACGCCCGTGCAGGCGGCGGCACTGGAGGCGACCCTGCGGGCCTGCAACGAGGCCGCCACCTGGGTCAGCGAGGTCGCCTTCGAGAAGGATGTGCAGAACAACTTCGCGCTGCGCCAGCACACCTACCACCAGATCAAGGCCCGGTGGAACCTGGGTGCCCAGGCCGCCCAGCACGTGATCAAGAAGACCTGCGACGCGTACGCGACGCTGCGGGCGAACCTGAAAGCCGGAAATCTGGGCCGACCGGGCTCGCCACGCTACCGGCGGGCCACGCAGAAGCCGATCGCTTTCCGGCCGACGGGTGCCCAGCCCTACGACGACCGGATGCTGTCCTGGCAGACCGACCGGCGCAGAGTGTCGATCTGGACGACTTCCGGGCGGGTGAAGGACGTGGCGTTCACCGCCTCACCGGAGCAGCTGGCCACCCTCGCCCTCTACCGCAGGGGCGAGTCCGACCTGCTGGTGCGGGACGGTATGTGGTTTTTGAACGCCACCTGCGAGGTGCCCGAGGCGCCGCTGAACACGGAGCCGGTGGACTTCCTCGGCATCGACCTGGGCATCGTCAACATCGCCACCACCTCGGACGGCGAGATCATGGCCGGCCGGGAACTCAACCGCATCCGCACCCGGGAACGCGAGCTGCGCACCAAACTGCAGCAGAAGAACACCCCGTCCGCCCGGCGCCGGCTGAAGAGGCGCCGCGGCAAGGAGGCCCGGCGGGCGAAGGACATCAACCACAAGATCGCGAAACGTGTGGTGGCCGAGGCAGAACGCACCGGCCGCGGGATCGCCCTGGAGGACCTGACGGGCATCCGCGGACGGGTACGGCTTCGCAGGCCCCAACGGGCCACCCACTCCAGCTGGGCCTTCGCCCAGCTGGGGACGTTCATCGCGTACAAGGCCCGCCGGGCGGGGGTACCGGTGGTGCACGTCGATCCGGCGTACACCTCCCGCACCTGTGCCGAGTGCGGGCACCTCGACCAGGCGAACCGGGTCTCACAGGCCCGGTTCGCCTGCCGGTCCTGCGGATTCGTTGATCACGCGGACCGGAACAGCTCCCGCAACATCCGCGCCCGGGCGTGGGAGTTGTGGCGACGCGGGGCCCCGTCAACGGCCCCCGCCTCGCTCCCGCGCCAGCGGGACGGGGCTGGACGCAAACGCAGCATCACAGCCAGTGATGCCCGTTGTGCAAGCCCGTCGCTTTAGCGACGGGCAGTTGACGTCCGAGCCCTCGAACTCCGGCCGCCACGAGCGGGGCGAGGATCGCCTCCAGTTCCTCGGGGGTCTCGGCGAGACGGGAGTCGTAGGCGTCCTGCTTCCACTGGGAGTACCGGAAGAGGACCGGGAACCCGGGCGAGCCCCACTCATGAAACCGCAGAAACGCGGAAACCCGGAAACCCGGAAACGCCCGAGGGCGGCACCCCCTGTCGGAAACAGGGAGTGCCGCCCTCGGCACTGACGGACCGGGTCCGAACCTGAGGTGAGTCAGGCTCAGAAGTCCATGTCACCGCCCGGCATGCCGCCCGGAGCGGCCGCGGCGGCCTTCTCCGGCTTGTCGGCGATGACGGCCTCGGTGGTGAGGAACAGCGCGGCGATCGACGCGGCGTTCTGCAGCGCGGAGCGCGTCACCTTGGCCGGGTCGATGATGCCTTCCTTGACCAGGTCGACGTAGTCGCCGGTCGCGGCGTTCAGGCCGTGACCCGGGGTCAGGTTGCGCACCTTCTCCACCACGACGCCGCCCTCGAGGCCGGCGTTGACGGCGATCTGCTTCAGCGGGGCCTCGAGCGCGAGCTTCACGGCGTTGGCGCCGGTCGCCTCGTCACCCTCGAGCTCCAGCTTCTCGAACACCTGGGAGGCCTGGAGCAGGGCCACGCCACCACCGGCGACGATGCCCTCCTCGACGGCCGCCTTCGCGTTGCGAACGGCGTCCTCGATGCGGTGCTTGCGCTCCTTGAGCTCGACCTCGGTGGCGGCACCGGCCTTGATGACCGCGACACCGCCGGCGAGCTTCGCCAGGCGCTCCTGCAGCTTCTCGCGGTCGTAGTCCGAGTCGCTGTTCTCGATCTCGGCGCGGATCTGGTTGACGCGGCCCTGGACCTGCTCCGAGGAGCCGGCACCGTCGACGATGGTGGTCTCGTCCTTGGTGATGACGACCTTGCGGGCCTTGCCGAGCAGCTCGAGGCCGGTGTTCTCCAGCTTGAGGCCGACCTCTTCGGAGATGACCTCGCCGCCCGTGAGGATGGCGATGTCGTTCAGCATCGCCTTGCGGCGGTCGCCGAAGCCCGGGGCCTTGACGGCGACGGACTTGAAGGTGCCGCGGATCTTGTTGACCACCAGGGTCGACAGGGCCTCGCCCTCGACGTCCTCGGCGATGATCAGCAGCGGCTTGCCCGACTGCATGACCTTCTCCAGGAGCGGCAGCAGGTCCTTGACGTTGCCGATCTTGGAGTTGGCGATCAGGATGTACGGGTCGTCGAGCGACGCCTCCATACGCTCCATGTCGGTGGCGAAGTACGCCGAGATGTAGCCCTTGTCGAAGCGCATACCCTCGGTGAGCTCCAGCTCCAGACCGAAGGTCTGGGACTCCTCGACGGTGATGACGCCTTCCTTGCCGACCTTGTCCATGGCCTCGGCGATGAGCTCGCCGATCTGGGTGTCGGCGGCGGAGATGGAGGCCGTGGAGGCGATCTGCTCCTTGGTCTCGACGTCCTTCGCCTGCTCCAGCAGGGCACCGGAGACGGCCTCGACGGCCTTCTCGATACCGCGCTTGAGGGCCATCGGGTTGGCGCCGGCGGCTACGTTGCGCAGGCCCTCCTTGACCAGGGCCTGGGCGAGGACGGTCGCGGTGGTCGTACCGTCACCGGCGACGTCGTCCGTCTTCTTGGCGACTTCCTTGACCAGCTCGGCGCCGATCTTCTCGTACGGGTCCTCGAGCTCGATCTCCTTGGCGATGGACACACCATCGTTGGTGATCGTGGGGGCGCCCCACTTCTTCTCGAGGACGACGTTGCGGCCCTTGGGGCCGAGCGTCACCTTGACGGCGTCCGCGAGCTGGTTCATGCCGCGCTCGAGGCCGCGCCGCGCCTCCTCGTCGAACGCGATGATCTTGGCCATGTGAAGTGGTCCCTCCAGGACTGGGGGTGATTACTTCGGACCGCGCCCGCGCCCGCGACGGACGGCTCACAGAACCGGTGGTTCCTTGCCCCACCGGCCTGCGGGCCTCACCGACCCGGTCCTTACGTTGTCACTCTCACCTTCAGAGTGCTAACGCCAATGATTAGCACTCGACCCACTCGAGTGCAAGGCGCTCCCGCGAAGCGGGACCGATGAGGGGTGGTGGTCGGGTGACGGGCGGGCGCAAGCGCCTCCGGGGGATCGCCCCGGGGAGTCAGCCGCGCGCGAACACCCCCGGGCGCCGGCCACCACCCGGTCCCCGGCACGGCGAAGGGTCCGCACCCCGGGGGTGCGGACCCTTCGCCAGCAGGAAATTCTTGCGGTGGGTAGCGCGTTCAGGCGCTGAGACGAACCATGTCGGCCTGCGGGCCCTTCTGGCCCTGCGAGATCTCGAACTCGACCCGCTGGCCTTCTTCGAGGGTGCGGTAGCCGTCCATCTGGATCGCGCTGTAGTGGACGAAAACATCCGCACCACCGTCGACCGCGATGAAGCCGTACCCCTTCTCCGCGTTGAACCACTTGACGGTGCCCTGAGCCATGCCTAACTCCCCTATTACTGGCCCTTGCACAGATCCACACTTCGCGGATCCGGGTCAGACCTCACCCCCCGACGATCGGGGGCGTGCGCCGGAACGCGTCGACCGCGGCCGAATGTATCCGTCCAACTGCCCTCTGCAACAGGTCAATCGGACGAGAAATCTGGACGGCACCAGTCCGGAATGTGACGGGAATTCACCTGATTTCAGGGCAAGTCAGGCCGGGCAAAGCCCGCAAATGCCGCAGAAGTGGCCCAGACTTTGGCTGTATCCAGTCGGGTGTGCGGCAGGAATTGACGGTTCCAGAACGGGGAGTCGGGACCGCGTTCCCCAACCCTATCGCGCTCAACCCCATGGAATTGCCCCCTCCGCTTCTCTCGCGGAGGGGGCAACACGATGAACACCCGGTCACATCAATTACCGAGGGTAATGATCAACCGCCGGCGACGGCCGGGATGATCGACACACCGGCACCGTCCGGGGTCACCGTCTCCAGACCCTGCTCGAAACGGACGTCGTCGTCGTTGACGTAGACGTTGACGAAACGGCGCAGCTTGCCCTGGTCGTCCAGGACCCGGGCGGAGATCCCGGTGTGGTTCTTCTCCAGGTCGGCGATGACGTCGCCGAGGGTCGCCCCCTCGGCGTCCACCTCGGCCTTGCCGCCGGTGTAGGTGCGCAGGATGGTGGGGATGCGAACGGTCACGCTCATGCGACTCGACCTCCAGTGACGATGGGAATACTCTGCGTGTCGGCCGCCGGGTCGGCGGTGTCGGCCTGTGGAGCCGGTGCGGGACCTCGGCTCAGGTGCGTCCCGGGGGCGGTCGGCCGTGAGGCACGATGCCCGGCGGGCGACCGCCGGCCTCCTCGGGACCGGCGAGGAGGAGGTCAGGCGAGGCCGGCCTCTCGGAACGACTCGAGGTTGGGGCGGATGGTGGCGGTCAGGCCGGTGTCGGCCACCGCGTCCAGGGTCTTGAGGCCGTCGCCGGTGTTGAGGACGACGGTGGTCAGGGACGGGTCCAGGAGGCCGTTCTCGATCAGCTTCTTCGTGACGCCGACGGTCACACCGCCCGCGGTCTCGGCGAAGATGCCCTCGGTCCGGGCGAGCAGCCGGATGGCCTCCACGACCTGCTCGTCCGTCACGTCCTCCACCGCGCCGCCGGTGCGGCGCGCGATGTCCAGGACGTACGGGCCGTCGGCCGGGTTGCCGATGGCGAGCGACTTGGCGATGGTCTTCGGCTTCTGCGGCCGGACGACGTCGTGGCCCGCCTTGTACGCGGTCGACACCGGCGAGCAGCCCTCGGCCTGCGCGCCGAAGATCTTGTACGGCTTGTCCTCGACGAGGCCGAGCCGGATCAGTTCCTGCAGCCCCTTGTCGATCTTCGTGAGCTGCGAGCCGGAGGCTATGGGAACGACGAGCTGGTCGGGCAGCCGCCAGCCGAGCTGCTCGCAGATCTCGTACGCGAGGGTCTTGGAGCCCTCGGCGTAGTACGGCCGCAGGTTGACGTTGACGAAGCCCCAGCCCTCGCCGGCCGGGTCGCCGATCAGCTCGGAGCAGAAGCGGTTCACGTCGTCGTAGTTGCCCTCGATGCCGACGAGTTCACCGCCGTAGACGGCGGCCATGACGACCTTGCCCTGCTCCAGGTCGTGCGGGATGAACACGCAGGAGCGCAGGCCGGCGCGGGCGGCGGCGGCGCCGACGGCACCGGCGAGGTTGCCCGTGGAGGAGCAGGACAGGGTGGTGAAGCCGAAGGCGCGGGCGGCCTCCAGGGCCTGGGCGACGACCCGGTCCTTGAAGGAGTGGGTCGGGTTGCCGGAGTCGTCCTTGACGTACAGGCCGCCGGTGACGCCGAGTTCGCGGGCGAGGTTGTCGGCCTGGACGAGCTGGGTCCAGCCGGGGTTGATGTTCGGCTTGGTCGCCACGTCGGCGGGGACGGGCAGCAGGGGCGCGTAGCGCCAGATGTTCGCGGGGCCCGCCTCGATGCGCCGGCGGAGTTCCTCGGTGTCGTAGCCCGAGAAGTCGTAGGCGATCTCCAGCGGACCGAAACACTCCTCGCACGCGAAGACGGGTCCGAGGGGGACGCGGTGGCCGCATTCGCGGCAGGACAGCGCGGCGGCGGGGCCGAGATCGACGGAGGGCGCGGCTGATCCGTTGACGGATTCAGCGGTGGATCCGGTGGTGCTTGCGACGGTCTGCACAGCCATGTGAGGCGAGGCCCTTTCTCCTCATCTTCCTCACGACGTGTTTCGTCGTGAGACGGACTTGGCACCTTCCCTAGCCGGGAGCCTCGCGTGGACGATCAGCGATCAGCGTTCGGTGTTCCGCTGCGATCGTCGATCGACGGTGATCCACGAGAACCGGCTGGAGGGTTGCCGGGGCTTCATCGGGCCGTATCCCTCTGCCCCTCTGGATGAGCTGTATTCGGTTGTGTGTCATGCGGTTGTGCGCTCGCGCGCCGCGGACGCGAGGGGGGTCGTGACCCCCGGTGTGCAAGGGGCGTCCGCGTTGTTCAAGACTGTAACCGACGGCCAGGACGACAAAGAGTGCGCGTCCGAACCGCGAGATGGATCAACAGGTGTCAGGTGTATGGATCACAGAGGTGAGGAGCCGCAGACCGTGCTGGAAGAAGTCGAGCGCTGGCTGGCCGACCGCTCCTGGTCCGTGGCCGACCGCCCGCTGCACCGCGTCCTGGCCGCGAAGCGCGCCACGGGCCGGACGGTGAGCGTGGTGCTGCCCGCGCTCAACGAGGAGGCGACGGTCGGTGAGATCGTCGGGGTCGTCCGGCACGAGCTGATGCTCCGGGCCCCGCTGGTCGACGAGATCGTGGTCGTGGACTCCGGCTCGTCCGACCGCACGTCCGAGGTGGCCGCGGCGGCGGGCGCGACGGTGGTGCACCGGGACACGATCCTGCCCCGCCTCCCCGCCGTGCCCGGCAAGGGCGAGGTGCTGTGGCGCTCCCTGCTCGTCACCCGGGGGGACATCGTCTGCTTCGTCGACGCGGACCTCCGGGAGTTCTCCGCCGACTTCGTCTCCGGCATCGTCGGCCCACTGCTCACCGATCCGGACGTCCACCTGGTGAAGGCGATGTACGACCGTCCCTTCACGGTGTCCGGCGGGGGCACGGCCGGCACCGCCGCCACGGCCGGTCAGGGCGGCAGGGTCACGGAGCTGATGGCTCGCCCGCTGCTCAACATGCACTGGCCGCAGCTGGCCGGCTTCGTCCAGCCGCTCGGCGGCGAGTACGCGGCCCGGCGCTCGCTCCTGGAACGGCTGCCCTTCCCCGTCGGCTACGGCGTGGAGCTGGGCATGCTGGTCGACGCCCTGCACCTGGTGGGGCTGGACGCCCTCGCCCAGGTCGACGTCGGCGTCCGCAAGCACCGCCACCAGGACGGCCAGGCCCTCGGCCGCATGGCCGCCGCAATCTACCGCACCGCCCAGCTCCGCCTGGCCCGCGGCCACCTGATCCGCCCCGCGCTCACCCAGTTCGAACGCAACGGCGCCACCTTCGAGCCCCGCACCCACTCGGTGGACACCGAGGAACGCCCCCCGATGACGGAGATGGCCGAGTACCGGTCCCGCCGGGTGGCCTGAGCGCGCTCGCCGCGTGGCAAGAACTTCCGCCACGCGGCGTCAACGTGTGCGCCACGCCGCATGGGGCCCGTGACGCCAGGGCGCCTCTCATACCGTCGCATCGTGCGTTTGAGCGCATCAGCGACGGGCTAGGTTGAGGCGTGTGACTCCGCTCCCTGCCCGAAGGAAGGGGCTTCCAATCCAAGGATTGCGGTCCAGCCCGAACCGATCCCTTATGGGACAAAGGGAAAAATAGCATGGGCGAGGAGATCGAGTGAGGCGTATGGCTTCCATGCAGGGTGCTCGGGTGCTGGTCGCGTCGAATCGCGGCCCCGTTTCGTACACGGTGGAGGAGGACGGTTCGCTGCGGGCCAGTCGCGGTGGCGGCGGGCTGGTGTCCGGGCTGTCGGCGATCGGGCCGGACGCGGGGTCGCTGTGGGTGTGCTCGGCTCTGTCCGACGGCGACCGTGAGGCCGTGCGGCGCGGGGTCGGCGAGGACGGCGTGCGGATGCTGGACATCCCGGCGGACGTGCACGCCGACGCGTACAACGGCATCGCCAACTCGGTGCTGTGGTTCGTGCACCACATGCTGTACCAGACGCCGGTGGAGCCCGTCTTCGACGCGGAGTTCCGGCGGCAGTGGGCCTCCTACGAGGCCTACAACCGGGCCTTCGCCGAGGCGCTGGCCGAGGAGGCGGCGCGGGGGGCCGCGGTGGTGGTGCAGGACTACCACCTGACGCTCGTCCCGGGGCTGCTCCGGGAGCTCCGCCCCGACCTGCACATCGGCCACTTCTCGCACACGCCGTGGGCGCCGCCGGAGTACTTCGGGATGCTGCCCGACGACATCGCCGGGCAGGTGCTGCGCGGGATGCTGGGCGCGGACCGGCTCGGCTTCCTCACCCACCGCTGGGCGGACGCGTTCACCGCGTGCTGCGAGCGGTTCGCGGGCGGGCTCGGCGACACCCGGATCGGTGTGCACGGGCTGGGTGCCGACGCGGACTTCCTGCGCGGGCGCGCGCGGGAGGCGGACGTCGAGGAGCGGCTCGGCGTGCTGCGCGAGGAGATCGGCACGGCTCCCGACGGCACCGCGCGGCGGACGGTCGTCCGGGTCGACCGGACCGAGCTGTCGAAGAACATCGTGCGCGGTCTGCTGGCGTACCGGCAGCTCCTCGAGGACCACCCCGAGTGGCGCGAACGGGTGGTGCACCTCGCCTTCGCCTACCCGTCCCGGCAGGACCTCGCCGTGTACCGCGACTACACCGCCGAGGTGCGGCGGGTCGCCGAGGAGATCAACGAGCGGTACGGGACACCCGGCTGGCGTCCGGTCGTGCTGCACGTCAGGGACGACTTCGCGCGCTCGCTGGCCGCGTACCGGCTGGCCGACGTGGCGCTGGTCAACCCCATCCGGGACGGTATGAACCTGGTCGCCAAGGAGATCCCGATCCTCGCCGAGGGGGGCTGCGCGCTGGTGCTGTCCCGGGAGGCGGGCGCGCACGAGGAGCTGGGCGAGGACGCGATCACCGTCAACCCGTACGACGTGGTCGACACGGCGCGCGCCCTGCACGAGGCCCTCACGATGGGCCCGGCGGAACGGACCGAAGGCGCCAAGCGCCTGACCGCGGCGGCGACCGCGCTGCCGCCGGGACAGTGGTTCCTGGACCAGCTGAACGCCCTCCGCGAGGAGTCGTAGGCCGGGCGGGCCCCGGAGGGAACCGGCCCCGTACGGCCGGTCGGGGTGGCGTGCGGCGGGGTGGACGTGGATAGGTTGGCGGTATGGGCAGCCATACGGATTCCACGGACCCGAATGCCACGCACCCGAATGCCACGCACTCGAACACCGCCGGCCCGAACGTCGCGGAGCCCCTGCCGACGCCCGTCACGCGGGCCGGGCGGGAGGGGCTCGACGCTTTGCTCGCGCGGCCGGGGAAGGCGTTGATCGGTCTCGACTTCGACGGCACGCTCTCACCGATCGTGCCCGACCCGGAGCAGGCCCGCGCCCACCCGGAGGCGGTGCCGGCGCTCACCGCGCTCGCTCCGGAGGTGGCCTCCGTGGCGGTGATCACGGGTCGGCCTCCCGAGGTCGCGGTGCGCAACGGCGGCTTCGCGGGCGCCCCCGGTCTGGACCACCTCGTCGTCCTCGGCCACTACGGTGCCGAACGCTGGGACGCCGCCACCGGTGACATCACCGCGCCCGCCCCGCACCCCGGTGTCGCCGGTGTCCGCGCGGAACTGCCGGGGCTGCTCGACCGGGTCGGTGCCGACGAGGGCGTCCGGATCGAGGAGAAGGGCCGCGCGGTGGCCGTCCACACCCGCAGGGCCGCCGACCCCCGGGCCGCGTTCGAGGCGCTGCGCGGGCCGCTGACCGATCTGGCGGCCCGGCACGGCCTGGTCGTGGAGCCCGGCCGCATGGTCCTGGAGCTGCGTCCGCCGGGGATGGACAAGGGCGTGGCCCTGCTGGAGCACGCCCGCGAGATCGGCGCCGGATGCGTCCTCTACGCGGGGGACGACCTGGGTGACCTTCCCGCGTACGCCGCAGTCGAGGAGCTCCGCTCCGACGGCGTCCCCGGCCTGCTGGTGTGCAGCGGCAGCGACGAGGTCCCGGAGCTGAGGGAACGCGCGGACGTGGTGGTCGACGGCCCCGCCGGAGTCGTACGCCTGCTCCGGGCACTGGCGTCGTCCCTGCGGCCCGCCTGACCCGGCCTGTCCCCACGGGCGTGTCCCCCGGCGTCCGGCCCTGGGCGCGGGTCCGGCGTCTTGGCCCCGGGCTCGTCCGAGTGCGGCTCCCGGCACCCCGGCCCGCCGGGCGGGCGCGGCTCCGCTTCCCGGTGCCGCTCCGGTGTCCCCGGCCCGTCCGCCGGGCGCGGCTCCGGCGTCCCGGTCGGCCGCGTTCAGCGTTCCGCGCGGCGGGACTCGCGGACGCGTCTGAGCCGGTTCACCGTGACCGGGTCGTGGGCCAGGGCGCGGGGGTCGTCGAGCAGGGCGTTGAGGAGCTGGTAGTAGCGCACCGGGGCCAGGCCCAGCTCCTCGCGTATCGCCCGTTCCTTCACGCCGGGGCCGAGGAAGCCGCGGCGCTCCAGCGCGATGATGTCCTGCTCGCGCCGGGCCAGCCGTTCCTCATCCATGCCCCGACGGTAGCTCCTGCCGCTGACATCCGGTCACCGCCAAGGGCTGCGGGGGAGAGCCCTAGCGCGAGCTCTCCGCGCGCGTCGCGGTCGCCTGGAGGCCGCCCAGCACGCCCTTGGGGCTGCCGCCCGGGGCGACCGCCTTGCCGATCTGCTCCTTGATGGCCGCGTTGACCGCGGCCCAGGAGGTGTTGCCGACCGGGTAGAGCTCCGAGGTGGCCAGCTCGTCGAGGAAGGGCTCGAGGTCCTTGTCCCGCTCGGATCCCTCCATCGCCCGGGACGCGGAGCTGGTGACCGGCAGCAGGCTGTAGTCGCGGGAGAAGTCGAGCACGTTCTCCTCGCTGTAGACGAAGTCGAGGAACTCGCCGATCTCGTCGCCGTGGCCGTTCTTGTTGAAGGCCGTCATCCAGTCGGCGACCCCGAGCGTGGCCCGGCTCTCGCCGTCGATCCCCGGCGTCGGAACGGTGCCGAACTCCACGCCCTTCTTCTCGGCCATCTCGATCAGCGAGGGGTGGCCGTTCAGCATGCCGACGTCGCCGTCGGCGAAGGCGGCGAACGCTTCGGCGCGGTCGAGCTTTCCGGGTGCCACCGGGCCGGTCAGGCCCTTGCCGACCAGCTCGTCCTTCAGCCAGGCGACGGTCGCGGTGTTCTCCGCGGAGTCGAAGGTGTAGGAGCCCAGGGAGTCGACGTAGCCGCCGTTGCCGCTGAGCAGCCACTGCATGGTCTCGGCCTGTGCCTCCTCCGGGCCGAGGGGCAGCGCGTAGGGGTACTTCACGCCCTCCGCCTTGAGCGCCTCGGCGTTCGCCGCGAGGTCGTCCCAGGTCTTCGGCGGGGTGAGGCCGGCCTCCTCGAACAGGGTCTTGTTGTAGAACAGCACGCGCGTGGAGGAGGCGAACGGCATGCCGTACTGCACGCCGTTGACCTGGCCCGCGTTGGCCAACTGCGAGACGAAGTCGGCCTGGACGGGGATGGAGAGCACGTCGTCGGCCTTATGGAGCAGGCCCTGGGCGGCGTAGTCGGCGTAGGCGCCGATCTGGGCCATGTCCGGCGGGTTGCCCGCGTCGACCATCTTCTTGACCTCTCGGTCGACATCGTTCCAGGAGTGGACGCTGACGTCGATCCTCACGCCCGGGTGCTCGGTCTCGTACTGCTCCGTCAGGGCGGCCCAGTACTTCTCGGAGCTGTCGGCCTCGCCGGTGCCGTAGTCGGCGGCGACCAGTTTCAGCGTCACGTCGGAGGAGCCTTCGCCGACACCGCATCCGCTGAGGACTCCCGTCAGTCCCAGTGCGGACACCGCCGCGATCGTCCTTGCCAAGCCCCGCCGCTGCACTGCTTCTTTCCCCAACCCGGCGCTCCGCGCCATCCGTTCGAAAGTTTTCCGGTAGTCCGATAGTCGGAATAAGGTCTACACCACGTAAGTGGACTAGACCTCTTGTGGGCCCCGGGGCCACACTGTTCCACGTGAAACACGTCATCGCCCTCGATGTGGGCGGCACCGGGATGAAGGCCGCCCTGGTCGGAGCGGGCGGCGAGCTGCTGCACCGGGCCCGCCGCGCCACCGGCCGGGACCGCGGCCCGGACGCGGTCGTCGCCGGCATCCTCGGCTTCGCCGCCGAACTCCGCGCCCATGGCGTCGAGCGCTACGGCGAGCCCGCCTCCGCCGCCGGCCTCGCCGTTCCCGGCATCGTCGACGAGACGGAGGGCGTCGCCGTCTACTCCGCCAACCTCGGCTGGCGCGACGTCCCGCTGCGCGCGCTGCTCGCCCAGCGGCTCGGCGGCCTCCCCGTCGCCCTCGGCCACGACGTCCGCACCGGCGGGCTCGCCGAGGGCCGCGTCGGGGCGGGCCGGGGCGCCGACCGATTCCTGTTCGTCCCGCTGGGCACCGGCATCGCGGGTGCCATCGGCATCGACGGCCGGGTGGAGGCGGGAGCGCACGGCTTCGCCGGAGAGATCGGCCACATCGTCGTACGGCCCGGGGGCGCCCCCTGCCCGTGCGGTCAGCGCGGCTGCCTGGAGCGGTTCGCGTCCGCGGCGGCGGTCAGCGAAGCCTGGGCGGCGGCCTGCGGCGACCCGGGCGCGGACGCGGCCGACTGCGCCAAGGCCGTGGAGTCCGGCGACGCACGGGCCCGGGAGGTCTGGCAGGAGGCCGTCGACGCCCTCGCCGACGGGCTGGTCACCGCGCTCACCCTGCTGGACCCGCGCACCCTGATCATCGGTGGCGGGCTGGCCGAGGCGGGAGAAACCTTGTTCGCGCCGCTGCGGGAGGCGATCCGGCGGCGGGTCACCTTCCAGAAGCTGCCGTCCCTGGTCCCGGCCGCCCTCGGGGACACCGCCGGGTGTCTGGGCGCGGGACTCCTCGCCTGGGACCTCCTCGAGACCACCGCCACCACCACTGTCACCGCCACCACCGCCCCCTCGGACGACTCCTCGGAGGTAACCGCCTGATGGCCCCCACGAAGGTTCTCACCGGTGCCCGGGTGGTACTGCCCACCGGGACCGTGGACGACGGCCGCGTGATCGTCGACGGCACGCGCATCGTCGCCACGGCCCCCGCGAACGCCTCCTCCGGCACTCCTGAAAGCGTCACCGAAACGCTCGACCTGACCGGTCACTGGCTGGTCCCCGGCTTCGTCGACCTCCACAACCACGGCGGCGGCGGCGCGTCCTTCACCTCCGGAACGGTCGACGACGTCCTCGAGGGCATCCACACCCACCGCCTGCACGGCACCACCACCCTGGTCGCCTCGACCGTCACCGGCGACCTGGACTTCCTCGCCCGGCGCGCGGGCCTGCTGGCGGAACTGGCCGAGCAGGGCGACATCGCCGGCATCCACTTCGAGGGGCCGTTCATCTCACCGTGCCGCAAGGGCGCGCACTCCGAGGAACTGCTGCGCGACCCCGACCCGGCGGAGGTCCGCAAGCTGCTCGACGCGGCGCACGGCCACGCGAAGATGGTCACCCTCGCCACCGAGCTGCCCGGCGGCCTCGACTCCGTACGCCTGCTGGCCGAGCACGGCGTGATCGCGGCCGTCGGCCACACCGACGCGACGTACGAGCAGACCGTGGCGGCCGTCGACGCGGGCGCCACGGTCGCCACCCACCTGTTCAACGCGATGCCGGCGCTCGGCCACCGCGCCCCCGGCCCGGTCACCGCCCTCCTGGAGGACGAGCGGGTCACGGTCGAGCTGATCAACGACGGTACGCATCTGCACCCGGCCGCCCTCCGGCTGGCGTTCCGTCACGCGGGCCCCGAGCGGGTGGCGTTCATCACGGACGCGATGGACGCGGCCGGTTTCGGCGACGGCCGCTACATGCTCGGCCCGCTGGAGGTGGACGTCGAGGACGGCGTGGCCCGTCTGGTGGAGGGCGGCACCATCGCGGGCTCGACGCTCACCCTGGACCGTGCGCTGAAGCGTGCGGTGACCGTCGACGGGCTGCCCGTCGAGCACGCGGTCGCCGCCCTGTCCGCCAACCCGGCCCGGCTGCTGGGCATGGACGACAGGATCGGCTCCCTGGAACCCGGCAAGGACGCCGACCTGGTGGTCCTCGACGCGGAGTTCACCCTCAAGGGCGTGATGCGCCGGGGCGAGTGGGTGGTCGATCCCCGACTGGGCTGATCCGTCCGCCGGTCGGGAACCGGCGGACGGTCTCGGGGGTGGGCCGACCGCCGTCTGTTTGGCATGATCAGGACCCCGGAGTTTCGGAACCCGGAACGCACAGCAGACGACACACTGCAGACGGCGAACGCCAGCCGTAGCCAAGGGGGAGGTCGGCCCGGTGATCCTCACGGTCACGCTGAACACCGCTCTCGACATCACCTACCGCGTACCGGCCCTGCGCCCGCACGCCTCCCACCGGGTCACCGAGGTGATCGAACGCCCCGGCGGCAAAGGCGTCAACGTGGCCCGGGTGCTCGCCGCCCTCGGCCACGAGGTGACGGTCACCGGCTTCGCGGGCGGCCTCACCGGACGGCTCCTGCGGGACCGGCTCACCCCCGTACCGGGCCTGGTGGACGCGCTGGTCCCGGTCTCCGGCACGACCCGGCGGACCGTCGCCGTGGTGGACGGACGCTCCGGCGCCACCACCCAGCTCAACGAGCCCGGCCACACCGTCTCCGCCGCCGAGTGGAACGCCTTCCAGGAGGTCTACGAGGACCTGCTGGCCGGTGTCTCGGCGGTGGCCCTGTGCGGCAGCCTGCCCCCGGGCGTCCCGGTCGGCGCCTACGCCGGGCTGGCCCGCACCGCCCGCGCCGCCGGAGTCCCCGTCCTCCTCGACACCAGTGGCGCGGCCCTGCGCCGCGGGGTCGCGGGCCGCCCCGACATCCTCAAGCCCAACGCCGACGAACTGGCCGAACTCACCGGCTCCCACGAGCCGTCGCGCGCCACCCGGGACGCCCGCCGCCGCGGCGCCGGCGCGGTGGTCGCCTCCCTCGGCCCGCAGGGGCTGCTCTCGGTGACCCCGGAGGGCCACTGGCGCGCGGCCCCACCGACCGCCCTGCACGGCAACCCGACCGGCGCCGGCGACTCGGCCGTCGCGGGCCTGCTCTCGGGCCTGGTCACCGGCCTCCCCTGGCCGGACCGCCTCGCCCGAGCGGTCGCGTTGTCGGCGGCGACGGTACTGGCGCCGGCTGCGGGCGAGTTCGACCGGGGGGCCTACGAGGACCTGCTGCACCGCATAACCGTCACGGGCGAAGCCGACGCGGCCTAGGAACCGACCTCCCGGCGTCCTTTGGACCGCCCGTCGGAGGGGATCCCGCCCTACTTCTTGACCTGGCCCTCCTTCAGCCACAGCTGGTCCAGCAGGACGTTGCACTTGTCGCCGTCGTTGCAGGAGACCGAGATCGTGTTGGTGCCCTTGTTGAGGGTGGGCCAGGCGAAGGTCTTGGTCCAGCCCTTGGAGAAGTCGCCGTCCTTGGCATGGGCGAAGTTGTCCATGTTCAGCTTGTTGCCGAACTCCTTGCCGTTGACGGTGAGCGTCATCGACTGGGGCTCGTCGGTGGTGCTGTAGCGGACGAAGACGGTGTAGGCGCCGTCCTTCGGGATGCCGTCGACCGTCCAAGTGACGGTGGAACCTGGCTGGTTGAGGTTAGTCACATAGATGCCGCCGTCGGACTGCGCGCCCTCGACGTCCGAGGCCAGGGCCGCGTTGCCGCCCAGGCGGAGCGCCTTCGCGTCGATGGTCGGCAGTTCGGCCGCTTCCTCCTCCTCGTCCCCGCTGCTCGCCGACGGGCTCGGCTCGGAGCTTTCCTGGGACTGGGTCGGGGACGCGTCCGCCTGGTTGCCGCTCTTGTCGTCCTCGCCGTCGCCACTGAGCATGGCCACGCTGATGCCGACGACCACCGCGGCGACCACCGCGACGGCGCCGATGAGCAGGCCCTTGGTGTTCGGGCCGCGGCCCCGTCCGCCACCGCCGTGCGAGGGCTGGTGCGACGGGGTCGTGGTGGCGCCGCCCGGCAGCGTCTCCGGGGCGGCGTAGTGGGCGGCCGGCTGGCCGTAGGTGCCCTGCTGCGGCGGTGCCTGCGGAGCGGGGGCCTGCTGGCCGTACTGGCGGGTTCCGACCGGCCGCACCCGGTTGACCGAGTTCGGGTAGCCGTAGCCCCCGGACGGCGGCTGGGCTCCGTTGGCCTGCCCGTCGGCGTAGAGGTAGCCGAACGGGTCGTCGTCCTCGGGCGTGCTCGCGCCGTTGCTGCCGGGCGTCATCCCTTGGTGCTCCTAGCTGCGGATCGGTTGCGGTACTGGTGGTGAGAAAGGCGAGCCTACCCCCACCCGATGACCCGAACGGGTGACTCCGGCCGCATCAACTCACTGAGCTGCGGTTCACCCCGCGCGCCGGTGCTGTTTGGGACGAGATCGTTTCTCGACGTACATCCGCTCGTCAGCGGATTTCAACACTTCGTCCGCGGTCATGCCGCAGTGTGCCCATCCGATGCCGAAACTGGCGCCCACCCGCACGGCCCGCCCCTCGGCCCGGATGGGCTGGATGATCTCGTTGCGCAGCCGTACGGCGAGGTCCTGGGCGTCGGCCCGGCCGAGCCCGTTGGCGAGGATCACGAACTCGTCGCCGCCGAGCCGGGCGACGGTGTCGCCGTCCCGGACACCGTCGCTGAGCCGGCGGGCGACCTCGATGAGGACCGCGTCACCCGCGTTGTGCCCGAACCGGTCGTTGATCGACTTGAAACCGTCGAGGTCGCAGAAGAGCACGGCGAGGCCCTTGGTGCCGTCGTCGCGGTCCTCGTCGGGGGCGACGGCGTGCACATGGTGGTCGTAGCCCTCGAACGTCCCGGCCTCGGGCGGGAAGTCGAAGTCGTGGCCCCGGTCGAAGGCGGGCGGACCGTGGGCGGCGTCCTGGGAGTCGAAGGGCTCGAAGGAATCGAAGGACTCGAAAGCCGCCAGGGAGTCGGCGACGGCGGCGGGCAGTGCGCCCTGCGGGCGCTGCCGGCACAGGCGGGCGGAGAGCCGGGCACGCAGCTCGGCGGAGTTCGGCAGACCGGTGAGGGAGTCGTGGGAGGCGCGGTGGGCGAGGTGCAGCTCGCGGCGCTTGCGCTCCTCGATGTCCTCGACGTGGGTGAGCAGGAAGCGCGGCCCGTCGGCGGCGTCGGCGACGACGGAGTTGCGCAGGGACACCCAGAGGTAGGTGCCGTCCCGGCGGGCCAGCCGCAGTTCGGCGCGGCCGCCCTCGGCGGAGGTCCGCAGCAGCGTGCCTATGTCCTCGGGGTGCACGAGGTCGGAGAAGGAGTAGCGGCGCATCGCGGAGGCGGGGCGGCCGAGCAGCCGGCACAGCGCGTCGTTGGTGCGCAGGATGCGGCCGTGCTGGTCGCCGCCCAGCTCCGCGACGGCCATGCCGGAGGGGGCGTACTCGAAGGCCTGCCGGAAGCTTTCCTCACTGGCGCGCAGGGCCTGCTGATCGCGCTCCAGGCGGACCAGGGCGCGCTGCATGTTGGAGCGCAGCCGGGCGTTGCTGATCGCGATGGCGGCCTGGAAGGCGTACATCTGGAGCGCTTCGCGACCCCAGGCGCCGGGCAGCCGGCCGTTGCGCGGGCGGTCCACGGAGAGCACGCCGATCAGCTCGCCGCAGGCCCCGCCGCCCTGCGGGCCGGGCGCGTACATCGGGGCGAAGAGCCGGTCGGAGGGGTGCCACTCGTCCTCGAAGCGGGGAGCGGGGCCGTCGGTGTACCACTGCGGGACGTCGTCGTCGTCGAGGACCCAGCCCTCGGTGTGCGGTATGAAGATCAGGTCGCCCCAGGACTCGCCCATGGAGAGGCGGCGCTCCCAGGACTCGCGTGAGCCGACCCGGCCGGTGATGAGGGCCTCGGCGGCGGCGTTGCCCGAGAAGGCGGCCACGACCAGGTCGCCGTCGGGGCGCACGAGGTTGACGCAGGCCAGTTCGTACCCGAGGGCGTCGACGACGCCGTCGGCGACGGTCTGCAGGGTGTCGGCCAGACTGCGGGCCGAGTTCATGGCGGCCATGGCCTGGTGCAGTTGCCGCAGGGAGGCAAGACGGACGTAGGGCTCAGAATCGGTCTCCATGCTCACCCTCCCCCCGGGACCTCGCGGCGGATCAAGCGATCTCATCGACGTATCGTCCTGGCAGTATCCCCGCCACTGAATCACAGCGCGCTGCCCACTCGGTACACAGGGTCAACAATTATCTCCCCTTGTGACTCAAGTCACAACCAAACGTGAACAATTGGGAGGCCTTTCCGGGATTTCCCCACGAATTCACCGAAGGCGCCGAGCGCGAATTCCGCACCCTTTTCACAGGGTTTCCCCGACTCGCTCCGCGTGTGACCCGCACTCCGCTCCGCCGCTGGTCCTAGGTCCCTGCTCGGGCCGGGGTCCGATGCGGTGCGTATGGAGCGGAGATTAGCGTTTCCGGTGTGCCGAACACTTCCGTACCCCCCTCACCCCTGCCCGCACCCGCCGCTCCGTCCGCCGCCCTGCATGCTGAGGGGGTGAGCAACGACGAGTTCCGTGCCGCCATGTCCCGTCTGGCCGCCGGCGTGGTCCTGGTGACCGCGCAGGAGCCGCCGCTGGACCCGGACGATCCGCGGGCACCGGCCGGCGAGGACGTGGGCATGACGGCGACGGCGTTCCTGTCGGTGTCCCTGGACCCGCCCCTGGTGCTGGTCAGCCTGCGCGAGGGCTCCCGCATGGACGACCTGCTCGACGAGCAGCCGCTGTGGTCGGTCTCCGTGCTGTCCGAGGGCCAGCGGCACATCGCGGGCCGCTTCGCGATGAAGGGCCGGATCAGCGACCGCCTCCTCTTCGCCGACATCCCGTACATACGGGGCGAGCACAGCGGGGCCCCGTTGGTGGGCGGCGCCCTCGCGACCCTGGAGTGCCGCACCGAGCAGCGGGTGCCGGCCGGCGACCATACCCTGGTGATCGGCCGCGTCCTCGCGGCGAACCTGCCCAGCGCGGACGGCGGCCCCCTGACCTACTTCCGAGGCCGCTACCGCCACCTGGCCTGAACGCCGCCGGCCGCCGGCCCGGTCAGCCCCAGTCCCGCGCGGAGCGCCCCCGTTTCGTCTCCGAGCGCTGCTTCTTCTCCCGCAGCCGGCGTTCGTTGATGCCGCGCGGGACGCGGGTCGGTTTGCGGGGCCTGGGCGGGGGCGCGGTGGCCTCGGCGAGGAGCGCGGCAAGGCGTACGGCGGCGGCCTCCCGGTTGCGCCACTGGGAGCGGTGCTCGGAGGCCCGGACGGTGACGACGCCACCGGACAGCCGCCCCGCCAGCCGCTCCAGCGCCCGCTGCTTCCACACCTCGGGCAGCGCGTCGGTGGCGGCGAGGTCGAAGCGGAGCTCCACCTGCGAGTCACTGGTGTTCACATGCTGCCCGCCCGGCCCCGAGGACCTGGAGAAACGCCACATCAGCTCGGTCTCGGGCAGGGAGACGGAGCCACGGATGACATAGGGACCGGACATGCCGTACATGTTCCCGCCTCTGACCGGTCCACGTCACCCGGTTATCCCGGTCACCCTGGTCATCCCGGTCACCCCGGCCGCCCCGGTCATCTCGGTAAAGAAAGTAAAGCGACCTGGAACCTCGCGTCCCCCTCTCGTGTTCAAGGGGGTAGCTGTAGCTTCGTAGCCGTACGTACACGAGGGAAGGGACTCCCAACAATGGCTGTAAGCCTGTCCAAGGGTGGCAACGTCTCGCTCACCAAGGAGGCTCCGGGCCTGTCCGCCGTCACCGTGGGCCTCGGCTGGGACGTCCGCACCACCACCGGCACGGACTTCGACCTCGACGCCTCCGCGATCGCGGTCAACCCGCAGGGCAAGGTCTACTCCGACAGTCACTTCGTCTTCTTCAACAACAAGCAGACCCCGGACAACACCATCGTCCACACCGGCGACAACCGCACCGGTGAGGGCGCCGGCGACGACGAGGCCATCAACGTCAACCTCGCCGCCCTGCCGGCCGACATCGACAAGATCGTCTTCCCGGTCTCGATCTACGACGCCGAGAACCGCTCGCAGAACTTCGGACAGGTGCGCAACGCCTACATCCGCATCGTCAACCAGGCCGGCGGCACCGAGATCGCCCGCTACGACCTGTCGGAGGACGCGGCCACCGAGACCGCCATGGTCTTCGGCGAGCTGTACCGCAACGGCGCCGAGTGGAAGTTCCGCGCCGTCGGCCAGGGCTACGCGTCGGGTCTGACGGGCATCGCCCAGGACTTCGGTGTGAACGTCTGACGGACGCCCCGCAGCCCCCTCGGAGCCCCCGGCCGCCCGGCACTTCGCGCACCGCACCACGCATCGCGAAGCACGCCGGCCGGGGGCTCCGGCACGTCCTGAGCGAGGGCTCCGGCCCATGGGCCGCCCCCACCCGGGGACCGTCGGGTGGGGCACCGCGTCCGTCGTGACACCATCATCTCCGTGCTCGACATCGGCTACGCCCTCTCCAACCGCTTCCCCGACCCCCCGCAGACCGACTACCGCCGCGCGGACGTCCACGCCCTGCGCCACGACCTCTTCTGCGGCGACGTCTACCTCGCCGACACCGAGGCGGACCGGGAACTGTCCACAGCCTGGGGATGGGTGCCGGTGCTCGACTTCGCTTGGGCGCTGTGCGACATCGTGGAACGGATCGACCAGGATCCGGCGGGCTCCCGGGCCTCCCGCCCCCAGTGGGCGGAGCTGGACTTCACCGAATCCACCGACCGGCTGCTCTTCGAGCGCCGCTTCGGATGGGTGGACATCGAGGCCGAGTGGCTGCCGGCGTCGGAACCGCCCCTGACGTTCTCCCACACCGAACTCCGCCGCGAGGCCCGCGACTTCCTGCACGACCTGCTCGCCGACCTGACCGACCTGCACGAGGACCTCGACGAGAACCCGGCCGTCTGGACCCTCCAGGCCCGCTATCCCCGCCTGGAGTGACCCACCGCGCCCCTCCGGCCCTTCCCTGCCGGCTCAGCCCTCCACCCGGATCCCCAGCTCCCCCGCCAGCACCGGCGCCAGATCCAGCAACTGCCCCGTACTGATCACCGCCCCCGCCAGCCTGTCCACACCCCGGGCGATCTCCAGCGAAGCGGCACCGCGCAGATCGACGTCCGTCAGGGTGGCCCCGCTGAGATCCGCGCCCTTCAGCGCGCAGTCCACGAACTCCACCCGCTCCAGCCTCGCCCCGCCGAAGTCCGGCTCGACCAGGACACAGCCCTCGAAGACGACGTCCCTGAGCCTCGCGGACCGCAGATTCAGGAAGTCGATCTTCCCGCCCCGGACCAGGACCCGCTCCAGCCCCGCCCCGTGCAGCTGTGTCCCCCCGAGACGCGCGTCCGTCAACTCGACGTCGCGCAGGGTCGCCCCGGCGAGGTCCGTGCCCACACCCCGCACCTCGGCGAGGACGGAGTCCAGCACCCTGGCCCGGGACAGCCGGGTCTCGTCCAGCGCGCACCCCGCCACCGCGCAGTCCATGAACCGCGCCCCCGCGCCGTCCTCCCCCGAGAGGTCCACCTCCCGGAACTCCAGCCCGTCGTAGTCCCCGTCCGGCTCCAGCCCACCCCCCTCGTACCTCTCCAGCACCGGCAGCCGCAGCTCCGGCCGCCGCGCGCCCTTCACCCCCGCACCACCCATCGCTCTCCTCGCCATGCGCCCATCCTGCACCCCACCACTGACACCCACCCTGACCTGCGAGAACCCCGCACATGTCACATCCCGGGGCCCTGGGCCGTCGTAGCCGCGAACCACCTGATCCACCCCGATTCCCCGATCCAGCAGGCGCGACCCCGACCAAGGGAGACCCCAGCCATGCACCGCATCACCGTCATCGGCGGCGGCTTCGCCGGACTGACCGCGGCCATCACCGCCGCCGAGGCCGGCGCCGAAGTCACCCTCCACGAGGCCCACCACACCCTCGGCGGCCGGGCCCGCACCGCCGAGGGCCCCTACCGGACCAACGAAGGACCCCACGCCCTCTACAGCGGCGGCCCGCACTGGTCCTGGCTCCGGCAACGCGGCCTCATCGGCCCCCTCGCTCCCCTCCCGCCCCTGGAGGCCACCCGCTTCCGCCTCCGCCACCGGGGCGCACTGCGCCGCACCCCGCCCCTCGCCATGCTGAAGCTGCTGCGCCGCAGCCACGCCCACGCGCCCGTCGACACCGACTTCCACACCTGGGCGACCGGCATCGCGGGCGAGGAGGGCGCACGGGCCGCCGCCCACTACTGTGCCGTCGCCCTCTTCCACCACGACCCCGGCTCGCTGTCCGCCGCCTACGTACAGGAACGCCTGCGCCGCGCCACCGCACTGCCCCCGGAGGCCCACTACCCGCGCGGCGGCTGGGGCAGCCTCGTCGACCGGATGGCCGCCCGCGCCTGGAACCTGGGCGTCCGCGTGGAGACCCTGTCCCGCGTCGACACCCTCCCCACCGACACCCCGGTCGTCGTCGCCACCTCCCTGGACGCCGCCCGCCGGCTCCTCGGCGACCCCACCCTGACCTGGCCGAGCGGCCGCACCGTCCTCATCGACCTCGCCCTGCGCACCCGGCGCGGCGACGCGTTCGTCGTGTCCGACCTGGACGCGACCGGCTGGCTGGAACGGTTCACCGCCCAGGACCCCGGCCTCGCCCCCGCCGGCGAACAGCTCATCCAGGGCCAGATCCCCATCGCCCCGCACGAGTCCAAGTCCGACGGGACCGCCCGCGCCGAAGAACTCCTGGACCTCGCCTTCGACGGCTGGCGGGAGCGCGTCACCTGGCGGCGGGAGGCGGTCGCGGCCGGACGCACCGGCGCCGTCGACCTGCCGGGTACCAGTTGGCGCGACCGGCCCGCCGTCGACCGCGGCGACGGCGTCTACCTCGCCGGCGACCAGGTCGCCGCCCCCGGTGTGCTCTCCGAGGTCTCCTTCACCAGTGCCCTCGCAGCCGTCTCCCTGGCCCTGGACCTGGACCTGGACCCGGGCCGCCACGAGCTTGACCTCAAGCGAGCTTGAGGTTGAACAGTGGGGGCGCTGTCGAAGCCGCATCGCACCCCTGGGAGCCTCATGCACGCCGTCCGCCTGTACGCCTTCGGCCCGGCCGAGAACCTCGTCCACGAGCAGGTCGAGGACCCGCGACCCGGGCCCGGCCAGGTCCGTGTCGCCGTCCGGGCCGCCGGAGTCCACCTCCTGGACACCGCGCTGCGGCAGGGTTACCAGGGGCCCGCGCCCGCCCCGACGACCCTGCCCACCGTCCCCGGCCGCGAAGTCGCCGGAGTGGTCGACGCCCTGGGCGACGGCACGCCGGCCGACTGGCTCGGCAAGCGCGTCGTCGCCCACCTCGGCTTCGCCCCCGGAGGCTACGCGGAACTCGCCGTCACCGACGCCGACCGCCTCCACGAGATCCCCGAGCGCCTCGACTTCGCCCAGGCCGTCGCCATGATCGGGACCGGCCGCACGGTCATGGGCATCGTGCAGTTCGCCGAGCCCGGACCCGGCGACGTGGTCCTCGTCCCCGCCGCGGCCGGCGGCATCGGCACCCTCCTCGTCCAGTACGCCAAGAACGCCGGCGCCACCGTCATCGGCCTCGCCGGCGGCCCCGGCAAGACCGCCCGCGTGGCCGCGAACGGCGCCGACCTCGCCCTCGACTACACCGACCCGGCCTGGCCCGAGCGGCTCTCCGCCCACCAGGGCAGAATCACCCTCGTCTACGACGGCGTCGGCGGCGACACCGCCCGCGCGGCGGTCGCCCTGCTCGCCCCCGGCGGCCGCCACGTCGTCTTCGGCTGGTCCGCCCAGGGCCTCGACAGCACCGACCCCTACCTCGTCGACGGCGTCTCCCTCAACGTCCTCGGCCCCGAGATGATGCGCAGGGCCGGCGGCGCCGACCCCGTACGCACCCTCGAACTGCGCGCCCTCACCGAAGCCGCCGAAGGCCGGCTCACCCCCGCCGTCCACCGCTTCCCCCTCGCCGAGGCCGCCACCGCCCACCGCGCCCTGGAGAGCCGGGGCACGACCGGGAAAGTCGTCCTGGAACCGTGAGCGCCGCACTATCGTGCCCACCGTGATCCACGTACCCGAGGAACTCGCGGCGGCACAGGAGAAGTTCAACGGCGAGGCGGGCCGCGCCTTCGTCTCCGGGCTGCCCGGGCTGGCCGCCGCCTTCCTGGAACACTGGGACCTGCGGGTCACCGGCGCGCCGATGCACGGCGTGAGCGCCCTGGTCCTCCCCGTCGACCGTGCGGACGGCACACCGGCCGTGCTGAAGCTCCAGATCCTGGACGAGGAGACCGAAGGCGAACCCGTCGCCCTGCGCACCTGGAACGGCGACGGAGCGGTCCGCCTGCTGGACCACGACACGTCCACCGGCACCATGCTCCTGGAACGCCTCGACCCCGCCCGGACACTGGCCCGCCTGCCCGACGTCCGCGAGGCCGTCCTGGTCGTCGCCCGCCTCCTGGCGCACCTCACCGGCACCCCCGCCCCGGCGGGCCTGCGCCGCCTCGGCGACATCGCGCACGCCCTGCTGGAACGGACACCCGGAGCCCTGGACCGTATCCCGGACCCGGCCGTCCGCCGCACCGTCGCCGACTGCGCCGCGGCCCTGCGGGAGGTGGCGGACGAACCGGGCGACCGCCTCCTGCACTGGGACCTGCACTACGGCAACGTCCTGGCCGCCGACCGCGCCCCCTGGCTCGCCATCGATCCCAAGCCCCTGGCGGGCGACCCCGGCTTCGACCTCTGGCCCGCCCTGGCCAACCGCTTCGACGCCGACAACCCCGACAACCCCG
The DNA here is from genome assembly GCF_016757295.1 of Streptomyces sp. M2CJ-2. Lineage (NCBI taxonomy): Bacteria > Bacillati > Actinomycetota > Actinomycetes > Kitasatosporales > Streptomycetaceae > Streptomyces > Streptomyces sp. M2CJ-2. Next base: position 40,020 of record NZ_JAESIF010000017.1, on the reverse strand, counting down.
ACAACCCTGCCGACACCGCCGACACCGCCTGGCGCTTCGACGCGATGACCGACGTCCTCGGCCTGGACCGCGACCGGGCCCGCGCCTGGACCTACGCCCGCCTGCTCCAGAACTGCCTGTGGCACATCGAGGACGGCCGCTCTCCGGCCCCCCACGAACTCGAGATCGCCCACCGCCTGCGCCATCGTCCCTCACGGTGCGCATCCACTACGCCGACACCGACACCGACACCGGGATCGTCGAGCGGGCGAAGCGGCTGCGCGACGGGGTGACCATGTTGCGGATCGTGGAGGTCCGCCGGCCCACTGCGACACCGCCCGCCGTCGTCGCGAAACCGGCTGTCCCCCGCACCGCGGTGAACGTCGCTCTCGGGGGCGTCGGGTTCCTCGCCGTCTGCGGCGGCCTGGAGAAAGTGCGGTGCTGATCCTCGTGCTCTCATTCAGGTCGGTGCCTTGGTGGCCCAGAGCGCGGGCATCTGACCTCGCCCGACCCGTCAGAACTACGGTTGGGGCTGCGGCAGGATCTGCTCCTGGCGCGCGGTCGCCTTGTCGAGCTGCATGCGGGTCAGCTTCCGTACGAAAAGGAGCGCGAAGAGAGCTGCCACCGCGTCGAGGGTGTCGGAGAGCATCATCATTCCCGCGGCCCGCTTCATCTCCTCCACGCCGGCGGCGTCCTCATAGGCCGAAGTCGCGACCCGGCCGACCAACCATGTCGCCACGAACAGCGCCCACCAGACGTTCATCAGGGTGGGGGACGGGCGGCGCGCCTCGGAGTCCCAGTCGGTGCTGGCGTCCCACACCTCGCCCGCGACCTTGCGCGGCAGCCACAGGTTGGCGATCGGTACGAACCAGGCGCCGATGGCCCAGCCGCTCTTCATCTCGCAGGAGTCGAGCGCGAAGAAGTCGGCGTTCCTGCGCACCCGGTAGAACCAGATGACGAAGACCACGGACGTCGCCACCAGAACCGCCACTTGCAGCACGCCCGCCACCGCCTGGAGGGCGTCGGCCCGCGTCAGGTCGGCGTCCTCGACGGACCCGCCGCCCAGCATCTCGTCCATCAGCCGCCACACATTGGCGTCGAAGGCAGCGGCGAGCAGGTCCACCCCGACAGTGAGGCTGAAGAGTGCGGTGAGCGCCGTCGCGAGACCCCTCGGCGATCGGAACGGCGCGACGTACGGCGGAAGGTGTCCGGTGACCGCCGGAGGCGGACCGAATGTGTTCTGCGAAGTGTCGGACATGGCTGAGCAGGCCCCCCCATGGGCAGCGAAACGCCCGCCGACCGGCGGGCCGGACAGGACGATATGTCAGGCTGTCCGCCACCGTCCAAGCAGTTCACGAGCCCTCGGCCCAGCCGCCCCGGCCCGTCGGCCCCTCGGCAGCCCCGGGAATCAGCACGTGACTTCGGTCGACCCGCTCAGGGCGTGCCGCCGCCCTGTCGATCGCCCCCGCGCCGGCCCACCACCATCACGACGAGACCGGTCAGCTCACGCAGAGCGGGGGCGCCCTGCGTAACGGCAGAGCCTCAAGCGCACAGCCCGGCCCCGGCGTTCGTTCACGCCGCCCGCACGTGCCACCGCCGGTGCAGGTCCGCACCCACCTCGTCGGCGTGACGGCTGCGCGTCTCGGGGGACGAACCGGGCGACGAACCCCACACCGAGGACGCAGATCGCGGCGAAGATCCAGAAGGTGGGCCCTTCCCCGATGGCCGAGATCAGGGGGAGGAACAGCAGGCTCACCACGAAGTTGGAGAACCAGTTCACGGTCGCACCGGCGCTGGATCCCTCGGCGCGCTGGGCCGGGGGGAAGAGTTCGCCGAGCAGCACCCAGAAGACCGGGCCCAGGCCGACCCCGAACCCCACGATGTACAGCAGCATGAAGACGAGCATGAGCACCGGCGGCAGACCCACGGCGAACGCCACACCCAGCAGCGCGATGGAGACCGCCATCGCCGCCAGGGAGAAGAGCAGCAGGGGACGGCGGCCGAGCCGGTCGACGAGGTTGAGCGAGACCACGGTGACGGCGACGTTGATGACGCCGATGAAGACCGAGTAGAAGATCGCGTTCGAGGCGGACAGACCAGCCTTTCCCATGATCGTCGGCGCGTAGTAGAGGATCGTGTTGATCCCGGAGAACTGCTGCAGGGCGGCGAGGATCACGCCGACCAGGAGCGCGGGGCGGACCGCCGGGGCCAACAGCGCCCTCAGCTTCCCGGAGTCGCTTCCGGGCTCCTTCCGGCGCTGCTCGCCCTCCCGGTCGGTGCGGCCGAAACGGGAGACGACCAGGTCCGTACCGCCCGGTTCGGTGACCTTGTCGAGCGTCCTTCGCGCTTGGTCCGTCCTGCCGTGGGCGAGCGACCACACCGGGGATTCGGGCAGCCACAGGCACCCCAGGACGAGGAGCGCGGACGGGACGCCACCGACCCAGAACATCCCGCGCCAGTTCTCGGACCCGGAGAAGGCCCAGTTGACGAGGTAGGAGGCGAGCAGACCGGTGCTGATGAGCAGCTGGTTGAGGCTGAGCACGCGGCCCCGGACCTGAGCCGGTGCCATCTCACCGAGGTAGGTCGGCACCGTGGCCGACACACCGCCGACGGCGAGGCCCATGATGACGCGGCCGAGCATCAGCACCCCGTAGCCGCCTGCGAGGGCGGCGGCGACGATCCCGAGGAAGAACAGGACACCGAGGCCGGCGAGGAGCGGACGCCGTCTGTAGCGGTCCGCGATCCTCCCGCTGGTCAGCGCGCCGACGACCGCGCCGAGCAGCAGGACGCTCACCACCGAGCTCTGCTCGAAGGAGTTGAGACCGAAGTCCTCCCGGATGAACAGCAGCGCGCCCGAGATGATCCCGGTGTCGAAGCCGAACAGGAAGCTGCCGAGGGTGATGGACATCGCCCAGCGGCGGACGCTGTGCACCCCCTGCGGGGTGAGGTGGACGAAGTGGCTCTCCTCTCCGGGGCGCGTGTTCAGCGCTTCGCTCATGGCGTCCTGTCCTCCCATGTCGCCGGACCGGCGCTCCCCGCCGGGTACTCCTCGAGCGGGACCCGGCCGTCGCGCCACGCGTCCAGCACCGGCTGGACGATGCGCCACGACTCGACCGACATGTCGTCGCGCACCGACAGGGGCTTCTCGTCCTCCAGGACGCCCCGCAGCACCTCGCCGTACTCGAACAGCTCGCCGGGCCCGAAACGCGTGTCGAGCGTGACCGGGGAGATGGTGGACGGGTCGCCCGGCCCGTTGATGTTGATGTCCATCTGGAGGCGGCGCGGGCCGAGGCCGATGTGCAGCCTGTTGGCGCGGGCCTCGCCGACGAGTCCGTCCGGGACGTGCTGGGGGGCCTTGAACCAGAACGTGACCTCCTGCCGGGGTGAGCCGATCGCCTTGCCCGAGCGGACGCGGAACGGCACACCGGCCCACCGCCAGGTGTCGACGGCGAACACCACCTCGGCCAGGGTCTCCGTCCCCCGGGCGGGGTCGATGCCCTCCTCGTCGACGTACGACGGGAGTGAACGGCCGTCGATCGTGCCGGCCGTGTAGCGGGCGCGGCGGCTGAACCGCTCGGGACGGTCGTCCCAGACCCGGGTCGCCCGGAGGATGTGTGCCTTGGAGTCCCGCACCTCGAGCTGTTCCAGCGTGCTCGGAGGCGGCATCGCCGCGATCGCCAGCACCTGGAGCAGATGGCTCTGGATCATGTCGCGCAGGGCGCCCGTCACGTCGTAGAAGCCGGCCCGGCCCTCGAGGCCGAGCGTCTCGTCGAACACGATGTCGACCGCCTCTACGTGCTCCGCGGAGAGCAGCGGTTCGATCACCCGGTTGGCGAACCGGACGCCGAGGATGTTGAGCACCGTCGACATGCCGAGGAAGTGGTCGACGCGGTGCACGTGGTCCTCCGGCACGAAGCCGTGCAGCAGTTCGTTCAGCGCGGTCGCGCTGGCCGCGTCGGTGCCGAAGGGCTTCTCCAGCACCAGGCGCGTACCGTCCGGCACGCCGATCCGGGCCAGCGCCCGGCAGGCCTCGACCGTCACGGCCGCCGGCAGCGCGAAGTACAGCGTGAGGCGCCCACGGCGGCACTCCAGCAGGCGGCGCAGGTCGCCCTCGTCGGTGGCGTCCGCGGCCACATAGCGCGCGTTGCGGACGACGGTGTCGACGGCCGGCCCGCTCGCCTCACCGGCCGCGAACGCCTGCGCGACGACCGCCTGCCACGCGTCGTCGCCCTGCTCGCCCCGGTCGCTGCCGACGAGGGAGAGGTCGGTCAGCGAGGACGAGGCGACCAGGCCGCCCAGTCCCGGAAGGAGCAGCCTTGCCGTCAGGTCGCCGCGTGCGCCGAGGATGAGCAGGGTCTGCGTCTGCCCGGACCCGGCCTCGGACGTGGCCTCGGGCCCGGTCTGCTTCCCGGCCTGCCCGGCCCGCTCACTCTTCGAGCCGCCCGCGGGGGCGTCGGCGCCGCTCATCCGGTGTACTCCCGGACGGGCACACCCCGGACACCGGGCGTGCAGGCGAACAACGCGCCCGCCTCCGGCTCGGCGCCGGGTTCGAGGTGCTCGCGGGAGGTCGTGATGAACAGCCGGTCGAGTTCCGGCCCCCCGAAGGTGCACGCCGTGACCTTGGTGACCGGGAGCGTCACGACCTCGTCGAGGGTGCCGTCCGGCGCGTACCGGCGCACCGAGCCGCCGCCGTACAGGGCGACCCACACGCCGCCCTCCGCGTCGACCGTCAGTCCGTCCGGGCTGCCGCCCGGACTGCCCGGTGCGGCGGCGAACGGGCGCCGTCCGCTCAGCCCGCGCTCACGGTCGTAGTCGAAGACGTCGACGCGGTCCGTCGCGGTGTCGGCGTAGTAGGCGCGCTCGCCGTCGGGGCTCCACTCCAGCCCGTTGGAGATCGTCACGCCGTCGAGGACGGTCGTCGTCGAGCCGTCCGGATCCAGGCGGTGCAGCGAACCGGCTCCCGGCCGATCGTCGTAGGCCATCGAGCCGCAGTAGAACCGCCCGTCGGGATCGCACCCGCCCTCGTTCATGCGGACACGCTCATCGCTCCACAGGGAATCCAAGAGGGTCACCTTTCCGTCCGTGTCCTCGAGGGCGAACCCACGGGTGACGCCCATGACGGCGCCCCCTCGTCGTCTGGGTCGGACCGCGGCCACCACGGTGTCGATGTGCCGCCGCGTCACGGTCCCGTCCGCGGCGAGCGACAGCACGTCCCCCGCCAGCATGTCCAGCCACCGGAGGCCGCCCCACGCCTCGGACCAGACCGGTCCCTCACCGTGGTACGCGATCGATTCGGTCACCTGCTCCACCTTCACCGTCGCCACCTCCCTTCCGGCGCGGGCACAGACACAGGTGTGGCTCGCCGGGGGCGGTCGGCGCCCGGCGGGCGGGGTGGCCGGCTGGCATGATGAGCCGGGTGAGCGCGCCGCGGTCCCGCAGAACAGCCCGCGGAACGCGCGCGCCGGCACGTCGGGCGGTGTCGAGGCTCTCGGTCGGCGGCCGCCGGGTCGCCCTGGACGTGTGGCTGATCCTTCAGGCCACCGCCAGCGCCACGGCGGCGTGGCTGGTGGCCCGCTACGTGTTCGACCACCCCGCCCCGTACTTCGCGCCCATCACGGCGATGGTCGCGCTGACCGCGAACCTCGGCGAACGCGGCCTGCACGCGATCCGGCTCCTCCAGGGTGTGCTCCTCGGTCTGCTGGTCGGCCAACTCGTGCTCGCCGTCCTGGGAGAGGGTCCGGGCACGATGGCGCTCGCCGTCTTCGTCTCGCTCGCGACCGCCCGTGCCCTGCGGAGCGCACAGGTCGTCGTCGTCCAGGCCGCGGTGAGCTCCATCCTGGTGGTGGCGCTGGGCGACCAGGCGAACGGTGTCCAGCGCCTGGTGGACGCGCTGACCGGCGCGGGCATCGCTCTCGTGTTCTCTCAGCTCCTCTTCCCTGCCGAGCCCCTGGCGCTGCTGCGTCGCGCCGAGACAGCCGCGCTCAACGCGATCGCCGACGGCCTGACCACCCTGGCCGACGCCATCGACCAGGACGACGACAGGCTCGCCCGACGGGCGGTCGGGGAACTCCGCGAGGTGCTGGACCACCTGCTGGAGCTGCGCCGGGTCGGGCGGACCAACACGCGTGTCACGCGTCGTGTGCTGACCTGGCGGGCGAAAGTCGTCGTGCGCGAGAAAGAGAACGCGGAGCACCTCGACCTGCTGGGTGCCGGCTGCCTCATGCTCGCGCGTCTCGTCGCGTCGGCCGACTCCGACACCCGTGGCCGGATTCAGGAGCCGGTGCGCGACCTGACGGCCGTCATCGCCTCGCTGGCCGACGGGCTCGACGACCGTGACACACGCCAGCGCGCGGCGGACCGCTCGCTGGAACTCGCGACGCGGATCACCGTGGAGGCGGCCGGGCCCGCCGACGCGGACCTCGCCTTCCTGGCCTACAGCCTCCGCACGGTCGCGACCGACGTCATCACGTTCGCGGGAGTCGACCTCGCCGACGCGCTCGAGGCGATCCGCACGGGCGCGCTGGACCGGCGCGTGCCCCCCGCCGAGATGCCACCCGGCCGACTGCACCGCTGGGCCGGCCGGCTCGTCGGCCGGTCGAGACGGCTCTGGGGCGGGGCCCGCCGGTCGTCCTCCCGAAGCGGGACCTCGAAAGGGCGGTCGTGAGGGCGGTCGTCGGGCCGTGCGGGCAGGCTGTGCCCCACTGTTCCTGGGCATGGCAACTCCGTCCGGGATCGTGGCCAGCCAGAGGGGCGCCCGCAGGCGGCACGGGACGGCCGGCAGAGGCGCGGGACCACCACCACTCCGATGATCGCCCGCGCCCCGACCGCCCGCATCTTCACCGCACGGCCCCGAAGGGACGGCTCACCACAAAAAACCGACTGACGTCGTGACCACGGACAAGAACCGGCTGGACGGCCCGGGTCCGACGCATCTGCCGGAGAACGAGGAGGCGTACCGCCTGCTCGCCGAGGACTCCCTGCCGTCGGCCGAGGTGGTGGCGAAGTACCCCATGTTCTTCCTGGCCTGGGCGATGCTCGCCGACGACGCCTTCGAGGCGGGTCTTCTGTGATCCACTCACCCACCGCCGGCGGGGAGGCCGCTCCGGCCAGAACCGCGCACGCGGTCAGCGCGAGCACGAAGACCAGCGCGTGCCGTGCGCCGCGCGGATCGCGAGGGTCGGGCACCTCGGCCAGCCACTCCAGCAGGCCCGGGATGTCCCCGGGTACGGCCCCGGGATGCTCGCGGAGTTGGTCAAGGACAGGCGGGATCGGCGATGATGCGTCGGCAGGCACGGTTCATTCGCCCGCGGTGTCCTCGGCCTCCCAGCGCAGCAGATCGCCCGGCTGGCACTCGAGCACCTCGCAGAGCGCGGCGAGCGTCGCGAAGCGCACCGCCTTGGCGCGACCGTTCTTGAGTACCGCCAGGTTGGCGGGCGTGATCCCTACACGGTCCGCGAGCTCGCCCACGGACATCTTCCGCCGGGCCAGCATCACGTCGATGTCGACGGCGATCGGCATCAGATCACCTCGTCCAACTCGGCCTGCATCTGCGCCGCTTCGCCGTCGCGCGCGACGGCCTGGGCGAGCAGCATCCGCAGCACGAGCACGATGAGCGCGACCCCCAGGACGGCCACGCCGACCCCGCCCATGATGACGGTGACGCCCGGGTCGTCCCGCTGGCCCGGCGCATTGATGACCGTGACCGCGAACCACACGAGGGCGGCCGCCACGATCGCGCCGATCACGCCGTCCACGTACCGGAAGGCGGCGTGGGAGAACACGGTTCCGCGTCGCACCATCGTCACCAGCCGCCATACGCAGACCAGGGCGACCTGGACCGACATCATGCCCAGGATCGTGATCACGCGCAGCGCGGTCAGCGGGAGCGACCCGTCCTCCGGGTCGCTCCCGCTGACCAATGTCCACACCATCCCTGCCTGCACGAACACGGTGCCGGCGAGCACCACCCCGAGCACGGCGCGCAGCGCACGCACGGTCAGCTTTCCCATGACCCAACCTTCCATCGAATTACGATGGAAAACTATCGAATTTCGATAGATGAAGCAAGGTCTGGGGGACGGAGAGCGGGGGACGGTTTCGCACCATGGCGGGACGCCGCCGCCCCCTCCCGCGGCATGGCGCGATGCGAAGATTTTCGATCTTGCCGAAGTCGACCTCGCTCAGCCACGAACCGGACGCCATACGACCACGCCGAAGTCCTGGGCGGCGGGTTGACCGACGCCAGGAGGGCCGTGAGGGAGCGGGTCCGGCTGCAGCCCTGGAACGCTTCGAAGACGGGCAGGCGCATTCGGGCTTCAGGCCGCGAAGACGCCCCGGTCATGGCCCGAAACATCAACGATGCGCCCGTCCGGGAGCATCCTCGTGACGCGTCATACCCCGAGCACCACAAAAGGCCAGGTCACGGGCTATGTGACCTGGCCTTTTCCAGAGCCCCCTGTCGGATTCGAACCGACGACCTACGCATTACAAGTGCGTTGCTCTGGCCATCTGAGCTAAGGAGGCGCCGCACACGCGCGGAACGCGCGAGGGCGGGTCCACTGTACACAGAGCGGCTTTCACCGAGCCACGCACTTGGGGGCGGCGGGCCCGGCCCGCTCACTCCAGGCCGTACGCGAAGGTGTACGGCACCTTCGTCTCCCCGTGCCGGTGGGTGAACTCGCCGGTGCCGCGCAGCCCGGCCAGTTCGCCGGTGCCCGAGCCCTCGACGACCTCGAAGGAGCAGCGGACGGTCCCGTCGGGGTCGAAGCGCCCGCGCTCCTCGACGACGAAGGTGCCCTCGCGCCCGTCGACGCGGCCGCGGAGGAGTTCCATTCCCGCGAAGGAGCCGGTCGTGCCGGTCAGGTAGGAGACGGAGTAGTCGCAGGTCGTGGACTCGGCCTCGATGCCACCCGTGAAGGCGTTGGTGACGGTGGCGTGCGCGAGCCGGGGGTGGGTGTCCTCCGGGCCCACGGGGGTCTCCTTCCAGTCGGCGAAGGTGAAGTGGCCGGTGGTCCGGGTGGTGGGCATGGAGGTGCTCCTTCTGTCGTGTTCGGTCGTGCCGCCGGCCAGGACCGTCCCGCGGCGGCCCGGCACGACCATCCTGGGAGCCGTACCTGACATCTCCTGTCAGGTACGGCCGAGGCGCGGGAGAATGCCTCCCGTGCGTGCCGACCGGCTTCTCTCCCTGCTCCTGCTGCTGCAGAACCGCGGTCTGATGACCGCCCCCGAACTCGCGGCGGAGCTGGAGGTGTCGGTGCGCACCGTGTACCGGGACATCGAGGCGCTCGGCGCGTCCGGGGTGCCGGTCCGGGGCGAACGCGGGCCGGAGGGCGGCTACCGCCTGATGGAGGGATACCGCACCCGGCTGACCGGGCTGACGGACGCGGAGGCCGGTTCGCTGTTCCTGGCCGGGCTGCCGGGACCGGCCGGGGACCTCGGTCTGGGCGCCGTGCTGGCGAGTGCCCAGCTGAAGGTGGAGGCCGCTCTGCCGGGCGAACTCGCGGATCAGGCGCGGCGGGTGCGTGAGCGGTTCCACCTGGACGCCCCCGCCTGGTTCCGCGACGCGGACCCGGTGCCGCACCTGGAACGGATCGCCGGGGCAGTGTGGGAGCAGCGGGTGCTGAGCACCCGTTACCGGCGCTGGCGGGGCGAGGTGCACCGGGAGGTCCGCCCCTTGGGGCTCGTGTTGAAGGGCGGCATCTGGTACCTCGTGGCACTGTCCGAGAACGCCGAGAACGCCGAGAACTCCGGGAATTCTGAGAACCCCGAGAACTTCGTGCGCACCTACCGGGTGTCGCGTTTCCAGGCGGTGGAGGAGACGGGCGAGGTGTTCACCCGTCCCGCCGGGTTCGCTCTCACCGCGTACTGGGCGGAGTCCTCCCGGCGGCTGGAGGGGGCGCTGCGGCAGGGCACCGCGCGGCTTCGGCTCTCGCCCCGCGGGCAGAAGCTGTTGCCGATGCAGTTCGGGGCGGCGGGCGCACGGGCGCTGCGGGACGCGGGGCCGCCGGACGGCACGGGATGGGTCGAGGTGGAGCTGTCCGTCGAGTCGGAGGCGGTCGCCGTCGGCGATCTGCTCCGGCTCGGCACCGAGGCGGAGGTGCTCGGTCCGCCGGGGCTGCGGCAGGCGGTCGCGGGGGCCGTGGCGGTCCTCGCCGAACGTTACGCGGCCGAGCGGTGACACCGGCCGGCGGAAGTTTCCGCGAAGTTTACGAGGCTTCGGGTGCTGACAGATCAGGTGAACGCCGGTACCGTCCTGTGCCAGTTCGCTTCCGTGGACTGCACCACTCGGAACCACAACGGAACATCCCGTCGTGGCACCGCCTTCCTACTCGGATCGTCCGGCACGTTCCTGCCGGTAGAAGGGGGCCCATTCACCATGGCCACTGTCACGTTCGACAAGGCGACCCGGATCTACCCCGGTTCGACCAAGCCCGCCGTGGACGCGCTCGAGATCGACATCGAGGACGGGGAGTTCCTCGTACTCGTCGGCCCGTCCGGCTGTGGCAAGTCCACCTCGCTCCGCATGCTCGCCGGGCTCGAGGACGTGAACGCCGGCGCGATCCGCATCGGTGAGCGCGACGTCACGCACCTGCCGCCGAAGGACCGGGACATCGCCATGGTGTTCCAGAACTACGCCCTGTACCCGCACATGACGGTCGCCGACAACATGGGCTTCGCGCTCAAGATCGCCGGCGTCAACAAGGCGGAGATCCGGCAGAAGGTCGAGGAGGCCGCGAAGATCCTCGACCTGACGGAGTACCTGGACCGCAAGCCGAAGGCGCTCTCCGGTGGTCAGCGTCAGCGTGTCGCCATGGGCCGCGCCATCGTGCGTGAGCCTCAGGTGTTCCTCATGGACGAGCCGCTGTCCAACCTGGACGCCAAGCTCCGTGTCTCCACCCGTACGCAGATCGCGAGCCTGCAGCGCCGCCTCGGCATCACCACGGTGTACGTGACCCACGACCAGGTCGAGGCCCTCACCATGGGCGACCGGGTGGCGGTCCTCAAGGACGGTCTGCTCCAGCAGGTCGACACCCCGCGCACCATGTACGACAAGCCCGCCAACCTCTTCGTGGCCGGCTTCATCGGCTCCCCCGCGATGAACCTCGTCGAGGTGCCCATCACGGACGGCGGTGTGAAGTTCGGCAACTCGGTGGTCCCCGTGGACCGCGACGCGCTGGCCGCCGCCACCGACAAGACCGTCACCGTCGGCGTCCGCCCCGAGCACTTCGACGTGGCCGGTGCCGAGTCCGACCAGGGTCTCGCCGTCACCGTCAACGTGGTCGAGGAGCTGGGCTCCGACGCGTACGTGTACGGCACCGCCCAGGTCGGCGGCGAGGCCAAGGACCTCGTCGTCCGCGTCGGCGGCCGCAACGTGCCGGAGAAGGGCAGCACGCTGCACGTCGTGCCGCAGTCCGGTGAGACCCACGTGTTCTCGACGTCGTCCGGCGCGCGCCTGTCCGACTGAGAGCCGTGACCGAACCGTCGCACCACCCCGGGTGATTCACCCGACTTGATGAAGAGGGCCCCTCAGACCGCTGCGGGGCCCTCTTCAGTGCGATCGCGCTGTCGACGAACACCCGGACATTCGACGCGTTTCGAGCAGCGTGCGTCAACGCGCTACCCAGGAAACGTCCCACTCATGTCACCCGAACCAGTGACTGAATGTCTCCATGCCATCACTGGACGCTACCCTCACACGCGTGAAGCATTCCACTACGCCTCAGACGCGAAGCGGCCGGGGCCCTGCCCGCCGGGTCGGCCGCACCCTCGCCTTCGTCCTGCCCGTCGTCCTGGTGTTCTCCGGGACCCTCGCGGTCGCCCGGGTCAACTGGTCCGGGAGCCCTTCGAGCCCGGTGCTCGCCGCCGCCGACACGGCCGTGTCCGGCGCGTCCTCGCGTGCCGCCGCGCGTGCCCCGCACGAGGCGCTGCGGGACACGCTCCTGGTCGAGTTGCAGAGGGAGAACCCGGGCGTCGCCCTCACCCACCTCCAGCAGGCGGTGAACGACCGCCCGTCGCTGGCGCGGCACTGCACGTCGATCGCACGTGCGCTGGGCAAGGCGGCGGTCCGGATGTACGGCCCCACCAAGGCCCAGTCCTTCGCCCGTCCGGTCTGCGACACCTCCTTCGCGTCGGGGGTGCTCACCGCCCACGGCTGAGTCCGTCCCAGGGCCCGGCACCACGGGCCCCGCAGGCGGGTCCGCCGCCGGGCCCGCCCGGCCCGTCCGGTCCCTCGGCTGCCACGTACAGTGCGCTCATGACCGATCCGAGCGCCGCCTCGCGGCCCGTGCAAGCCGTCGTCCTGGCCGGCGGCCAGGGTTCCCGGCTTCGTCCGTACACCGACGACCGGCCCAAGCCGATGGTCGAGATTCCCGGTACGGGGACGCCGATCATCGGCCATCAGCTCTCCTGGCTCGCCGAGGAGGGCGTCACGGACGTGGTGGTCTCCTGCGGCCATCTCGCCGAGGTGCTGCAGAAGTGGCTGGAGAGCGCCGACCTGCCCCTCTCCGTCACCACCGTCGTCGAGACGGAGCCGCTCGGCCGCGGCGGCGGTCTGAAGTACGCCGCCGCCCGCCTCCCGCACCCGGACCGGCCCTGGTACGCCACGAACGGCGACATCTGGACCCGTTTCTCGCTGCGCGACATGGCCGACTTCCACACCGAGCGGGACGCCGTCGCCACCCTCGCCCTGGCCCGCCCGCGCCTTCCGTGGGGTGCCGTGCAGACCGACGGGTTCGGCCACATCACCGACTTCATCGAGGCCCCGCCGTCGACGGTCGAGATCAACGCGGGTGTGTACGTCTTCTCCCCCGGGTTCGCCGACCTGCTGCCGGAGCGTGGCGACCACGAGCGTACGACGTTCCCGCGGCTGGCCCGTGAGCGCCGGCTGGCCGGGTTCCCCATCCCCCAGGGCTCCTACTGGCGGGCGATCGACACCGCGAAGGACCTGACCGAGGCGGCGAAGGAACTGGCCTCCCAGAGCCGCTGACCCGCCACCTCGACACGACCGCACCCGGACACGACGACGGGGTCCCGCACGTCACCGTGCGGGACCCCGTCGTCGTCGGTGCGCGGACGGGCTACCCCAGGAGGCCGCCCACGAGCCGGCCTGGCTCCTCGGGGGACGGGGCCTCGTCCCCGCCGCCGTCGCTCGGGACACCGCCGTCGCCGCCGCCCGTGGTGGTGCCGCCGGAGGTGGGGCCCGAGCTGGTGCTCGGGGCCTGGTCGACCGGGGAGGACTGCTGGGGCGGGGCCTCACCGGTGGTGCCCTGGGTCTGGCTGGGCGCGCCGGTGACTGCGCCGCCGGTGTCCCGGGTCGCGCCGGGGCTGGTGGTGCCGGCGGACGGGCCGGTCGTTCCGGAGGAGGCGCTCTGGCTGGGCGAGGTGGAGGCGGACGGGGCCCCCTGCCTGCTCTTGTCGGGCTTCTTCGGGAGCGGGGAGCCGGGCAGTTCGTTGCGCGGGGCCTCGCCGGGCCCGGGGACGACCACGCGGTCGGAGTCGCGCACGGCACCGCCGAGCAGCGAGCCGACGAGCAGGGTGAGCCCGCAGACGACGGCGGTGATCAGGGTGCCGCGGCGCAGTACGTAGCGGCGCAGGTCCCACAGGTCGGACCGGGGGCCGAGACGGCGCCAGGCGCGGGCGGCGAGGCGGCCGTCGACGGAGTAGACGGGGGCGCCGGCGATGACCAGCGGGGACCAGGCCGCGAGGTAGATGATGTCGGGCGCGTCGTAGGCGGGGGCGCTCTTCCAGCTGACGGTGACCAGCAGTGCGGCGGAGAGCACGGCGCCGACGACGGCGGCGACGCGCTGCCAGCAGCCGAGGACGGTGAGGACGCCGACGACGACCTGGAGGAAGGCGATGACGAGTCCGGCGCCGACGGGGTGCTCGAGGGCGAACTGCTGGAGCGGCCGGGCGACTTCCCAGGGGTGCAGGGTGTTCAGCCACGTCACCATGGAGCCGCGTTCGCCGCCGTCGAAGTAGACGGGGTCGCAGAGTTTGCCCATGCCGGCGTAGACGGAGATGAAGCCGAGGAAGACGCGCAGCGGGAGCAGGACGACGCCGAGGTTCATCCGGCGGCCGGGATAGTAGGCGTGCCGGGCCGGGTCGTCGCCTTGGCGTCTGGCCCGGCGGCCGCCGGACTTCCGGTCGGCGGCCCGGTGGCCACCGGTGCCCTCGAACCCGCCGGTGCCGCGGCCCTGTTCGTCGTAGGGCTGGTCGGCATCGGGCCGGTCGCCGTAGCCGTGCTCGTCGTAGCCGTGCTCGTCGTAGCCGTGCTCGTCGTAGCCGTAGTCCCCGTAGCCGCCGTAGGCCGGTTCGTCGTAGACGCTGCCGACGGGGCGCATGGGGGGCAGCAGGGGCGGTGCGTCGCCGTGGGTGCGCTGGGTGCCGATGACGGGCACTTCGATGGGCTGGGTGTCGGCCGGGTCGTCGGCGTAGCCGTAACCCTCTCCGACGCGGGGGACGACCCGGGTCGCTCCGGCGTCGGTGAGCGGCTCGTCGGCGTGCCGGACGCCTTCGTGGCGCACGGCCTGGAGAAGCCGGTGCGCGCCGGTGTCGTCGGGGGCGGAGCGACCGCTCCAGACGACGGGACGTCGCCGGGGCGCGACCCCGCCCGGGGCACCCATGGTGGTGACGACGGGGATGCGGGGCGCGCCCTGGGCGACGCTGAAGTGCCGTGCGATCCGCGGGGATCGGGCGCGTCGCGTCGAGGCGCCCAACTGCACGCGGAAGCTGGCGCGATTGACGATGATCTGCGCCGGATCGCTCGGCACCTTCACCATGCTCAGCGCGGGAGCGTCGTCGAGTCCCGACGAGCGGTCCCCCGTGGGTGTGCGGGGTGTTCTGGTGTCCACACTCATCTAACCGAGTGACGTGGTCATAGGACACTGCCTTGACGCGCCGGATGTGTCCGGACCCCGTCAAGCTCGTCCGGACCACCCGGAACACCCCATGTGGGTGATGGCGTCGAACGCCCGTTCAGGCGCGGCGGCGTGCCGCCTCGTACAGCACGACTCCCGCCGCCACACCGGCGTTGAGCGATTCGGCACCGCCCGGCATCGGGATCCGCACCCGGAAGTCGCAGGTCTCGCCGACCAGTCGGGACAGTCCCTTGCCCTCGCTGCCGACGACGATCACGACCGGACCCGCCAGCGCGTCCAGTTCGCCGATCTCGGACTCCCCGTCGGCGGCCAGCCCGACGACCGTGATCCCCGCCTTCTTGTACGCCTCCAGGGCGCGCGTCAGGTTGGTGGCGCGGGCGACGGGCGTACGGGCGGCCGTACCGGCGGACGTCTTCCAGGCGCCGGCGGTCATCCCGGCGGCCCGCCGCTCGGGGACGACGACGCCGTGGCCGCCGAAGGCGGAGACGGAGCGGACGACGGCGCCGAGGTTGCGCGGGTCGGTGACTCCGTCGAGGGCGACGATCAGCGGGTCCTGGCCCTCGTCGTGGGCGCCCGCGACGAGGTCCTCCGGGTGCGCGTACTCGTACGGCGGGACCTGGAGGACCAGACCCTGGTGGTTCAGCCCGTTGGTCATCCGGTCGAGTTCGGGGCGGGGGGCCTCCATGAGGTTGATCCCGCCGCGCTCCGCCGCGAGCTGGAGCGCCTCGCGCACCCGCTCGTCGTTGTCGATGAACTGCTGGACGTACAGCGTGGAGGCGGGCACGCCCTCGCGCAGCGCCTCGACGACCGGGTTGCGTCCGACGACGAGTTCGGAGGTCGAGCGGCCGCCGCCGCGCCGCTGCGGGGCGCGTCCGGCGGCGCGGCGTGCCTTCGCCTGGGCGGCGCGCTGCTTGGCGTGCCCCTTGCGCATCTCGGCGGGGGGCGTGGGGCCCTTGCCCTCCAGGCCCCGGCGCCGCTGGCCGCCGCTGCCGACCTGCGCGCCCTTCTTGCCGGACATGCGGCGGTTGTTCGCGGCCATGATGTACCCGTCTCCGTGAAGTCGTCCGTGCGTGCCTGCGTACGGGCTCGTGTACGTCCGTCCGCAGGTACCCACGCGTGCGTGTGTTCGTCTGTGAAGTGTGCCGCCCGGAGGCCCGGACAGCACAACCCGATCTTGGGGAACCCGGAGAACCAGGGGGTTCCGGGCGGCTCCCCCGCCTGCCTCAGCGCGGGCCGAGGCTCCAGCGCGGTCCCTGCGGGCTGTCCTCGATGACCAGCCCGGACCGGCCGAGCTGGTCCCGGATGGCGTCCGCGGTGGACCAGTCCTTGCGGGCGCGGGCGGCCTCGCGCTGGTCGAGGACCATGCGGACGAGGGTGTCGACGACGCCGTTCAGCTCCTCGCCGCGGTCACCGTCGCCGGCCCAGTGCGCGTCGAGGGGGTCCAGGCCGAGGACCGCGAGCATGGCGCGCACCTCGGCGAGGCGGGCGACGGCCGCTTCCTTGTCGTCGGCGGCCAGCGCGCTGTTGCCCTGCCGGACGGTGGTGTGCACCACGGCCAGGGCCTGCGGTACGCCGAGGTCGTCGTCCATGGCCTCGGCGAAGGCGGGCGGCACCTCGGCGGCCGGCTCGACGGCGCCGGGCGTGCCGGTCAGCTCGCCCACCCGCTGGATGAAGCCCTCGATCCGCGCGAACGCGGACTCGGCCTCACGCAGGGCCTCCTCGCTGTACTCGATCATCGAGCGGTAGTGCGGGGTGCCGAGGTAGTAGCGGAGCACGATGGGCCGCCAGCGCTTGACCATCTCGGAGACCAGGACGCTGTTGCCGAGCGACTTCGACATCTTCTCGCCGCTCATGGTGACCCAGGCGTTGTGCACCCAGTACCGGGCGAACTCGTCGCCGTAGGCCTTGGCCTGGGCGATCTCGTTCTCGTGGTGCGGGAAGATCAGGTCGAGGCCGCCGCCGTGGATGTCGAAGGCGGCGCCGAGGTACTTGTGGGCCATCGCCGAGCACTCCAGGTGCCAGCCGGGTCGCCCGCGGCCCCACGGCGTCTCCCAGCTCGGCTCGCCGGGCTTGGCCGCCTTCCACATGGCGAAGTCGCGCGGGTCGCGCTTGCCGGTCTCGCCCTCGCCGGACGGCTGGAGCAGGTTGTCGAGCTCCTGGTTGGACAGTTCCAGGTACCCGGGGAACGAGGTGACGGCGAAGTAGACGTTGCCGTCGGCCTCGTAGGCGTGGCCGCGCTCGATGAGGCCGCGCATCATCTCGACCATCTCGGTGATGTGGCCGGTGGCGCGCGGCTCGTAGGTCGGGGGGAGGCAGCCGAGGATCTGGTAGCCGTCGGTGAAGGCGCGCTCGTTCTCGTAGCCGATGGACCACCAGGGGCGGTTCTGCTCCGCGGACTTCGCGATGATCTTGTCGTCGATGTCCGTGACGTTGCGGATGAACGTCACCTTCAGGCCGCGGTACTCGAACCAGCGGCGCATGATGTCGAAGTTCAGCCCCGAGCGGATGTGCCCGATGTGCGGTGCCGCCTGCACGGTGGCACCGCACAGGTAGATCGAGACGCAACCCGGCTGGAGCGGGGTGAAGTCACGGATCTGCCGGGCGCTGGTGTCGTACAGGCGAATAGTCACCCCTCCAGGGTAGTCGGCCCGGAGCGGTGCCTCGCGCCCCTTTACCGGCCCGTGTCGTCTTCCCGGCCCGGGTCGTCGGCCGGTGTGGGTCGTCAGCCGGTGTGGACGACGAGGGCGGTGGCCACGGCCATCAGTCCTTCGCCTCGGCCGGGGAACCCGAGTCCGTCGGTGGTGGCGCCGGAGACCGACACCGGGGCGCCGGCGGCCTCGGTGAGGATCTTCTGGGCCTCGTCCCGGCGCTTGCCGATCTTGGGCCGGTCCCCCACGACCTGCACCGCGACGTTGCCGATCCGGAAGCCGGCCGCCCGTACGATCCGCGCGGCCTCGGTCAGCAGGGTCACACCGGAGGCACCGGACCACTCGGGCCGCCCGGTGCCGAAGTGCTGCCCCAGGTCACCGAGGCCGGCGGCGGAGAACAGGGCGTTGCAGGCGGCGTGCGCCACGACGTCGGCGTCGGAGTGCCCGGCGAGTCCGGGGCCCTGGCCCTCCCACTTGAGGCCGGCGCACCACAGCTCCCGGCCGTCCTCGAAGGCGTGGATGTCGGTGCCGATGCCGACCCGCGGGAGCACCGGCAGGGGCTCGGGGGGCGGCCCGGAAGCCGATGCGAAGACCGACTCGGAGTCCGGCTCAGAAGCCATCGTTGAGCCTCCTGCGGGCCAGGACCGCCTCCGCGAGGACGAGGTCCAGGGGGCGGGTGACCTTGAAGGCCTCCTCGTGGCCGGGGACGGTGACGACGGTCCGGCCGAGCTGCTCGACCATGCTCGCGTCGTCGGTGACGTCGTCGGTCACCGTCTCGTGCGCGTGCACCAGGGTGGCCCGGTCGAAGCCCTGCGGGGTCTGCACGGCGCGCAGCAGGGACCGGTCGGGAGTGGCGACCACGGGCTCCGGCTCGCCGGGGACGGCGGCCGGTTCGACCTGTTTGACGGTGTCGGCGAGCGGCAGCGCCGGGACCACGGCGGGGGCGCCCTCGCGGACGGCCGCGACCACGGCGTCCACGGTGTCCACGGGGACGAGCGGGCGGGCCGCGTCGTGCACCAGGACGATGTCGAAGCCGGGCGGCAGGGCGTCGAGGCCGAGCTTCACCGACTCCTGGCGGGTCTCCCCGCCGGGGACGACGACGAAGTCGGTGCGGTCGGGCAGCGCGTACGCGTCGAGCAGCGACCTGACCTCCGCAGCGCCCTCGGGCGGGGCCACGACGACGACCAGGGAGACGGCGCGGGAGGCGGCCATCGCGCGGATCGCGTGGATGAGCATGGGCGTGCCGCCCAGCGCGCGGAGTGCCTTGGGGGCTCCCGGCCCGAGGCGCACGCCCCGGCCGGCGGCCGGGATCACGGCCGCCGTGCGGGCGGTCGTACGGTCGGACGCGGGGCTCGGCGTCGGCGGAAGGATCGGATCGTCAGACATCGGTTCCTGTCAGGTTGGTGTGCTCGGCCCGGGGAGTTTGACGACAGGGCCTGGGTGGGTATGGCCTGGGCGTAGCCCCTGCTCCCGGAGTGGGGGGAGTGCCGGGCGTACCGCCTTGACCAGCCCCTTCCGTGACTCTGGTCGGGCCGGCCGCCCGGACCCGCACGCCAGGGGCGGGGACACGCGTGGTGACACTTTCCCGGCGCGGCGCACGTGCCGGGAAGCGCTGCGGGGTGCGGCGCAGGGTTGTGCGGGGTGTACGGAGCGGGCGTGTACGGCGCAGGGGTGCGGCGTACGGACCGGCTACGGGGTACGGACGCTGCCCGGGTACGGACATGCCGCAGCGCCCGGCGACATCACATCCGTCATCGGGCACCGCGGCAGTTCGACGCACTTCGATGTACGTACTGGCGACGTGAAGCTCCGCCTGCTTCGTCCGTCTCGCCTTACGAGGCGAGAACCTCGTCGAGGAGAGCCTCGGCCTTGTCCTCGTTGGTCTTCTCCGCGAGGGCGAGCTCGCTGACCAGAATCTGGCGTGCCTTGGCGAGCATGCGCTTCTCACCGGCGGAGAGGCCGCGCTCACGCTCGCGACGCCACAGGTCACGCACGACTTCCGCGACCTTGATGACATCGCCCGAGGCGAGCTTCTCCAGGTTTGCCTTGTAACGACGGGACCAGTTCGTGGGCTCCTCGGCGTACGGTGCGCGCAGCACCTCGAAGACCCGGTCCAACCCGTCCTGACCGACCACATCACGTACGCCGACGAACTCCGCATTGTCCGCTGGCACACGCACCGTCAGGTCACCCTGGGCGACCTTCAGCACCAAGTAGGTCTTGTCCACGCCTTTGATCTGGCGAGTTTCGATAGCCTCGATCAGCGCGGCCCCGTGATGGGGATAGACCACGGTGTCGCCAACCTTGAACGTCATGTGACAGGTACCCCTTCCGTGGCTATCCAGGGTAACACGGATACGGCGTGTTCCGAATGACGTTTTCGCAGGTCAGGGCCATTCTCGGGGCTTGACAACAGCATCAGGAACGTGCTGCGACCACTGAGCGGAAGCACGTATTCGCAGGTCGGAGGGGCCCTTCAGGGTGAGCGAAACGCGTACGTTACACGCATCCGGAGGCCTCGGCAGGTGGCGAAACGTCCCCATATGTACACCCGCAAGCGCTCGAGTTCCGCTACTCCGTTCGGTGTGCGCGACAGGGTTCCGGCCGAATCCGGAATTGATCACACGCCCTCCGGGACGAGCGGCCGGTGATCAATTTCCGGACCGCTTCGGCATTTCCCGGTCCGCCGCCGCATTCCTTCACGAAATATGCGCTACTCCGAGAAGGCGCCGAGGGGTGATCCCGGCCGCACTTATGCGATTGTCGGAGGAGTGCGTGACCGAAGTAACCGACGAGTCACTTACTCGAGTCATCCACGGCGTCGTCTGCCGCATCGTCGGCAGGGGCCCTCCTCCGGGCCCTATCACGACCCCGCCGGCACCTGCGGGAACGGCTGGTGATCGAGTGACGGCCGCGGTCCGCGCGCACCTTCCGGGGGAACGGCGGTCCCCGCAGGGAGGGTCGGGTGCGGGCTCGCGGGAGCGGCTCGATAGCCTGAGGCCGCTGACAGACACTTAAAGGCGGCCGACCCGGTCGCCGCCGCTCGCTCGAGTCAAGGAGTTGCCGCCGCCGTGAGCAGCAGCCTTCGACGCGGCGCCATCGCCGCCGCCGCCATCGCGTTCTCAGTCGCCTCGCTCTCCGCGTGCACATCTGGCAACAACGCCCAGTCCCTGCAGATCCAGCCGGACAACGCCGCGACGACCGTGGGCGACATCAAGGTCCAGAACGCCATCGTCGTCACCCAGCCGGACCGCGAGTCCACGGGCCCGGCCGTCGTCGCCGCGACCCTGTTCAACGAGGGCCGCACCGACCAGACGCTGGAGTCGATCACCCTCCCCGGCACCGGCAAGACCGTCGAGCTCACCCCCGCCAAGGGCGGCAGCCTGACCGTCCCGGCCGGCGGCTCGCTCATCATCGGCGGCCCGGGCAACGCCTCCGCCGTCCTGCCCAGCAGCCGTGAGGCCGTCCAGGACGGCAACGCGCAGCCGGTCACGTTCACCTTCAGCAAGACCGGTGACGTGAGCCTGCGCGCGTTCGTCCACCCGGCCGAGAGCTTCTTCAGCGAGTGGGGCCCGAGCGAGATCCCGGCCGCGCCCGGCGCCCCGGCGGAGCCGTCGGCGGAAGCGTCCGACGCGCCCGCCGACGACGCCTCGGGCACACCGAGCGACTCCGCGACCGAGGGCTCCGAGGCCTCGGAGTCGGCGGGCACCCCGTCCGACGCGGCCTCGGCCAGCCAGTCGGCCGGCGACTGAGCACCGGCGGCACAGCCGCACACGACGGTGGGCGGGACCCCTGCGCAGGGATCCCGCCCACCGTCGTACCGGCGAGTGCCGGCCAAGGCCCTCAGGGCTCGAACTTGTAGCCCAGCCCCCGGACCGTCACCAGGTAGCGCGGCGCGCCCGGGTCCGGCTCGATCTTGGCGCGCAGCCGCTTGACGTGGACGTCGAGGGTCTTGGTGTCGCCCACGTAGTCGGCGCCCCAGACCCGGTCGATGAGCTGCATCCGGGTCAGCACGCGCCCGGCGTTGCGCAGCAGCATCTCCAGCAGGTCGAACTCCTTGAGCGGCAGGTCGACCTTGGTCCCGCCCACGGTGACCACGTGCCGGTCGACGTCCATGCGGACCGGGCCGGCCTCCAGGGCGGCGGGGGCGACCTCCTCGGGCTCGCCCCTGCGGCGCAGCACGGCGCGGATACGGGCGACCAGTTCGCGCGAGGAGAACGGCTTGGTGACGTAGTCGTCGGCGCCTATCTCCAGGCCGACCACCTTGTCGATCTCGCTGTCCTTGGCGGTCACCATGATGACGGGGACGTTGGAACGGCCGCGCAACTGGCGGCACACCTCGGTGCCCGGCAGGCCGGGCAGCATCAGGTCGAGGAGGACGAGGTCGGCGCCGTTGCGCTCGAACTCGTCGAGGCCGTCGGGCCCCGTGGCCGCGACGGCGACCTCGAAGCCCTCCTTGCGGAGCATGTACGACAGGGCGTCGGAGAAGGACTCCTCGTCCTCGACGACGAGCACTCGGGTCACGGAAGGACCTCCGGGGAGGGAAGCGTTTCGTACGCGGATGAATCGGAAGCGTGGGGGGATGAGGGGGTGGACCCTCCGGCCTCGCCCTCGAGGCCTTCGGGTTCGTCCCGGTGGGACGACGGGGGGCCGCCGGGGCCGTCGCCGCGGGTGGGGGCCGCGGCGGCCTCGGGGAGCCGCAGGGTGAACGTGGAGCCCTGGCCTTCGGCGCTCCACACCGTGACCTCCCCGCCGTGCGAGGCGGCCACGTGCTTGACGATCGCGAGGCCCAGACCCGTACCGCCCGTGGCGCGGGAGCGGGCCGGGTCGACGCGGTAGAAGCGCTCGAAGACGCGCTCCTTCTCCTTGTCGGAGATTCCTATGCCCTGGTCGGTCACGGCGATCTCGATCAGGTCCCCGCCGTGCTGGGCGACCCTGCGGGCCGCGATGCCGACGCGGGTGCGGGCGGGTGAGTAGTTGACGGCGTTCTCGACGAGGTTGCCGAGGGCGGCGGCGAGCTGGCCGCGGTTGCCCCACACGCGCAGGTCGGCGGCGCTCGGCAGGTGCCCACCGCCCTCCTGATCGGGCCCTTCGAGCCTTTCGGGTCCCTCGGTTCCTTCGGGCCCGCCGGGCCCCCACACGTTCGAGGCCATGGTGATCTGCTTGGTGCCCGCCGCGTGGCGGCAGCGGTCGACGGCCTCGGCGACCAGTTCGTACACGGGGACGGGTTCGGCGTCCTCGAGCGGGTCGTCGTTCTGGACGCGGGAGAGGTCGATGAGCTCCTGCACCAGGTTGGTGAGACGGGTGGCCTCGCCCTGCATCCGGCCGGCGAAGCGCTCCACGGCCTCGGGGTCGTCGGAGGCGTCCATGACGGCTTCGGAGAGCAGGGAGAGCGCGCCGACGGGGGTCTTGAGCTCATGGCTGACGTTGGCGACGAAGTCGCGCCGCACCGCCTCGATGCGGCGGGCCTCGGTGAGGTCCTCCACGAGCAGCAGGACGAGCCGGGAGCCGAGGGGCGCCACCCGCGCGGAGACGGCGAGGGCCTCGCCGCGCCCGGTGCCGCGGCGGGGCAGATCCAGTTCGACCTGCCGTATCTCGCCGTCCCGCCGGGTGTCGCGGGCCATCTGCAGCATGGGTTCCACGGCGAGCTTGCCGCCGCGGACCAGCCCGAGGGCGTACGCGGCGGAGCTGGCCTTGACCACGCCGTCCGCCTCGTCCAGGACGACGGCGGAGGAGCGCAGTACGGACAGCACGGTGTCCACGCCCGGCGGAAGCACCGGGTCCGTGTGCAGCGAGGAACGCGTGGGGCGCCGTTGTTCGCGCTCGCTGAAGCGGAACGCCAGCACGGCGATGGCGCCGGTGAGCAATCCGGCGATCGCCGCCGCTGCGGCGACCGCCGCGTTCACGTCCATGTGTCCAGGTTAGGCATGCGCCGACCAGTGGCCACAGCCACGAGAGGGCAAACTCGAACACTCGTCGCTCAGAGTTCACCTTGGAGCCAGGGATGGTTCATTTGGGGTGGCGGCACCGGACGCGTAAGGATCGGAAGGTGGGAGCGTGGGGTTTCGCACCGTCGGTCGCGCGGGGTTCGCGCCGTCGACTGCGTGGCGGAGCGCCCGCCCCGGAACCCGGCGGGAGCCCGGCTCCCGTCCCGAAGCCCCGAGTAGACGCACGAGAGGAACTCTGATGCGGGACGCGTACCACGAGGAACTGGATTCGATCGGCGACAGTCTGGTGGAGATGGCCCGACTGGTCGGGTCGGCGATCGGGCGCGCCACCACAGCCATCCTCGACAACGACCTGAAGCTCGCCGAGCACGTGATCGAGGGCGACCAGAAGGTCGACGAACTCCAGCACGACCTGGAGGCCCTTGCCATAGCCCTGCTGGCGCGCCAGCAGCCGGTGGCGACCGATCTGCGGATCGTCGTGACCTCGCTGCGCATGTCGGCCGATCTGGAGCGGTCCGGTGACCTGGCGCAGCACGTGGCGAAGCTGGCCCGGCTGCGCTTCCCGGAGCGTGCGGTTCCGCAGGACCTGCACGCGACCATCCTGGAGATGGGCCAGCTGGCCCAGCGCCTGATGGCCAAGGCGGCCGAGGTGATCATCACCAAGGACGTCGACCTGGCGCTCCAGCTGGAGCAGGACGACGACGAGATGGACCTGCTGCACCGCACCCTCTTCCAGCACCTGATGGACGACCGTTGGAAGCACGGCATCGAGACGGCTGTCGACGTGACGCTGCTGGGCCGCTACTACGAGCGCTACGCCGACCACGCGGTCTCGGTCGCCAAGCGGGTGGTCTACCTGGTCACGGGCGAGCACGCGGACGAGATCCAGCCGGACATCCAGCCCGACATCCAGCCGGTGCCGGGGGCGCAGGAGGCCTGACCGGACGACGTCGGGGGGCGCGGGAATCGGCCGAGGGCGCGCATGAGCCCCAATGCGCCGTTGATGCGCCCGTCGGAACGGGCATCCAATGGGCACAGGTACGGCGCCAGTCTCTAGGAGGGACCCATGGCCGATTCCCCCAGCTCCCCCGGCACGACGCCCGATCCCACGCAGGAGCGGGAGACGGAGCAGCCCGCCGAGATCAGGAGCCTGCCCCTGGTCGCCGCGTGCGGCTGCGGCTCCGGCTGCGGCTGCGGCTGCCAGTCGGGCAGCCCCTGCCAGTGCTGAGCACGACCGTTCGAAGGCCCCGGCGACCGCCGGGGCCTTCGGCATGCCGGGCGGCCGGTGCGGGCGCAGCATGGAAGTACGTACGCCCCGAGTCGGTACGTAGGCCCGGAGTGGGAAGGAGGTGCGAGGCCATGACCCAGTTCATGGACATCCACCACGGCATGCAGGGCATCACGGCGGACCAGCTGCGGCAGGCGCATGAGGCCGACCTCGCGATACAGGAGGAAGAGAGCGTCTACTTCCGGCAGGCCTGGGCGGACCCGGAGTCCGGCACGATCTACTGCCTCTCGGAGGCGCCCTCCGCCGAAGCGGTGCAACGCGTCCACGAACGCACCGGCCACAAGGCCGACGAGATCCACGCGGTGCCGCTGTCGGTGCAGTAGGCGGTCCTGACCCCCGCCGGAGGCGGCGCCCCTCAGGGAGCACTGACCTCCGGCGCCTGCTGAACCCCACCGGCCTCGCCCCCACCGGCCTTCCCCGCGCCGGTCGCGTTCTCCTCGGCCGGCAGGCGGCGCATCAGCAGCCCGTACCCGAGTCCGGCCACGGTGCCGATGACGGCACACAGGCCCCACAGCCACCGCGCCCCGAACCGGTCGATGACGAACCCCGACATCAGCGGGGCGACGAGCGCGGCGACGGCCCAGGACATCGTGTACATGCCCTGGTAGCGCCCGCGTCCGTGGGCCGGCGACAGCTGGACGACCAGCCCGGTCTGGGTGGGCGCGTTGACGATCTCGGCGAGCGTCCACACGCAGACGGTGAGGGCGAAGACGCCGACCGACCCGGCGAAGGCGGTGAGGCCGAAGCCGTACCCGGCGAGGAGCGAGGAGATCACCAGCAGCCGTCCGGGGTCCCGGTGTTCGATGAACCGGGTCACCGGAATCTGCAGCGCGACGATCAGCACACCGTTGACCGCGATGGCCAGGCCGTAGTCGGCCGGGGTGAACCCGGCCGCGCCCATTGCCACGGGCAGTCCGACGGACCCCTGCATGAAGATCAGCGCGACGAGGAAGGACAGCCCGACGACCCCCATGAACCGCCCGTCCCGCAGGACGGTCCCCAGCCCCACGGAGTCCTCCCGCGCCTCCTCGGCACTCCGCACGGGCTTCGACTCGGGGAGCTTCACGAAGACGACGACGGCGCACACCATGGTCATCGCGGCCTCGACGAGGAACCCGGCGAGGTAGCTGTACTCGGCGATGAACCCGGCGGCCGTGGCGGAGACGGCGAAGCCGAGGTTGATGGCCCAGTAGTTGAGGGAGAAGGCGCGGATACGGTCCTCGGGCCGGACGATGTCGGCCATCATCGCCTGGACGGCGGGCCGGGACGCGTTGCTGGCCATGCCGACGAGGAAGGCGACGGCGGCGATGGAGACGGGGTCGCGCACGAAACCGAGGGCCGCCACGAACACGGCGGTGGAGGCCTGCGCGATGAGCAGCGTGGGCCGCCGGCCGATCCGGTCGGTCATCACCCCGGCGCCCAGCGAGGAGATCACCCCGCCGAGTCCGTGCACGGCGGCGACGAGACCGGCGTAGGTGGCGGAGTAGCCGCGGTCGAGGGTGAGGTAGAGCGCCATGAAGGTGGCGACGAAGGCACCGAGCCGGTTGACGAGGGTGCTCGTCCACAGCCACCAGAACGCCGGGGGCAACCCGGACACGGTCTCCCGCACCGCACGCCGGACACGGACGACGGACACCACGCAACCCCCCGATGTAAGCACCTGAAACGGCGAGCACACCTTACAGAGGAACCGGAGGAGTCCACCACTCGATTAACGGCTCCCGCCGACCGTCCGCCCGGCGAGCGGGGGGCACGGCCCGCTCGCGGCTTCGATTACGCTCGGACCCATGGCCGACGCACCGTACAAGCTGATCCTCCTCCGCCACGGCGAGAGCGAGTGGAACGCGAAGAACCTGTTCACCGGCTGGGTGGACGTCAACCTCACTCCGAAGGGCGAGAAGGAGGCGACGCGCGGCGGTGAGCTGCTCAAGGACGCCGGCCTGCTGCCCGACGTGGTCCACACGTCCCTCCAGAAGCGCGCCATCCGCACCGCGCAGCTGGCGCTGGAGTCCGCCGACCGCCTCTGGATCCCGGTCAGCCGCAGCTGGCGCCTGAACGAGCGCCATTACGGCGCCCTCCAGGGCAAGGACAAGGCGCAGACTCTCGCGGAGTTCGGCGAGGAGCAGTTCATGCTGTGGCGCCGCTCCTACGACACCCCGCCGCCCCCGCTGGACACCGACGCCGAGTACTCCCAGTTCGACGACCCGCGCTACGCGACCCTCCCGCCGGAGCTGCGCCCGCGCACGGAGTGCCTGAAGGACGTCGTCGTCCGGATGCTGCCGTACTGGTTCGACTCGATCGTCCCCGACCTCCTGGCCGGCCGCACGGTCCTGGTCGCCGCCCACGGCAACAGCCTGCGCGCCCTGGTCAAGCACCTCGACGGCATCTCCGACGCCGACATCGCGGGCCTGAACATCCCGACGGGCATCCCCCTCTCCTACGAACTCGACGCCGACTTCAAGCCGGTCACCCCGGGCGGCACCTACCTCGACCCGGACGCGGCAGCCGCGGCCATCGAGGCGGTCAAGAACCAGGGCAAGAAGAAGTAAGCCCGCACGAACAAGCCCCCTACCTGCGGGTTCTCCGCGAGTAGGGGGCTTGTTGTTGTGCTTGGGCCGTCTCTGGGCCGTGGCGCTTAGATGCGGCTGATCCTCATGCGAACCGAGACGAGGAGCGCCACCAGGGTGGCGACGGCCACGTCTGTGCCGGCCCGGACGCTCAGCCACGCACCACCGAGACCGATGAGCGGGAACGGCAGGGGGTGGAGGGTGAGGTCGATGCGGAGGCCTCGGCGTGACATCATAGCCTTCTCCGTGTGGGTCATGCGCTGTTCCATTCCTAGGTAATAGTCGATCCCATGGAAAGGAGAGGCCGCCCCTGGACTGGCGGCCTCTCCACTATTTGGGTAGGAAGAACATACACCCCATCTGGCGGTCGACAAAGCGCATCAGCCCAGGCCCTATATCTACCCTATTAACCAGCGAGGAGCATCGGGTGTTGACCCGGCCCTGATACCCGCGAGTGCTCACGCAGGCTCCGTCTTCAAGTGCCCCCGCAGCCGCGCTAGGCCTTGACGCCCTGGCAGTGAGCTTGCTGCCGTGCTCGGGAGCAAGGATGCCGACAGCGATGCGGCGCAGAACTTTGCCACGAAATCTCGTGTGGATAAGATTCAGGATCGCCAAACGTGAAACGAGATTCGAAGGACGTAATCTTCTACACGGAAACATGATGTGCGATTTGGACCCCTGAAACCAAATCCGTAACACGAATCACGTAACGAGAATCTGCTTCAAACAAATCTGCTGTCACGAATCATGCTGCGAAGTGACTGAAAATTGGCTCACACATCGCCGAAGACAGCAGCGACAGCCCTGCGCGTGCGCTCCTGGCTGGACGGCATGAGGTGCGCGTACACGCGCAGGGTCAGGCCGGGGTCCGAGTGGCCGAGGTACTCGGCGAGGGCCTTGATGTTCTCCCCGGCGTCCAGGAGCACCGAGGCGTAGAAGTGTCTCAGGGCGTGCATGCCGTTCTCGCGGGACTCGGTGTACGACTCGCCCGGCTTCCGCTCGGGGATCACCCCGGCGCTCGCGAGCGCCCGCTTCCACGCCTCCTCATTGAGCGACGTACGCCAGACGTGCCCACCGCGCGGCCCGGTGAAGATCAACCGCTTGGTCACCGGAGGACCGTCGGCTACCTTCCACGGCAAAGTGATCTCGACCGGCGGGAACCGCTTCATGTGCTCCCGGAGCGCGTCGGCGACCGGGCCGGGAAGCGGCACGTCCCGCAGCTTGCCGCCCTTCGGAGGCGCGAACACGGCCTTGCTGCGGCTCAGCTTCAGTTGCTGGACCACGTGGAGCGTGTCCGACTCGAAGTCGATGGCGTCGACGGCCACGCCCAGGATCTCGCCCTGGCGGAGCCCGCAGCCGCCGCCCAGGTCGACCATGGCTTGGTAGCGCTCGGGCATGGCGGCCCGGACGGCGAAGACCCGCTCGGGCGTCCAGGGCACGACGCGCTTGCTGTCGACGGTCGGCGGCCGGACGGACCGGGCGGCACACGGGTTGCGGGGAAGGTGACCGTCATCCACTGCCGCGCTGAGCGTCGCGCGCACGTTGGAGTAGATCGTCCGGGCGTACGACCCACGGACGCCGTTCTCCTGCAACTGCCGTACCCAGTCGCGAATGTGCGCCGGCTGGAAGGAGCCGAGCGGACGCGAGCCGAGGTAGGGGAAGGCGTGCAGCCGTAGTTGCGACTCCATCGAGGCTTGGGTGTTCGGGTCGGCGCCCTGCGTGGCGACCCAACGTTCGGCGTACTGCTGAAAGGTGATCCGGGCGGCACGCGGGTCGATGTACTGCCCGCGCGCCATGTCCGCCTCGATGTGTGCCAGCCACTGATCAGCGAGCCGCTTCTGACGGTCGGGGAAGCTCTTGGACTTCTCTGTGCCGTCCGGGCCGACGTAGCGAGCGCGGTAGCGCTGACCGGACCCGTAGCGCTCGGTCTTGACCTTGCGCGCCTTCCCGTCCGGTCCGGTCTCGGTTCTGTACCAGCGGTCTTGGATATGCCCGGCCATCAGGCGGCAGCCCCTTCCCGCAGGGACTCGACCCAGGCTTGGACGTCCGCAGGGTCGTAGCGCAGGTGCCGGCCGACCCGGAAGCCACGGGGACCAGTGCGCTTGCGGCGCCACTGGTAGACCGTCTCGACGCTGGGCAGGTCGAACATCGCCACGAGGTCGTCAGGAGTCAGGTACCGCGACGGCAGACCACGCGACTCGGAGGCCGCTTCCGCGACAGCGAGGCGTCGGCTACCCATGGGTGGGTTCTCCTTCTGCTCCGGGGGCGGGTTCGAGGGTTTCGGCGAGCCAGGCTTCGGCGTCAGTGAGGCCGGTCCCGGCGTAGACCCAGTGCGCGAGGACGAGGGTCGTGTCCAGGCCGGTCTCGGTCGCTGCCAGGGCTTGTGCGCGGCGCCAGTCGGCGCGGGCGTCGCGGAGGGCACCGAGGGTGGTGGAGTAGCGGCGGGACTTGGTGGAGAAGTGGCCGCGGAAACCGAGCATGTGGGCCCAGGCCCGCAGGCGGAGGTGTTCGAGGTCCTTGCGGGCGCCGAGGGCCCAGGCGGTGCGGATGAGCCGGCGGGCGTGGTCGCTGATGTCGAGCTGGGCGAGTTCGGCGAGGAACTTCAGCGGCCGGTCCAGGGCTCCCGTGGCGGTCTCGGCGCCCTTGGTGGCGTACTTGGCGATGTAGGCGGCGACGGCCCGTTCGGTCAGCTCCTGGCCGCCGTCGAAGTCGGCCGAGCGGATGGTGCGGACGTCGAGCTGACGGCCGAAGGTAAAGGCATGAGTGCGGCCGTCGATGACCGGGCCGTCCACACGTGCGGCGGCAGCGGCGGCCCGGATGGCGTCGGTCAGCAGCTCGGCGGTGGCCCAGGCGGGAGGCGGGGTGTCGCCGCCCTCGGGGCCGTCGATGCGGATGACGGCGTGGAAGTGGACGGCCCCGCGCTTCTGGTACTCGGCGACCTTGGCGAAGGACACCCGGGCGTACTCGCGGAAGGCCCGCTGGGTGAGGCCGGCGCGCTTGGCGACCTCCCGGCGCAGGTAGATCGAGAAGCGCCGCCACAGCGGACCGGCGTGCGCGTTCCAGAGCACGGCCGCTTCGTAGTCGTAGGTGTCCGGGTCGAGCGGGGTGCCGAGGGCGGGGTCGTCCTGGTCGTGGAGCGCGCCGCAGCGGCAGCGGCGGACCGAGCCGGCCGGGCCGGTGGGGCGGTTGTGGACCGGGCCGAAGCCCGGGGCGGTGAAGGTGGCGAAGACGCGCGGGTGGGCGGCGACGCGTTCGGGGACGCCCTTGCCGCCACGCAGTCCGGAGGTGATCAGGTGGAAGGTGTCGCGGCGGTACACCTCGGCGCAGGCCGCGCAGCGGGTCGTGCGGCGGTTGTTGCAGCGGACCAGGAGGTGACCGGCCGGGAGGCTGGAGGAGTCGAGGTGGTGGAGGACGTTGCCGATCTCGCCGGTGCGGGTGTTGAGGTCGTACTCGGTGCGGTGGCCGTCGAGGCGGATCGGGTGCGTGCAGCCGCCGAGGCCGGAGAGTTGGCGCAGGAGTGCGGGCATGGTGCCGAGGGCGGCCAGTTCGCCGAGTTCGTGAAGCGGGGGCGGAGTGGCGCGGGTGATGATGGCTTTCTCCTTCTGGTTCGGCTGGAGGGAGACGGCCCCCGGGGCGGCGGATGCTTGGCGGTATCGAGGCCGCCCCGGGGGTCTGGTGTGTCAGCGGCGGTGCTGGTCGCGGAGCAGCGAGCGCAGGACCACGGCGGCGACGGCCACGGAGACGGCCGTGACGGCGACGGCGGCCAGGAGCGCGGTCAGCACGACGCCGCCGACGAGGACGGCCGCGACCGCTCCGGTGCTGACGGAGATCTGAGGGGCTGGCCGCCGCGCGGGCACCTGGTCGGCCACGGTGTGGGTGTGCGCGGGTGGCGGCGTCGGGCTGTCGGGGTACTTGGGCAGGAACACGGCGAAGCTCTCCTTACCTACTCGTCTAGTCATGTGAGCCGTTGACGATGTCCACGCCGGAGCGCGTGCCGGACTCGATGGCCGGGGCCACGAAGGTGTCCGAGAGCCAGAAGCCGAAGAGGGCAATCAGGACGACGATCCACGTGCGGACGCCGAGGAACTTGACCGCTCCCCAGGCGAAGAAGCCGAGGAGGACGACGAGCGGCAGACTGACAGTCACGGTGTGCGGGTCCTTTCAGCGGACGGGGCAGCAATGGGTACGGGCGGCCAGTTCGGCGGCGGCGCGGCTGTCGTAGTCGGCGGAGAAGCCGCAGCGCGGGGCCGTGCAGGCGGCGGTGTGCTTCTCCCGGCCGCGACCGTCGTAGGCCGTGCCGACCTGGACGGGGCCGATGCGGGTGACGGAGCGGAAGCGCTTCGGTGCGGGCATGGTCAGTCCTCCTGTCGCTCGCTGGGGCCAGGGAATTCGCGCAGGATCCGGGCGGCTTCGGCGGGGTCCGATGTGCGGTCGGCGGCTTCTTCGGCGAGGAGTCGAGCGAGCGCCGACCGGCCGCTTACGGCCATCTCGCGGGCCGCTTCGAGGTAGTCGGCGGCCGTGTTGAAGCAGAGATGCATGGTTCCCCTTTGTTGGTCAGGTGAGTTGGGCGGCGATGGCGTCGGCCATGGGTGGCGGGACGCCGAGGCGGGCGCGCAGGGTCGGGGTGTCGATGGCTGTTCCGGTGCGGGCGTGGTGCTCGGCGGCGACTTTGCGGGCGTGCTCGACCAGGGCGGCCGGTACGGGGACGGCAGGCCGAGCGGGCGTCGGCTCGGCAGTGGGTAGCGCCGGAAGCTCCGGTACGGGATCGGGCGCGTCCTCCTGGTCCTCGATCTCCTCGGGCTTCTGGTCTTGGATCTCCTCGCGCCCCTCCTCGCGCTGGTCCTCGGTTTCGTCGGTCTCGTCGTTCGAGGGCGGCGACGAGTGGGCGAGGAGAGTTCCGCCGAGGAAGGCGACCGCGGGCCAGCCCGCGACGAGGATGCGGAGCCAGGCCGGCACGTCGTCCAAGTCGAGCAGTCCGGCGGTGGCGACGTTCGCGCCCAGGGACGCGGCGAGTGCGATCACGAACCAGCACCACCCGGCCGCTTTCGCGTCACCGGACCGCAGTCGGCGCCAGGCTGCGACGAGCAGCAGGTCGACCGAGACGGGATAGGCCCACGCCTTCCACCCGTCCTGTCCGGCCGCCAAGGCGACGTCGTGCAGGTGGGCGAAGGACAGCGCGGCAGCGATGACCGCTTGGACGAGCACCGCGTCGACACGGGCCAGGTGGGCGCGCATGCTGCGGCTCCTTCCGGGTTCGGGCATGGGAGGGGTAGGGACATGGCATGAGGCGGTCACGCCGACCGTGGAGAAGTAGGGCAGCGGCTCAGTCGGTCACCGGTCGGGGCCGCACGACCGGGTTCGGTGTCTCGACGGGCCGTACGGGCACGTCGGGGCGGAAGGACTTGAGCGCGGGCAGATCGGGGACCAGGTGGGCCGACTCGCGGCAGGTCTCGGCGGCGTCGCCGAGGGAGAGGTACGGCGTGCGGATGCGGGACCAGCCGCCGGAGGTGTCACCGGCCACGGCGAGGCCGGGCCGTTCGGGGGCAATGGCGCAAGCGGCGGAGACCGCCTCGGGGGCGATGTCGCCGAGTGCCATCTTGGCGGAGGCTTCGTCGTTGACGCGGTGGCAGACGCGGCCGGTCAACTGGGCCCGCAGCATGGTCGCACCCTTGCCCAACTCGGCGCCGAAGCGCTGCCCGCAGACCTCCAGGTAGATGCCGGCGGCCCGGCCGAGCTGGGCGAGCCGGATGAGCTGGGTGACCATCTCGTCCCGGCGTTCCTCGTCCTTCTTCGTGGCGACGAGGAAAAGTTCGGCTACCTCGTCGACGAACAGCACGACGGGCACCGGGCGTTCGTGCTCGGGCAGACCCCAGATGTCGGAGGTGATCTCCTCGTCCGGCGTGCTCGGCGCGATGCCCTGCCGGGACTTGATCAGGTCGTATCGGTCCTCCATCTCCTTGATGAGCACGGGCAGCAGCTCGGCGGCCTGCTCCGGGTCGGTGGCGAGCGCCGACAGGCGCGGAGCGAAGGGCGCCAGTTCCACGCCCCGCTTGCAGTCGATGCCGACGAGGGCGACGGGTTGGCGGGCGAGTCCGGCGACGAGGTGACGCAGGTACATGGATTTGCCGGACAGCGTGGCGCCGAGGGTGAGTTGGTGCGGCACGGTGCGGTAGTCGCGTATGAACGGAGTGGCGTCCTCCCGCAGCGCGACCGGCACTCGAAGCAGGTCCGAGCGGAGCTTGCGCGGCATACGCACCCGCCTCAGCACGTCGAAGCCGACGAGCCGCAGGTCGACCACGCCCGGCTTGACCGTGGTCACGTAGACGGCATGGACGCCCCAGGCGTGCCGCAGCCGTTCGGCGGAGGCTGCCACGTCGGCGGGTTCCTGCCCCGGGGCGAGCCGCAGACGAACCCGCAGCCCCGTCGTGGTCGGCCGGATGATCCCCCGGCGCGGCGGTACGGGCCGGACCTCACGGCGGGTGGTGGCCTTGACCGCCAGGACCCGCAGCCGGGAAGGGGCCACGGTCAACCCGCACGCCTCCATGACGGAGCCGTAGGAGCTGAGCAGCCGGACCGTGGACACCGGTATGCCGACCGCGGACCAGTAGACGCCAGGGTGTCGTGCCCGGGCGTAGGCGGCCCCACCGCCGAGTGCGGCGACGGGACCACCCACCTCCAGAAGCGTTGCCAGGTCGGTCATCAGGCCGTGGCCCCCACGGCGGCCGGGAAGGCGGCCGGAGTGACGGCGGCGGCCCGGAAGGCGATGCCGTGCCGCTGCTGGCCGTTGAACACGCTCTCCCACGGCCGAGCGATCAGGCCCGGCAGGGAGACCGGGGCGCCGAGGGCGAGCCCTTCCGACACACCGCTCTCCGGCACTGTCACCTTGATCAGGGACGACTCCCCCTCCTCGATGTACACGACGCCGAGCGTCATCAGGGCCTCACCGCTAACGGCGTCCTTCGCGATCTCGCCCGTCTGCCGGTCGCGGACCTTGGGCTCGGGCGCCTCGGTCAGCAGAATCGTCGCGGCCGAGGTCTCCACACGGATGGTGCGCAAGGTTTCTTTCCCCATCTACTCGTCTAGACAAGATGCAGCCTTCGAACCCGACGACGCCGGGAACGGGGACCACCCTGCCACACAGCTTGCCCACTCGTCTAGACGAGTATGCCTGTCGAGGTGTACGAGTCCGAAGAAGTGGCCTCGCGCACCGCCGATCAGGTCGCCGGGAGCTGGTAGGAGAGGACGTACGCGTCCGCCGCCATGACCGTGTCACAGACCTCCACGGCCCGTCCTGCGGTATCGAAGGCGGTACGGATCAGGTGGATCACCGGCACACCGGAGGCCAGTTGCAGCGTCTTCACCTCGGACGGCGAGGGCATCCGGGCCCGAATCTCCTCCTCGAAGTGGTCGAGCTGGTGGCCCAGTTCCTCGAGACGGGCGTAGATGCCGCCGGGGCCCGGGTTGGGTTCGGCGATCTGCGTACCGCGGGCGATGTCGAGCGGAAGGTACGAGGTGG
Organism: Streptomyces sp. M2CJ-2; assembly: GCF_016757295.1. Classification (NCBI taxonomy): domain Bacteria; kingdom Bacillati; phylum Actinomycetota; class Actinomycetes; order Kitasatosporales; family Streptomycetaceae; genus Streptomyces; species Streptomyces sp. M2CJ-2. The sequence goes on along the minus strand of NZ_JAESIF010000017.1, from coordinate 5,198 downwards.
CGAACTCGACCGGCCGACCGTCGAGCAGATACCGGCGCCGCCGGGCGAGCACGCGCCGCACGGAACCGAGCCGGGCGGAGATGCCCTGACCGGCCTTCTCCTCCTTCACCTCCAGGCTGTCGACCTGCGGGTGACTGCCGGCGGCGTCGGCCTCCACGATGAACGCGGACTTCCCCTGTTCGCGGTGGCGCCGGGCGAACCGGTCGGAGGCGAGGCGACGCACCGGAGGCCGGGGCCGGACGAAGACGCCCTTGCCGTGCTCGGCGTGTACCAGGCCCTCACCCTGGAGGATCGAGAAGGAGTTCCGGACCGTCATCCGGGAAACCCCGTAGTGCTCGACCAGTTCCGCCTCGGAGGGCAGCTTCTCGCCCTCCTTGAATCGCCCACGGTCGATGGCCTCGCGCAGCTGGTCGGCGATCTGGCGGAAGACCGCACGATCACTGGTCGGGTCGAGGCCGCCGAGAATGCTCGGTAGAGACGTCACGCGTACTCCTTTAGGTATCTAGACGAGTGGGCGAGTGTTGTTGCTACGGTGGAGAGCCTAGTCAGCCGAGAGGGCCGAGGAACGTGAGCACAGAACGCCCGCACTCCGTGAGCGTCGCCGGGGTCATCGTCGATGATCAAGGCCGGGCCCTCCTGATCAAGCGCCGCGACAACGGCCACTGGGAACCCCCGGGCGGAGTCCTCGAACGCGAGGAAACCATCCCCGAAGCCCTCCAGCGCGAAGTTCTCGAAGAAACCGGCATCAAGATCGCGCTTCCCGCAACCTTGACCGGCGTCTACAAGAACATGACGGGCCTGATCGTCTCCCTCGTCTTCCGCTGCCAGGCGGCCGACGGCACACCCACCACCGGGGACGAGACCCGCGCACTGCGCTGGGCCACCCGCGAAGAAGTCATCGAACTCACCGACGAGGCGTACGCAATCCGCGTCCTGGACGCACTCGACGCGGCGACCCCGCCGGCCATCCGCGCCCACGACGGCGTGAAACTCGTCTAGCCCGAACCCGCTACACATGGCGGCCTACCAGCGCGAAGGAACTTGTATGCACGAGTATACGAGTAGGGCCCGGGTCTGGGGACTGTCTTGCCCAGGATTTCCGGAAGAGGTCAGCAGGGCCCGCCGGTGGACCCGCGACATCCTGCGTGGCTCGCCGTTCGCGGAGGACGCCGAGCTGATCGTCAGCGAGCTGAGCGCGAACGCGATCCTCCACACGGCCAGCGGCCAGGCATCCGGCAGCTTCCATCTGGCCCTCGCCGTCTCCCCGCAGGTGGTCGCCCTGTCCGTCACGGACGAGGGAGGAACCAGCACGGCCCCGAAGGCCGAGCACCAGGACGACCAGGCCGAGCATGGCCGGGGCCTGGGCATGGTCAGCTCGATCGCTCACCGGGTCGTCATCCACGACAGCTACGGCGGCCACACGGTCACCGCGGAACTCTTCACCGAGGCCGGCCCGGCAGGAGGACACCCGTGCTGACGTCCGCTCCCCCTGAAGCGCTGAACGCAAGCAAGCGACCGCTTCCCTACCGGTGTCGGGCCGCCGCCTACCCCTTGAACGAGGTCCGTTCCGTCCCCATGGGGTCACACGACACCACGAGCCCGCGCTTGGCTCTGCGCTGGTTACGCAAGCGCACGCGTCACATCACTGACCAGCTCGACGCCGCGTACGCACAGCCCGGCCTGCACTGGTTGACGGACGAGACAGAACACGAACGAGCCCTCACCTACATGACCGAAGGCACGGGCTACCAACTCACCCTGTACGACGAGAACACCCGCTACGTCCTCGTGGTCCATCCGACGGGAGCGACCTCGTGAACGGGCCCACCCGCGGCTACTGGTGCGAATGCTGGACCGAGGACGTCAGCACCACAGAACAGCCGGCACTCCTGGCATCGTTCGACGCGTACTCAGCACCCCAGGCAGACCGATGGGTTGCCATTGCCCTCCGCACCATCTCACCAGCACTCGACTCCGACGCGTCGGACGAAGCCTGGGCATGGCTGCACGAAGAGCGCGCCCAGACCCGAAGGGCTCTCCTGCGCTCCGAGCCGTGCACGGTGACCATCACGCACGCGGACGTCCGCATCACATGGACCATCCGGCCAGTCCTCTTCCTGCCCCTCGCACACCGGCAGAACACTGAACTCCCAGCCTGTGTACACCGCTTCAAGCCCCACACCACAGACTGAGTTACAACTTTCTTTACGGGTTCAAGGCGGCTCGCTCCGCTCACCGCGCGCGGCCCGGTCCCCGGCCGGGCCTGCGCTCCTGTCTCCGCCCCGCTCCAGCCCGGCCGGCGCCCGTGCCGCGCGTAGGCGGGTGAGCCGAATCCCATGATGTCGAGTACCGCACACGGGCCGGTCAAGGCCAGAACGATGCCTCCGGCGGGGGATCCGGCCGGCACCGGGATGGAGGGGGCGCCGTCGCCGACTGCGGACCCATAAGGGGCGTGCGGGGGGGGGAGCTCCCATCCCGTCCGCCGTCGACCCAGGCAGAGCGCGAGCTGAAAAGGGTCACTCATAGGGGCCGAGGAACCGTGAGCCGTTCAGGTGGATCAGGTGGTCGGGCGCGTCAGCCACCCAGGCTTCGGTCTCCCATGCAAGGTCGGCCAGCCACTTACGCATCGTGGCACGGTCCGGGAAGCAGTTCACGAACACCAGCCCTGCCTTGTCCGTCGCGAAAAGGTTCTTCAGGTGCTCACGCCGTCCGAAGTCGATCGGTCCGTGAGAAGTGACGGCTTCCATCAGGAAAAGCCAACCGCGCTGCTCGTCGTAGACCACGAGGTCCGGGTTCTTGCCGTGCTCGTCGAAGGCCAACCCGAGACGTGCGAAGACGTCGTCTTGGCGGATGTCGTAGCGGTGATCCTTGGCGTCTCCCAGGTAGAGCACTTGTCCGCCGGGGGCGAAGCGAGGGCAAAACTCCTCGACCATGTCCCGAATCAGGGGATTCTGGCCCCCGGGAGAGAGGCGGAACAGAGAACCGTCAGGAAGCGTGACCGGCAGCATCTGCATCTCGCGGGTTGCCTTGTAAGCGGCCTGCTGGGTGGGAGCCTCGGCTACCCAGGTGTCGAGGGCGTCTTGGAACCCCCGGGTGCCGAAGAGACGCACTATGGACAGAGCAGCCGGAGCGATCCGGTAATTGTTCTTGGAGGAGTTGACCGCGCGCCCTTCGGGAGCATCGGAGTTGTGCTCAGCGAACCCCGCGTCGACGAACTGGTGGAGCGTCTGCTTGCGGAAGGTCTCGCGCGAGTTCGGGGCATACTCTTTACCCCATTTCTCCGCAATGACGCCCATGATTTCCGTGACGCCGAGACGCGGGTTGGTCGCCGTGCCCCACGGCTCGCCGGGCTCCAGGCCCAGCAGCACGAGGGCCGTCAGGGCGGACCTGTTATTGCAGCGGACCTTGTCGAAGCCGAAGGCTTGCAGGAGGGCGCTGGCGTTGTCGACGGATGCTCGTAATGTGCTGATCACTCCGCTGAGCCTACGACAGCGGGGAACATGTCAGCTACGAGGGCGTCGAGCTTCGCCTGTTCCGGGAGCCATTCCGGCGCGTTCTGCGCCAAGCGCACCAAGTCGTCACGAGAGGGGAAGGGGAGCGTCTTGACGTCCCCGGCGTTGACCTGGGTGTGCCCGGAGAAGGTGCGGAAGATCGCGTCGAGCGTCGAGGAGTTCAGCCAGAGCATCAGCCCGTGCGCGAGCTGAGGGTCGATAGGCCCCTTCTTCTCATGCAGGTAGTTGGTCTTATTGTCCAGGGCAACCGGGCCGTCGTGCTTCCAGACGCCCGCGACCACACGCCGCTTCTCCTCCTTGGCGGAGAAGCGCTTGATGACGACGTAGTGCCCTTCGGGCAGGAGCAGCCTGCGGGCGGCCTCGGTGCTGGGGAAGAAGCCTTGCGGCTTCTTCGCGGGGCGCTGCGGCCACTCGATCTCTCCGCCGCGCACGTTGGCCTGGTAGATCATCGGGACGACATCTTCGGCGCTGAGGTCGTCGGTCAGGTGTTCGCGGTTGCGGAAGTCGACCACCTTGCCCGTGCTGACGCCCAGGCCTAGGTCGGCCAGGGTGAATGAGACGGCCGGCGGCACGACAGCGGAGTCGTCGAAGCGGACGAACCGCTCGCGGTCCCCGGGCAGGACCACGGCGCCGAACGGGATGGTACGGCGCAGCGGGACGTCGTCGTGCGCGATCGACGCCGACAGGACGACCTCTGGCTGCTGGTCGCCCCGCGTGCCAGTCACGATGACGTTTTCCTGGAGGACGCCGGTGTCAGCGAAGACTGTGTTGCGGCTCTCGAAGACGTGTAGGAGGTCGAGGCTGGTGCGGTCGAGCATCCACTGGCGGAAGGCGCGATGGTAGGTGCCGTTGGCCCAGGAGCGGGGCACGATGATCGAGATCTGGCCGCCGGGGGCGAGGGCGGCTGTGGCCCTGGCCCAGAAGGCCGTGTAGATGTTGCTGGTATCGACCAGGAGGTGGGCAATGCGCGTACGGTGCAGGCTGCCTGCGGCGAGCTTTCCGTAGGGTGGGTTGGCGACGACAAGGTCGAACGGCCCGTCGATGAGTGCGTCGTCGTCGGTGAGGTAGTCGCCCTGCACGAGGTCGAACGTGGTGCCGTAGGTTGTCCTGCATTCCTCAAGCGTGGTCCGCAGGTAGGGCATGACCTGCGGGTCCTTCTCCACAGCAACCACGTGAACGTCCAGGTCAGGGCGCTCGTCGTGCAGTCGGCTCACCAGTGCGGCGGTAAGCGAGCCGACCCCGGCGCCGGGGTCCAAGACGCGCACGGTGTTGCTCAGCGCGTCTAGGCGAGGCATCGAGGCGATCAGGTCGGCGGCTGGTGCAGGGGTAAAGAACTGCCCCAGGGCGGCCTGCGTCTGAGGGGCAAGGACACTGAGCGCCTCCACCCGTCGTGCCTCGGTGTTCTCGATCAGTTTCACGTCCGCGATCCTCTCACGGGGCACCCCCATGAGGCCGTTGGTGGAGATACATACTAAGTTCGCCACCCCGCGGCAACGTCGGGAGGCAGGTGCTGAAGGGCGAGAGAGCCCAGGGCGTCCCGGAAACCCGAGTTCATCAGTTGATGGGCACATGAATGGGTCCGGGGCGTCGTTGTCGCAGGTCAGCGCGATACGGCCTGTGGGCGGGTAGCGAAAGTGTGGGCACACGATTTCTAGAACGATCTAGTCTTGTCCTCGTCATTTGTGT
>NZ_JAESIF010000169.1:0-4135 GCF_016757295.1 Streptomyces sp. M2CJ-2 | reverse complement strand
CCCGCGTCCCGAAGAAACCACCAGGAGCCGCCCGACGCCCGTGAGCAGAATTCACGCGGTGGATCGAGGCTGAGTGGGTCGACTGGTACAACCACCGCAGACTGCACGGTGAGATAGGCAACGTTCCGCCCGTCGAGTACGAGGCCGACCACTACATGGAATCCACGGAACCCCAGGTCACAACCACAATCTGAGATCTCTACCGAACCCGGGGCGGTTCACTTGCCGCACTCCCTTCTTCGATGACCAGAGTCGCATCGGCACGAGCACACGGTTCCCCGACCATGCCCGCCGGACCGGTAAGCCTGCGACAGGGATCCACGCAAGACAAGCACCTAAACCTTATCGCAGTAGGTTATTAACGGTCGAGACCCCGATCCCTCCTCGTGGGCACGGGAGGCCGTCACCAGGCGCTTTCCCAGAAACTCCCCAGTCAGCCACAAGGGTCAGGGCCGACGGGGTGCGGCAGTGAGGTGCACTCGACGCCCACGAGGTCTTGCCCGACTTGGCGAATGCCATTAGATTTACGGCGCTGCGGTGGACGCCACATCCCGTGCTCCCGCCCTCTCGAACACTTTGCCCCCACGACGCACCGGACAGCATTCCGTGGGCGTCCGGCTCTCCCCTGCACACCTCACCAGAAATCAGGGCCGGCGCTGGGCGTGGGACACACAATGACTCGGATCACGACCCGGAGGTTCCCATGAGCGGCTACTCGTTGTTGGCAGGGGTGCGCATCCTGGAGGTCGCCCACCTGGCGCCCTCGTCCGTCGGTGGCCATCTCGCTGATCTCGGCGCCGAGGTGATCAAGGTCGAAACCGGGCCTGTGGGCGATCCCGTGCGCACCGGTGGCTCCCTGGCGGTGGGCGGACCCGACGGTCCGGCCTTCATGCACCTGCGCTGGAACCGCGGCAAGAAGAGCGTAGCGCTCGATTTGCGGAGCGACGCGGGCAAGGCTGCCTTCCTAGAGCTGGCCAAGGTCAGCGACGCGGTGATCGAGGGAACACGTGCTGGCTATCTCGAATGGCTGGGCCTGGGATACGACGTACTGAAGGAGACCAACCCGGCGCTCGTCTTCTGCACGGTCTCCGGCCTCGGCAGCGACGGGCCCTACCGGCGGCTTGGCAGTGGCGGACCTGTCTTCGACGCCTACGCCGGCCTGCGCGAGGTGGCGACTCCGAGCACGCCTCCGGACAAGGGCATCGCGGGCTCGACCGCACCGGGGATCGCGATGTACGGACTGGGTGCCTACGGAGCGATGGGCATACTCGCGGGGATTCTCCACGCCCGCCGCACCGGGGCAGGGACACGGCTCGAGGTGGCCGGCATCGACGTGGCAGCCAGCTGGATCCCGGACGAGACCGACTCGGCCCTCAACGAGGGCCGGACGACGCAGCGCTCCGCCTGGCTGCCCGACGGTCGGCTGCCGGACTGGCCCCGGTTGGAGGCGTACCGGACACAGGACGGCGGCGCCATGCTGTTCGGCGCCCACGTGGAGAAGTTCTGGCGGAACTTCTGCCATGCCGTCGACCGTCCGGACCTCCTGGAGATCGACCTGACCACCGTCGACGAGGGATCCGCTCGGCGCGCCGAGACGGTCTGGCGCGAACTGCGCGCCATCTTCCTGGAGCGCACGCGCGAGGAGTGGACCGAGCTCTTCCTCACGCACGACATCGCCGGCGGACCGGTGAACAGCGTCCACGAGCTCATCCAGGATCCCCATTTCAAGGCTCGGCGGAACACCTACACGGTCACCTACGACGGCGTGGGCGAGTTGGAGCTGATGGTGAGCCCGGTCCGTGTCGCTGGAGAGGACTTCGCAGCCGATCTCGCCCCGGGACTCGGCGCGCACACGTGGGAGGTGCTGCGGGACGTGGCGGGCTACGACGAAGCGGCCCTGTCCGAGCTGGGCCTCGAGGGAGCACCCTCGCAGGCTGCCGGACGCAACGCCGGCGCGTCCTGACGAGCGTCACACAGCCCACGGAGAACACGGCCCGGCATCCCGTATCCGTCGGTCACCCGTGCCTCTTCCAAGCAGCTTCTGCTCATCAGGGCGAGTCGCAGGCTCGGCGCGGTCAGTCGTGGGCTGACGGATCAACACCGCGCTCTGCCGTCGTGTGCATGAAAACAGCAACCGAACAAGGGACATGGGAAGCTGGCATGAACATCAATGATCTCGTTCGCTACTGGGGGAAAAATCGTCCCGACCACGCGGCGATCATCTTCGGTGACGACGTACAGAGCTGGGCAGAACTCGATGCGGTCTCCGACGCCCTCGCCCGTGGCCTAGCGGCTCGCGGGGTCCGCAAGGGCGACCGGGTGGGCGTACTCATGCGCAACCGCCCGGAGCTCGCCCATGTCATCCTGGCCACTCTGAAGCTGGGCGCGATCAGCGTTCCGCTCAACTTCCGGCTGCTGGCCCCGGAGCTCGCTCCCCTCCTCCAGGACGCCGACCCGCGCGTCGTGGTGACCGAGGGCGAACTCGCCCACCTGCTGGAGCCAGGACACAAGGCGCTCGGCTTTGAGATCTTCGCCACCGATTCGTCCGACCTGCCGGGATACAACCTGCTCATGGCGGAGTCCGGGACGGCGCCGATCACTGAGGTCGACGAGGACGACGGCGCGTTCATCTGCTACACCTCCGGCACCACGGGAGTGCAAAAGGGCGCGCTGCTGACGCACCGCTCCGTACTGGCCCCCGGCCAGGCCCAAATGATCACCCACGGGATCTCGTGGCGCGACCGCGTACTGCTGGCCGCACCTCTGGTCTACACGGGCTCAGTCATCTCGGTCTTCATGCAACTGGTGGTGTTCCCAGGCGCGACGATGGTGCTGCCCGGCGACTTCGACGCCGAGCGCTGCCTCGACGCATTGGAGCGGCACCAGGTCACGGCGACAACGACGGTCCCGGTGGTCTGGGAGCGCATGGCGGCGCTGCCCGGCTTCGGACGGCGCAGGCTGGCCGACTTCAAGTTCGCAGGAGCGGGCGGCGCCCCGGTGAATCCGGACCTGCTGAAGGTCTACCAGGCACGCGGTATCCCGGTGACGCAGGTCTATGGGCTGACCGAGGCATCGGGACTGGTCTCCACCATGCGGTACGAGGATGCGCTCACGCGTCCCGGTTTCGCCGGGTTGCCGCTCGTGGGCACCGCCATCCGCATCGCGGATTCCGACGGCCAGACGGTCCCGGCCGGCGAGGTCGGGGAGATTCTGGTCCGTGGCTCGCACACCATGCACGGCTACTGGAACCGTCCCCAGGAGACTGCCGATACCCTCGTCGACGGATGGCTGCGCACTGGCGACCTGGGCCTGCAGGACGACGGCGGCTTCCTCAAGGTTGTCGACCGGAGGAAGGACATGGTCATCTCCGGCGGCCTGAACATCTACCCCGCCGAGATCGAGAAGGTTCTCGGCTCCGTGGAGGGGGTGGTGGACCTTGCCGTCATCGGCGTGGCGGACGACAGGTGGGGCGAGGTCCCGATGGTTGTCTTCCATACCGACCAGGACCCGTCGGTCGTCGCCAGCCGCCTCGCATCGACCGCACAAGCCTCCCTTGCCCGCTACAAGCAGCCCAAGCACGCGGTCGCCCTGGCGCAACCGCTCCCCCGCACCTTCTCGGGCAAGCTCGCCAAGCCGGTCCTACGGAAACAGTTCACACGCACGCCTTCCGACGCGATCGCGCTGTCTCTGCCCAGCTCGTGACAAGCAGACCGGGCGGCCCCGAAGTGCCGGGGTCGCCCGGCCACAAGTCCCTCAAAAGTCCGGCGATTGCTCACTGAACTGTTTCCAACCTGGCTGATGTCTGGCTGAGTTGGCGTGGGGGTCGGGCGTGGGAAGAAGTGAAGCTCCTGGTAGAGGGGGTGTCGACCAAGAGCAACCTGTCCGCCCGGAGCTTCGTGTGCTTGCCTGCCCATCGGGACTCGATCTGTCCAGTACCACCCTGCGGTTCCTGTCCGGGCTGCTGAGCGCCCGACACTGTGTACGACGTCCGCGCCCGCCCGTGCCTGCGGCGTCATCGACGCCCTGGCCGAGGCTGGCATGCGCTGCTGGGCTGAAAAGGGGGTCTTCGAAGTTGAGCGGTGCGCTGGTTCGGCTTGCTGACGTGGCGTCACGCTCTGTGGCGAAGGGGGTGGCT
>NZ_JAESIF010000168.1:0-4177 GCF_016757295.1 Streptomyces sp. M2CJ-2 | reverse complement strand
ATCATCGCAGGTCAGCGGGCACCTCTTCTCGTTCCGCCTTCCGCAGCCGGCCGTCATGCGGTGGATCCAGGCTGAGGGTGAGCATGCGGCGGCCGGTTTTCGAGGTGGTGCACTGTTTCTGGAAGGGGCAGTCGCGGCAGGTCAGGACACTGAAGGTGATCACGATGGCGTCTGTGCCGTGTTGCTGGACGGGGTTCCAGTGGGAGCTGGTCCTCCCGGCGGGGCAGCGGACCTGGCGGGTCGTCCAGTTGATGGTGAAGGCGTTCTTGTCGAAGCCGTCGGCGGCCTTGGCCTGCGCAGAGTGGTCCAGAAGGACCGGGGTGACCATGCGGATGCCGTCCTGCATGGCCCTGGTGATCAGGTCGGCCGACGGGTAGCCGGAGTCGAGGTAGTGCTCGGCCGGCTTCACACCGTGCTCGGCGAGGCTCTGCTGGATGGGGGCGGTCGCCTTCACGTCGGGCACGGTCGCGTCGGTGGTGTGCACGTCGGTGATCAGGTTCGGCATCCTCCCGGACCCGGCGTCGGCGTCGGCGTCGGCGTCGGGGAGGGTGGTGCAGCTTTCCGTGAGGTGGATCTTGTATCCCATCCAGAACAGGTCCTCGCCCTTTGCTGCCCAGCGTGCGTCCGCGTCGTAAGGGGAGGCCAGGCGGAGTTGGCCGGGCGGGACGCCGTCGTCGGCGTCCCGCTTCCTGATCACCTGCCGTCCTCTGGAATCGCTGCGGATGAGGTAGGTCTGCACGAGAACCTGCCGCAGCAGGTGCACGGCCTCGATCTCGCGGATCCACACCGGGGTGTCCTCGGCCCAGGCCGCCCGGCACAGAGTCAGCGCGTCCTGGCCGAAGACCTGGGCGAGCCGGTCGCGTTTGGCCTGTGAGGACGGCATGCGCCAGCCATCCACGCGCGGCCCGTACCGCTCGGCGAACTCCGTCACATCGATCTGCCCGGCCAGCCAGAGCGGCGCCGCGACCGCCAGGGCCTCCAGCGCCGCCCGCACGCTCTCACCGGCCAACTCCAGACGGTTCAGGTCCCGCACCGCACTGATCACATGGGTGGAATCGGTGCGCTGCTTGCCTCCGGCCGCCACCAGACCGGCGTCCTTGCAGTGCTCCAGGAGCCGGTCGAAGACCACCCGCTCCATGCCGTTGTCCGCGAGACGAGCCCGGAACCTGGACAACACGCTGGCATCGAAGCCGGTGTCCGTCAGCTCCGACCCCAGCGCGTACTTCCAGTCGATGGCCCGCACCGCCATCGCAGCAGCCTGTCGATCGGTGAGGTCCTCGGCGAACTGCAACACCGTCACCAGCGACAACGCCCCCGGCGACAACCCCGGCGCCCCACGCACCCCGAACGCCCCCGCGAACGGCTCGTCGACGAAGACCTCCGCGAGGCGGTCCCGCACCCGTACCGGCAGGCTCCCCTTGGGAAACGCCGCCCTGGCCACCGCCACCGTCTGTTCCGGGATCTCCGGCAGCCCCACCGGCAGCATCGACATCCGTACCGCCTCCACGGCCGCACGACAGGGAAGCGACCTCGAAGGTGATCATCCCGGACCCACCCTCACCTACGCAGCGAATTGCGCAGCAGAGTCGCGGTCCACACCAAAACGGACCAGGGGCCCTGGGCCGGGCCTGGTTCACCTTCTGCCCGCCGACACCTGAACGGGAAGAGCCCGCGCCGTGCGATGTCTCGGCCTCGTGTCAGTGAACCGCCAGGGGACATACCGCGCCGTGACAGTGAGCCCCGCCGCCCGTGTCACCCCGTGTCAGCAGTGGAAAGGCACTCGCTCCCATCGTAATCAGCGGAAAGGCGGAGGAAAGCAGCCGTCGGCGGCTGCCGATCGCTCCACTGACACGAACCCGACACATCACAGCTGGCCGCTGTCGGCCGATTGATTTCTTACAAGAGCGACAGCTCACGACACGCTAATTTGGGGCACCCCAAAGCAGAGGAGAGCCCCGTGGGCAAGGTGGTCATGTACAGCTCGGTGTCGGTGGACGGCTTCGTCGCGGACGAGAACGACCAGCCCGGACCGCTGTTCGACTGGTTGTCCAGCGGTGACGTCCCGTTGGACGAGAGCGGCGAGCTGAAGGTGTCGCAGACGTCCTACGACTACACCCGGCCGTACTGGGACCAGATCGGAGTCACGATCGTCGGCCGCCACGTCTTCGACCTAACGGACGGCTGGGACGGGAAGCCGCCGGGCGGGATCGACCACGTGGTCGTCGTGACGCACCGGCCGGAGCCCGAGGGCTGGGACCCCGAGGCGCCGTTTCACTTCGTCGACGGCGTCGAGGCAGCCATGGCCAAGGCCCAGGAGCTTGCGGGTGACCGCATGGTCGAGGTCGCCGCTGGCGACGTCGGTGGCCAGGTGCTTGCCGCGGGCCTGATCGACGAGGTGCGCATGGACGTCGTACCCGTCATGTTCGGGTCCGGCAAGCGCTACTTCGGGTCGGTCCACGCGCAGCACCTGTTGGAGGATCCTGACGTGGTGATTCAGGGCAACCGGGTGCTTCACCTGCGCTATCGGGTGCGCCGTTGACCGATCTGAGCGGGTACGCGAAGAAGTCCACTGCGAACGGTGACACAAGATCGGGCCTCCCCTCGCCCTCGACGAGCGGATTCCCGCCCGACAACGGTTCCAAGCCGTCGACTTGCTGTTCAGCGCTGCCACCGTTGCTGAGCGCCACCTCTCCGAAACCTGGCCGGCCACTCCGCAACATGCCGATCCCGACAGCGAAGCCCGGGCCCGCAGCGCGGTCCAGGCTCAGGTCCCAGGTCTGCTGGCCCGCTGGTCGGCCGAATGCCCGGCGGTTCGCCTGGCCCTCGCCGGCCTCGCCGTCGTCTTCCCAACGGACCGCACCCTGCCCGCCCTGATTCCGCAGCTGCGGACCTTCACGCAGCACCCCCAGGGCACCGACATCGGCGACTACGTGCGGTTCGTCCTCGTTCTGGCTACCCAGGACGACGACCGGATCCTCGCGGCGACAGAGAAGCTCACAGACGCCTACTGGATGGGGACAGCGCGCGGAGTGCCGACACGGGCACGAGCCCTCCACCTCCTCGGCCAGATGCAGACCAAGGTCGGAATCGGGCTCACCCGAGCACCCGCTGGACAGTGACGCACCGCGCGTCGCTCGCGCTGCTATTTCCCATGAACATTCACGGGCCTCAAGATCCGCAACTGCTGCCCAAACTGGCGGACAAACGCTGCCCCTAGAAGTGAACGAAGCCACTCGGCTTCATGCCGACAGACCACCTGGGATCCATCGCCTCATGACAGTGAAATCCGATGCCCGTGCCATCCCGGTGTCCAGGGGCGGACCGTCACACGCCCCCACCACGGCCCTGACCAGCGACAACACACCCCGCGCTATACCGACCGGCGACCAACTGACCCGCATCATCACCAAAAACGTCAGCGCTAAATCGGCATCCGTGTCACCACCCGAAACCCCCACCACAGCACGCTGAACAGCAGAAACCCGATACCAACCGCACTGACATCATCATGCCGAACCACCACTGACAAAATCTTACAGATCATCAGTCCTGGGCTGGTTCCCGGTGCCGTGGCGGGGGCCGGCCGAGTGCCCGGCGACGCTGTGGTCCGGGTGCGCGCTGCCGCTGGGGCCGGCGGCGCGGGTGCACCCGGCGCCGAACGCGGCGGCGGTGCGGGCCGCCCCGGTTTTAGGGGCGGCGCGGGGGCTGACCCGGCGTATGCCGGGCGGTGTTGTGCTCATGCCGAAGGACCCTATCCGCAGGTGCAGACCTCTCTGCCGAGCATGTGCGTCCCGCGATGCGCGGCCGGCGCGGGTGTCGCGGGGCACGGGCCGCGCGGGGCCGGACGGCAGGCGTTCGCGCTGCGCCCGATGACGGCGGCGAGGGCAGGCGCGGGCCGAGTCGAGGAGGCCGTAGCCCTACTGGATCGGACCGTGGAGCCGGCCCGCACCGTCATCGAACCCGAGCAGCAGGTGTCCGCACCGGTAGCGGCTGCCAAGAGGAGAGGAGCTACGGAAGAAGGGCGATCGCTGCTTGCTGCGGCGCTCTCTTCCGCTGATGTGCTCGCTCTTGTGAGGACCTTCTCGTCGGTTGCGACCGATGCCTTAGCCTTGATCCACCGATTCGATGTCTGTGGATAACTCTTCTTGAAACGAGGAAGTGCCTTGTGACCTGCGAT